>JASJCW010000102.1 GCA_030065265.1 Prochloraceae cyanobacterium
ATAGCCGAAACAAAAGCCGAATTAACTCCCGAAGATGCAGACTCGCAAACAACTTCATTATCTTTTAAGTTGAGCGAATTCTGGGAGTATCAAGAACCTTTAGACTCTTCTTTAGTTGTCATCGCACCCCCTCCAGATAGTAAAACGGTCTTCGATATTTTAGGAAATGTGCCTTTAGCTGCGGCCGATGCTGAAGCGATTCAAGAATATCTCAAACAAGTTTATCAAAATGTCGCTCGAGAGGCGATCGTTTCCGCGCTCAATACAACAGAAAGAGCGAACGATAGTTAAGAAAGACGATCTCGATGAGGCTGTAAAGGTCGATGGGCTAAATATTTGATTGTTTGAAAAACATCGCAATTTTGACGCAGATAAAGATCTATTTCTCGCGCTTGCAAGTTTAATTGCGAGTGATATTGTTGCGCTAAATTGTTGAGTATTTCCTCGTATTTTTTTTGAAAATAATTTTCAATTTCTTGTTTGTCACAATCTTCAGCCAGAGCAATCTTAACTAGGACAAGATCTCGGCGAACTTCAATACTGATAATTTGCGATAATTCGCGATCGCCCAGTTGTTGCTGCAACTTTTCAAAGGTAAAAATAAAAGCTTTCCAATCAATACCATCTTTAAAAGTTAAATTTAAAGGATCTTGAGGCTGTCTTAATAACTCGACAAATTCTCCTGCTTGAAAAAACTTATTTTTATTTTGAGGACGACGTTCTTTTCCTGCAGATTTTAAATAAACATAATCGCAAATAACGTTCTCAAATATAGTGCGATCGTCGATCTGCCAATTTTCTAAAGTTGCTCCGGTTAAAATGCTTCCAGTAAAATTTGCACCTTTAGCAGTAACTCGAACCAAATCTGCATTGCTTAAATTTGCTCCGCTCAAGTCAGCTTCGTTCAAATTAGCACCGATCGCATCTACACTTTCAAAATTCGCTCCCCTCAAATCAGCACGACTTAAATTAGCTCCTCGCAAAGAAGCTCCGATCGAGTTACTATTTTTAAGACAAATTCCGCGTAAATCACCATTGCTTAAATTAGTTAAACTAAGGTCAGTACCGCGTAGATCGGCATTTTTGAGGTTAATACCAGTTAAATCCATACCGCTGAGATCGGCATTTGTAAGCTTGACACCGCTAAGATTAGCAGCAGTTAAAATACAATCGCTTAAATCGACATCCGTTAAGTCGCTACCGCTCAAATTAGCTCCAGTTAAGTCGCTACCACTGAGATCGGCATGCTTAAGATTAACATCGCTGAGATCCGTACCAGAAAGGTCAATACCAGAAAGATTTACACCGCTCAAGCCAATACTATGCTTATCAGGTCTATTCAAGAAATTTACTTGTCTCCGTTTATTTTTGATATTAATTTTATATAGTAATAGTTTTAAGTTTCTCGATATATTGCAAAAAGTAAAGAATGTTGCAGTGAGAATTTCTTTTTAACTTCAAACCAAGGCCAGTCAAATTCAGTTGCAAATCTGTGCGATCGCACTATAAGCTAAAGTAATTTCGAGCGATATTCAGTAAAAGAGCATGGGATGAATATTAATGAATTAAAATTTCTCCTCAAATTATTTGATTGTCAAAATCATCGATCCTATCTGGCTAATTCTCGATTCCGCAACTTCCCAGATAAAGATCGAATTTGTCAGCAATTGGCTGCTGATGGTTTGATTGATTTTTCAGAAGAAATTGCTAGTGTAGAAATAGCTCCTCCAGGAATAGCTTTGCTCAATTTACCCTTAGATCGATTGCCGATCGGCCACGTAGAATTTAGAATACTCGATCGCATCAGCAGGTATCCGGGTATTCAAGCCAGACAAATCAACATTAAAACCAAAGAAAAACAGCTATCTTTAGCCGAAATTCAAAAAATTCTCCTTTCGTTGCGCGATCGAGGCTTAATTGTTGTCGAAACTGCATTGAAAAAACAAAAAGCAGAAATTTGTTTGACTCTAAAAGGAAAAGAATGCATTGAAAAAGTAAATAAATATTTCCAGTCCCTACGACAACTACCAAGAGAAAATACTGATAAAATTGTTGTCGAACTCGCAGCGCGATCGGAAGATGTTAAACTTAGCGATGAGGAAATTTTAGATAAAATTCGCGATTTAGATGCAAAATTAGGTACGGATAATTACTTACCTATTTTCTATTTACGACAAGAGTTACAACCTCCTCTTTCGAGAGAAGAATTAGATCGATCGCTTTATAATTTGCAACGCCATGACAAAATTGAACTTAGTTCTTTACAAGAAGGAATGCGTTACAGCAGCGAACAAATTCAAGCTGCAATCTATCAAGGTGTAGGTAGGAGATTATTTTTTATTATCGTTAATTAAAGTCGCGCTCGACTCAAAAAAAAAGAATTTAAGTTGAAATATATAATTTATTATGGCATCTATAGAACAAATTATTCAGCGAGAAATTAATCCTTTTGATACGGTTACTTTTCATACTGGTAACTTTTGGCAGGAAAAACAAGCCGACGATCTAACTGTAGAATCGATCCATCAAAAAGAAATCGAACAAATCCAAAAATTGCTGGATTTAGTAATTAAAAACCAGCAAACTCGCACGGTTTTATTGTGCGGTGAAAGAGGTTCTGGGAAAAGTTATTTATTAGCTCGAATTAAAAAAATATTGAACGATCGCGCTTGTTTTGCTTATATCGGGCCCTGGGCCGATAACGATCGCATTTGGCGACACATTCTTCGCTATACTGTCGATAGCTTAATGCACGTTCCTGAAGGTCAAACAGAGTCGCAACTTTTATTGTGGTTGAAAAGTTTAACTGTTTTGCGCGATCGTCATTTCGTCGAGCAATCTTTAAAACAAAAAGGACTTTTTATTTTTAATCTCAGAAATATTTATCCTACAGGCATTTATCAAGCAAAAGATTTTTTTACCACGCTGTATAATTTGATTAATCCAGAGCTGCATTCGCTGGCTTGCGATTGGTTGCGCGGCGAGGATTTAGATGAAGAAGATTTAAAAATTTTAGGTATCAGACAGTCTATTAATACTGAAGATGCAGCACAAAATATGCTCGCAAATTTAGGCAGAATTGCCGTTAATACTAAACCTATTTTTCTTTGTTTCGATCAAGTTGATAAATTAGCGGTTAGTAATAATGATAATGGTGTTTCTGGATTGCAACCATTATTTACTGTTAACACCACTCTGCATAACGAGAAAATTGAAAATTTTTTAATTATTATTAGTTTGGTCACTGAAACTTGGCAAGAACATAAAAAGACTATCGTGCAGGCAGATTTAGACCGATTAGACGGTAAAATTTTACTGAAAGATATTAATCTCTCTCAAGCAGAAACTATTTGGCAAAAGCGACTTTTTTCCCTTCATTCCCAAGCTGATTTCCCACCTAAATCCCAAATTTATCCCCTAGAAAGAAAAATTTTAGAACGGGAATTTCCTGGAGGAAAAACTAATCCTCGAGACACCCTAAAATTAGGCAGAAAAATAATTCAAGAATATAAATTAGGCAAGCAAGAAAAACCAGAAATTAAACCACCGATCGTAAATCGCGCTGAGACGAAACAAGTTAAGATTAAGTCACCGCTAATTCAAGAAAAAGAAAAACCCAAGCCGATCGCACCGATTACAACATCATCAGAAACAATCGCTGCATTTAAATTAGTTTGGAAAAAAAAATTTAATAACAACGTTAATAAAATAGCTAACATAAAATATTTTTCTTCTCCAGGTTTAATAAAAATATTACAAGAAAGTTTTTATGCTTTGCAAATAGAAGGGATCGAAAATAATTTATTGCCTAGTAAAAGCTATAAAAGCTATTCTTTTAGTTATTTAAAAAGTGACGGCAAAAAAATCGGCATAGTTTGGATTGAAGATGGCAATTTAGGCAGTTTTTATCACGTTATGCAGAATTGTCGCAAAGCGATCGAACGCAATTTATGTCAAAGTTTATATTTAATTAGAGCAGAAAAATTAGGTAGCAGTAAAAAGAAAGGCTATCAACTTTATCAAGAAATATTTGCAGCCGATCGTTGCATTCATCTGATTCCAGAATTAGAATCAATTCATTATTTAGCTACTTATCATAGTTTATTAAATGCGGTTTGTTCGGGAGAATTAATCATAGGCGATTTACTTCCTAATATCACGCAATTGCAAACATTCGTGCGCGAATCTCAAGTATTAAATCACTGTACTTTATTGCAACAACTGTTAGATTTTACTTCGTCGGTTGTCAAACAAGATCCTGTAAAAGAATTCTTATTAAATATCATTACAACTCAACAAGTTATGGGTTTAAATACTTTAGTTACAACAGTTTCTTCTCAGTTCGATCGCATACCATCATCAACTATCGAAGCAATAATCAGCGATTTAGCCAAAGTAAATATTGTTAAAATTATTGACGAAGGAATTGATAAAAGCGGACATTTAGTCTGTATCGTCAAATAAAATTAATAATAAATCTCACTATCTATTTCGATTCTGAAAATAGCAGATTTAGTATTTCTATTACTTGGCTCTAATATGTTTTACTAAAGCTTCTAAACCTAACTGGTAACTTAAAGCTCCAAAACCACTTATCTGACCGATCGCAATTGCAGCTATATATGAATGATGTCGGAAAACTTCTCGCTTGTAAATATTACTTAAATGTACTTCTACGGTGGGAATTTCTACTGCCGATAGCGCGTCTCGAATCGCTACGCTAGTATGGGTGTAAGCACCTGCATTAATTAAAATGCCTTGATATTGTCCTAATGCTTCGTGAATTTTGTCTACCAGCGTTCCTTCGTGGTTAGACTGAAAACAAGTAACTTGGGAACTTAATTTTATTGCTGTTTCTGATAAAAGTTCGTTAATATCGTTTAATGTTACAGAACCATAAAACTCTGGCTCTCTCTTCCCTAAAAGATTTAGATTGGGGCCGTGAAGAACCAGAACATTTAATATAGATAAGTTTTGAGAATTTACAGACAAATTTAGTAATGCCCTTAACGTCTCGCTCGATCTACGGGAATGGGAATTAGTTCCGCTTCTGGCTCTGGTTCTGGCCCTAAGAGGCTTTCAACCAACTTTCTTGCCCATTCTTTTAGTTTTTCCAAGGCTTTATCTAAATACTCCATCGAACAGAGGGCTCCAATGAATAATGAAACTGCATTGTTGTTTGTAGTCAGTCAAACCTCTGAACTACAATAAAAGTAGTTACGCATATGTAATTAGCTATGTTAGCTTATTTTTTTATTTTTGGTTTGACGAACGATGATAACCGATTTTCTTATATTTATATTAAGGATAGCATAGCTTTTTAAAACAGATACACGATTTAATGGTATTTTTGTAAAAGTTTTCTTCGCAAGCGATCGAGGGAATTACAGGCACTGAGATAGCGAATTAGAGATCTAGCCCTGGTGCTACCAAAAAGATACTTAAAGCTTTCAACCCCTTCATCTCCTGCCAGACCGATATAAACTAACCCTACCGGTTTGGTCTCCGTACCGCCACCCGGCCCGGCAATACCCGTAATTGAGATCCCCCAGGTAGTTCCCAGCAATTCTTTAATTCCGGTTGCCATTTGTTCGGCAACGCTGGCACTTACAGCCCCAAATTCAATTAAATCTTCTTCACTGACTCCGAGAACATAGGCTTTGACCCAATTATTGTAAGCAACCAGACCGCCCATAAAATATTCAGAACTGCCGGGTATTGTTGTCAAAAGACCACCTAAAGCTCCTCCGGTACAGGATTCTGCCACTGCTAAAGTTTCTTTTTTCTGGCGCAATAAATCGCCGACGATCGCGGGAAGAGTGTCGTTATCGCTACCGAAATAATCTTCTTGGGCAATTTCTTTGATTTCTTCTGCTATCGGGGAAATCATTGCGATCGCTTCGGTTTCAGAGGTTGCTTTGGCAGAGACGCGCAACCTGACTTCTCCTTTGGAAGCGTAGGGTGCGACGGTCGGGTTATTTAACTCGAGCAGGTGAGAGACTTTTTCGGCTAGAGTCGATTCGCCAATGCCGCGAAACCGCAGCGTGCGACTGTAGATGATTTCTTGACCCCAACCAATACTTTTGAGGTAGGGAACGGCACTGTCTCGCCACATGCGGTGCATTTCCGAAGGTACTCCGGGGAAACTCAAGACGCTCAGACCCGGGCGAGGCTGCCAAATTATACCGGGTGCAGTTCCGAGGGGGTTGGGCAAGATCGTTGCCCCTTGAGGAATCAAAGCTTGTTTGTAATTGCTGCGACTCATTTTGCGGCCTAAAGCAGCAAATTTAGCGGCGATATCTTGAATAATTTCGTCTTCTTCAACCAATGGAGTTGCAAAATAATTGGCGATCGCCTCGGTTGTTAGGTCGTCGGGAGTAGGCCCTAAACCGCCGGTAAAAATTAAAATAGAAGCGCGCTTTGAAGCAATATCAATAACTTGCTGAAGTCTTTCTAAATTGTCTCCTACCACTGTTTGATGGTAGTGAGGAATGCCTAAATTGGCTAGTTCCGTGGCTAAAAATTGACAGTTAGTATTGAGTATATCTCCGAGTAATAGTTCCGTTCCGACGCAAATAACTTCAGCACTCATATTTTTTCAACTTTTAATTTTTTTTTACGCCAAACTTGCCAACCTACGTAGGCCAAAAGAAATGTCGCACCAATAGCGTATCCCCAACCGCTAGGAAGGTTAGAAAAACCCAGGGCCAAACAACCAACCCAAAGAGTGAGGGAATATATAAATAATACCGTCAGACGTTGCGGAACTCCAGAGGCCAGCAACCAGTGATGCAGATGACTGTTATCGGCTCTAAAGGGTGATTTGCCGCGACTGAGGCGAGATAAGATCACTGCGGACATATCGAAGATCGGCACTGCCAAAATTAAATAGGGCAAAATTACTGCGGTGACGGCGGTAGTTTTCACCAAACCGATCGTGGCTATTCCGGCCAGGGTAAAGCCCATAAAGTAAGCCCCCCCATCGCCCATAAAAATCTGTGCGGGGTTAAAATTGTAACGTAAAAAGCCTAAAGAGCCTCCAGCTAGAGCCGCAGCTATTAAAGCAGCAGCAGGGCGATCGACGAATAAGGTCATAATTAACAATACGACTGCGGCAATGCCGGAAACTCCTGCAGCCAAACCATCTACACCATCGATCCAATTAATTGCATTGGCCATTCCTGCCAACCAAATTACCGTAATTGGCAAACTGAGCCAATATAGGGGAACTAAACCGTGAAAAGGAATCGAAAGAAATTGAATTTTAACCCCCATCTGCCAAGAAACGCTAGCAACGGCAAATTGCATTGCCAGTCGAGATAAAGGTCTGAGGTTAAAAAGATCGTCAGCAAATCCGATCGCAAAAAAGCCAACGCTACCTAAAACAATCCCCCAAATTTCCCATTCTTGTTCGGGGGGCAATACGCCGAAACCTCCCAAACCCCAAACTACTAATAAAGCGGCGATCGTTCCGGTGAAGATGGAAATGCCACCGACTCTAACTGTAGGGTTTTGATGGATTTTTCTTTTATTGGGTCGATCGACGATACCCAACCGCAGACCGATATTTTTCACATCTGGAATAGTCCATAAAACTACGGTGACAGAAACTAGAAAGGAAATCGCGTGATACAGTTGGGCAGACATGACATTTAATTCCCAAGAAGTGGTTTGCTAAAGTTGTTGTTTAACGCCGGCTTCGGGGTAGAGTCAAGATTGAGGGTTAAAGGACGAACCAGAAAGTTGGGATCTAATCTGAGATTGCTGTTGTCTCGAACTATTTCAAGATTGAATATCCTCGATCTCTGACTCTTGACCGTTGACCTCCGCAAGCTCGTTCTCAGACAATTGCTGGCACGGGAATCTGAATGTGTTCGTAAAGGGGATAGCGATCGCACAGTGCGGCTACTCGGTTAAGACAGTCTTGCTTGACGCTGTCGTCTTCAGGATTTAGCAGGCGATCGGCGATGATATTGCCTATTTCTTGAAATTCTACTATACCCAATCCTCTGGTGGTCATGGCTGGAGATCCCAAACGCAAACCGCTAGTGACAAAAGGCGATTCTGGATCGAAGGGGACGGTATTTTTATTGGCAGTGATATTGGTTTCGCTCATCAGGCGATCGGCTTTTTTGCCGGTCATATTGACCGATCGCAAATCTACTAAAATTAGGTGGTTGTCCGTACCGTTAGAGACTAGTTTTAAGCCTCGCTCCATCAAAGTGTTGCCCAGGGAGCGAGCATTGGCAATTACTTGAGCGGAATAGGTTTTAAATTCTGGTTTCAAGGCTTCTCCAAATGCGACTGCTTTGCCGATGATAACGTGTTCGAGGGGGCCGCCTTGAGTTCCGGGGAATACTGCTTTATTAAATTTCTTTCCTAAATCGGCATCGCGGCTTAGAATTAAACCACCTCTGGGGCCTCGTAAAGTTTTGTGGGTGGTAGTGGTGACTGCGTCGCAATAGGGGACTGGGTTGGGGTGGTGTCCGCTTGCAACTAAACCGGCGATGTGGGCGATATCGGCCAGGAGATAAGCACCGACTTCATCGGCTATTTCTCTAAATTTGGCAAATTCGATGATCCGGGGATAGGCTGAATAACCGCAAATAATTAGTTTTGGTCTTTCTTTGCGAGCGATTTCGCGAATGCGATCGAAGTTGAGGGTTTCTGTTTCTTTGTCTACGCCGTACTGACAGACTTTAAACCATTTCCCGGAGACGTTGACGGGCGAACCATGGGTCAAATGTCCGCCATGGGATAAGTCCATTCCCATGATGGTGTCTCCTGGCTCTAATAGGGCTAGAAAGACTGCAAAATTGGCTTGCGCGCCAGAATGGGGTTGAACGTTTGCACTGGCCGCCCCAAACAACTCTTTAGCGCGATCTATTGCTAGTTGCTCGCCCCGATCTACTTCTTCACAACCGCCATAATATCTTTTTCCTGGCAGTCCTTCGGCGTATTTATTTGTCAATACCGAACCTTGGGCTGCTAAAACTGCTGGTGAAGTAAAGTTTTCGCTGGCAATTAATTCTAAATGGGTTCTTTGCCGTTGCAATTCTAATTGTATAATTTCTGTTACTGCTGGATCTGTTTGTGCTAGGAAATCTAGATTAGTTTTACTCACTTTTTTCTTCTAACTCGCTTTGCTTTTAGTCAAGAAAAGTACAGCATTGGTTTTTAAATGTATTGCCAAACTTTCATTTGACTGCACTTTTTCAATCTTACTGTCGCCAATTTACTATCTTAACGCTCTTTGTTTTTATTGATATTACTTATTAGGTAAAGTTTTAGACTTGATAGCAGATCTTGTAACTTAAAAGTCAGAGGATAATTTTTTTTTAATAGTAAAGCAGGTTAAACTCGAGTATCTTGAAAAAAGATTAAAAGTTGCTTTAATTAAGTTAATTTAATATTAAGCTACGTAGCAATATTTCTTTAATAAGAAAAGTAAGAATTAAAATAAGAGCAAGAGCCGCGATCGCAGGAGGGGAAGGGATTTGTAAAATGTTAGTCATCTTAACCGAAGAACAAATTATTGGTTGCGAACGAGTTTGTCAGGGTTGCGTCTTGGCAGATCGCAGTGGATCTCCTCGTTGGAGTCAAGGGAAACTTAGTTGCGGTCGTTCGGTGGGCAAGTCGAAGGAGAATCAATTAGATCTCTATCAGTGTCAAATGGGCTTTCGCTTGGCTAAAATCGATTAAATCAAGTCAAATCTACCTCAACAGAGGATAGTTAAGTTATCTGCGAGTGCGCTATGGTGGAACTACTCGAGAATAAAATAGCCAACCTGACGCACTGCTTTAAGGAGATAATATAGAATGAATTGGCGCGATTCAATAGATGTTAAAGATAAAGTTTTTTCAGTTTGTGTTTATACATTTCCTCTGTTTGATGTATTGGTAGATTTTGGCAATAAATCTAGTGCTTGGCAAATGCTCCCGGGCGTAATTAAGGAAATTATTTCTTACCTAGTCGCACCGATGATTCTACTCAATAGTATTTTAGGTGGGTTTGCTGGGATTATTATTTTCTTTGGTCTTTATTTTGCGGTGATTAGAAATGAAAACTTGAGTCATTTTCTTCGTTTCAACGCCATGCAAGCAATTTTAATTGATATATTGTTGATACTTTGTAATTTTGCTTTTAGTATATTTGGTGGCTTAGGCCAGAGCTTGATAACAGAAACTTTGGCAAACGTTGTCTTTTTATCGGCTTTAACGGCTTGTTTTTATGCAATGATTCAGTCAGGGTTAGGAAAATATTCCGAAATTCCCACTATTTCTGAAGCTGCGGCTTCCCAAGTACGCTAAGAAAAAAAATCGATTTAGATACCGACAATTACATAATTTTCTAAAGAGCCGATCCCTTGAATTTCGATCCGAATGCGATCGCCTTTTTGCAAAGCTCCTACTCCTGCCGGAGTTCCAGTCAGAATTATATCTCCGGGTAGGAGTTTCATTATTTGCGAAATATAGTGAACCAAAAATTCAGGAGTAAAAACCATATCAGATATAAACGCAGATTGGCGCGGTTCTTCTTCTTGATTCATAAAAGTTTGTAATTTTGCCCCCGGACTTAATTCGCGAACGATCCAGGGGCCGAGGGGGCAAAAAGTATCGAATCCTTTAGCTCTAGTCCACTGATTGTCCTTTTTTTGTAAATCCCTAGCGGTCACGTCGTTAGCAATCGTGTAGCCCCAAATTTTATTACGAGCTTGTTCTAAATTGCAATTTTTGCAAAATTCACCGATGATTACGGCTAATTCTCCTTCATAATCGACGCGATCGGATTGTTGAGGATAGTAAATAGCTTCAGAATCAGCGACGATCGCCGAGGGTGGTTTGAGAAATAATAAGGGTTCTGCTGGGACTTCCCCACCCATTTCCTGAGCGTGTTGGCGATAATTTTTACCTACAGCAACGATTTTTGAAGGAGCGCAGGGGGCTAATAGTTTATAGGTGTCGGGTTCTAATTTTAAACTGGTAGGCTTGCCTTTGAGCCAGGGAGGAGCGTCGAGAACCTCAACAGTGCGGCTCAGCAACAGAGAGCCGTAATAGGTTTTTCCTTCAGAAGTTTTAACTCTGACGTATCTTTGCACCATAGGTCTTTAAAGTAATGTGTGAGTGAATTGAACGATCGCTATTGAGATATTTTTACCTCTTTTTAGTAGCGATCGGATGGTTTCTCGTAGTAAGATTGTAAATCCTTGCTTCTTTATTTTGATTGTTCTGTGCGATCGAAAATCGAAGAAGCCGTCATTTGGGTGCTTATTAATAAATTTACAGGTATGAGTACCCCCAAGTCCACAAGGAGTATAAATTCATGGCTAACAGTTACGAAACTATGTACGTGGTGCGTCCCGATCTCTCTGAAGAAAGGGTCAATCAGGTTGTCGATAAATACGTTCAATTCATCACCGAAAGAGGTGCTACGGGTATTAAAATTCAAAATCGCGGTAAACGCCGACTTGCTTATGAAATTCAGAATTTTCAGGATGGCATTTACATTCAGATGAATTACAACAGCGACGGTCAACACATTAAACTGATGGAAAGAGATATGCGTCTTTCTGAAGAGGTAATTCGCTACTTGAACCTCAAGTTAACAGCAGAAGATACTCCTTCAGAAGAATCACCGGTTGATTCTGCTTCCGTTGCTTCACCCCAAGAACCACCCCAAGAACAACCACCCCAAGAACAGCCAGCAGTCGAACCACCCCAAGAAGAACAACCAACTCAGGAAGAACCTACAGCCGCAGCCACTCCAGAACAGCCACCCGAGGAGCAACCAGCACCAGTCGAACCAACTGAGGAGCAACCACCCCAGGGATAGGCAGTTTTTTTAATTGCTAGTTGCAATCTTCTGAGTGTAGGCTTTCATCTTGCCAGGGTTCATGAGTCCGTAGGGATCGATCGCACGTTTAAACTCTAATTGTTCTGGTTCGACGGTTTTTCTGCCACCATCTTCGAGAATGTAGGTGTGGGGATTGGCAATAAACGCCCCTCTTGCTTCGTGATAGTCAATAATTTCGTTCAGGCGTTCGTGGCTCGTGTAACGAACGAGTTGCAACCCTGCCGGAATTGCTTTGCCTCCAACTCGTAAAAATTCTAGATGCATCATTACTTCATCGCCAAAATGATGATACATATGCTCTACTTTGTCGAGATCGAAAAAGAAGGTTTGCAAGTAAGTTAAATTGCGATCGACGTTGCGAGCGTGCAAAGTAGTATGATTCCAAGTAAATTCTAATAAGTGCGTGCCTTTACTTGCTTCTAGAGCATTTTTATGGTAAGTAATTTTACCATTGTGTTCGGCCACTAAATCGCGAAACGGTTCTAAAGAGAATTCTGCGATCGTGACGATCGCGCAATGTTTGCCTTTGGGGATAAAATGAGCGATCGCATTAAAATAAGTTGGAATCGGATCGGCGTGAATGCTGACTAATTTTTTAACGATTCCATCACTGTCCGAAAGTGCTTGACCGAATCGAGCTGCACTCATAAAATTGTCAAAAACAACGATTGCTTCGGCCCAAGGATGGGCGGGAGCTAGAGGAATTTCTAATTGAGTAATAATCCCGTTAGTACCGTAAGCGTGATTGACTTTTTGCACTTCGTCACCGCGCAGTTCGATCGCCCGAGGTTCGTCTTCGAGAGTAACTACTCTGACGGCTAAAAGATTGCCGCGATCGCGCAGTTGTCCGTATTCTATCGAACCCATCCCGGCACTACCACCGCCGATAAAACCGCCAATTGTAGCGGTACGATAGGTAGAAGGGGCCATCCGCAACTCCCAACCTATTGCTCGGGCTTGTTTGTCGAATGCTGCCATTTTTACCCCTGATTCGACCAGAGCGACTCCGGGTGAAATCGAGATAATTTGATTGAGAGCGGTGGTATCGAGGACTATTCCACCATATAGGGGAATGCATTGGCCGTAATTTCCCGTTCCTGCACCTCTAACGGTCAGGGGAATTTTATGTTTGACGCAAATTTGAGCAATTTTGATAACTTGTGCTTCGCTGTGGGGACGAACTACGAGATCGGCTCTTTTATCTTGGAGCAGCTCCTCTAAAACTGGACTAAAGTGATAATAGTCTAGGGAGAGTTTGGCTATTTGTATGGGATCTCTAATTATTTCTATTCCTGTTAGTTCATCAATTAAATTATTCCAATCGATCGATGTTGTTTTCATTGAATTCATTAATTTAAAATTTTTTATTGGTTTTGCTCTTTTAAGCTTTTCCCGCCGATATTTTTACATTTAACAAATCAACGAGTTTAATAATTATAACAAGAGGGATTAATAAAATAATAAAAATCAGCTGGGGGGTAAAAAAAAGTTGACATTAGAGCGAAACTATAGTTTATTCCAATCTAGTTTGGATGTTTTATCTACCGGAGTAGCTATCTTAGATGAAAATAGCGAAATTATCTTAATCGATCGATCTTTTCAGGAGTTGATAGAAAAAGAATTATTTTTAATAAAAGACATCGGACTGGGGACTAATTTTTTAGAAGTTTGCAATCGAATCAAGGGCGATCGCACCGAATTGAGTCGATCGATAGCTCGAGAAATCCAAGAAGTTGTTACCAAAAAAAAAGAAAATTTCCAATTAGAATATCATCTACAAAAACAAAATTGGTTTTTAATTCGCGGTAAGTTACTCCAGAGCAAAAATGATTCAGTTCGTTTAGTAGTTTCTGTTGAAAATATTACTAAATATAAAGAAAAAGAATCAATTTTAAGTTCTTTAGTTAAGGCAACTTCTCGAGTTACCGGTCAGGAATTTTTTCAAGTTTTGGTTCGCAATCTAGCTAATTTACTTCAGTTTCAATATGTTTTCATCACAGAATGTTTGAACGAATTAACCCCAGCAACGGTGAGAATTTTGGCTTTTTGGTGTAAAAATGAATACGGAGAAAATTTTGAATATTCTTTAAGTAATACTCCTTGCGAAGCTGTATTTGGGGGAAAAGCTGCTTATTATCCTCGCGATTTACAAATACTTTTTCCTCAAGATCGAGATTTAATCTTACTTCAAGTTGAGGGTTATATTGGCGTGCCGATGTTTGATTCTACTAATAATATTATCGGTCATTTGGTGGCGATGAACGATCGACCCATCGAAGATCCTACTTTGGGACTGACTCTGATGCAAATTTTTGCCCCCAGAGCTGCTCTAGAATTAGCCAGACAGCTCAAACAAGAGCAATTGGTTAAAGATGCGCTGCGCGATCGCGTCACTAATTTACCAAACCGCAATTTATTCTGCGATCGCCTCAATTTGGCTTTAAAACGCTTTCAAAGAAATGACCAGGAGCGATTTGCGGTTTTATTGCTTAATTTAGATCGTTTCGAGTTGTTTCGCGATCGTTTGGGGGTGAGAATGACGGAACAATTAAATGTTGCGATCGTGCAAAGAATTCAATTTTGTCTTCGCATTACCGATACTTTTGCTAGTTTAGGAAGGGACAAGTTTGCTGTTCTCCTCGAAGAAATTGATAATCTCAGCGATGCTTCTATTGTGGTAGATCGCATACAACAAGTTTTAATTCCCCCGTTTTATTTGGGTAAACATGAGATATTTACTAGCGTTACGATCGGTATTGTGATGAGCGAATCTTCTCTTGATTCTCCAGATGCTTTTTTTCACAATCCCAATACTATTTGGTCTGGCTCTTCAGCAGCACATCCCGATCTCAGACCGATCATTAAACCTGCTAGCTTTACAATTTAAATTTTAATCTTTTTCTGTTGAATTAAACTATTTTTAAAAATACATTTTTGAATTTAATTTTAAAGTTGCTTTGCTAGAATCGCAACAAAAACTTATCGATCGGAGCGATTAAAAATTTCTTAACTTAAAGATATTCTCCTCTTAAAAAAAAAATAAAAAAAATATTAATAAAAAAAAATAACGACTCAAACCTTTGACTGCAAAGAGTTATAAAATTAGAAAAACATTGATGATAATCTAATTTAGTAAAAAGTTATTATTAAGTCTAGACAGATTGATTTTCTATTTTTAGAATAATTAGTATTAGAGAGGTCAACAAAGTTTAACAAGAATAAATCCCGTAAGTGGAAATGCTGAGTCAAGAGGATATTGCCCTAAATAGACTCAGCAAAAAATACAAGATCTTTTCACCGTGATTTTAATTGGGGTGAGCTAGAAGTTAATGGCTAAAAATATTATTCTAGATCGTATTTGACTTTAGCAGCTACAAATGAGGACAAAAGATTGGAAAATAGCAATAAAGACGATGAAAAACAACCCGCAAAGATAGTTGAAAAAGATAAATTAGCAGTAATGGTAATTCATAATAAACATTACTGTACCGATTTATTTTTCTTGGGGAAGCCCCTCGAATATGTTGCCGAAGAAATGGCAATACATATTGAATTTATGATTAAATTCAAACAAGAATTTGATTGGAGCTATACTAAAATTTGGCAGCAATTAATCTTAAAGTTACAAGGTAAATATGTCAAAGAATTGATACCAAAAGATTTTAATTTTTATAAAGATAAGTCGGTATTATATTTTACTGTTTATTTAGCTAATTCTATTTGGTTTTATTTTAAACGAGATTATCAACAAGCATTTGTCAATATTCAGCTAGCAGAAAAATATGCAGAAGGAAGTTGGGAAAACCGATGTTTTTTTCAATACAATTTTTATTATTCGCTCATTTTAGCAGCTTTAAATCCGAGATCGAAAGATCGGGAAAAGCAAGTAAATCGCCTGATTAAAAATCAGGAACAAATGAAAAAGTGGACTGATTATGCCCCAAAAAACTATTTGCACAAATACGAATTAATTGAAGCAGAAAAAGCCAGAATTTTAGGGAAAAATGCCTTAGCTGCGAACTATTACGATCGCGCAATTGAAGATGCTAAAAAAACAGGATATATTCACGAAGAAGCTCTAGCTAACGAACTAGCAGGTGAGTTTTATTTAGCTTGTAATAAAGCAAAATTAGCCAGATCCTATTTCAACACTGCTTATAATAATTATTTATGCTGGCAAGCTGAAGTAAAAGTAAAATATTTAGAATCGAGATACCCGCAATTAATTAAAATTACCGATAAAAAAACAATCGAACTAAAATATTTAGAGCTATCTTCAGTAATTAAAGCATCGCGAGCTATTTCTTCAGAAACTATTTTAGAAAAACTATTGCGTAGGTTGCTAAAAATAGTTATGGAAAATGCTGGAGCGCAAAAAAGTTTTTTGTTTTTAGACAGAGATCGATCTTTAGTTCTTGTAGCTGCAGGAGTGGCAGAAGAAGAAATAAAAATATCTTTTCCTCAACAAAAAATAGAAAACTATCCCGATCTACCGATTTCAATTATAAATGATGTCTATCGAACCAAAGAAATATTAGTGATCGATCGAGTAAATACAGAAAAACTATTTGCTAGCGATCCTTACATAGCCAGCAATCAACCAAAATCAATTTTGGGATTGCCAATTATGTATTCTGGCAAAATCAAAGGCATTCTTTATTTAGAAAATTGTTCGGTAGAGCTAACCCTTTCTCAAGAGCGATTAGAAATATTGAAAATGTTAACATCTCAGTTATCAATTTCAATCGAAAATAATAATTTATATCGTACTATTTCTTATCGTAACTTTCACGATGTTATTACTAATTTGCCTAACCGTCAGCTTTTCGAGCGGGAATTATCTCTAGCTATTGCTAACGCGAAAAAGAATAAAACTGCGCTCGCGGTTTTATTTATCGATTTAGATCGTTTCAAAAAAATTAACGATAATTTAACTCATAAAATTGGCGATATCTTATTGCAAAATTTCGCAGAAAGACTGACAAACTGCTTGGCAGATATTAACATGGCAGCGCGCTGGGGTGGAGATGAATTTACTATTTTAATGGATAAAATTAATAGTAAAGAAGATCCGATAATATTAGCTGAAAAAATTATTCACTGTCTCAAACAGCCTTTCAAATTAGGCAATATGGAGATTAGAGTTAGTATCAGTATCGGCATTTCAATCTATCCTCAAGATGGGAAAAATCCAGAAATATTACTCAGTAATGCTGATGCCGCTTTATCAGTTGCTAAAAAAAAGGGGGGAGGAACTTATCATTTTTATAACTCTAAAATTAACGATCGCACTTCGAGCATTTTAAAATTAGAAAGTTATTTATACGGGGCTTTAGATCGTCAAGAATTTCTACTTTATTATCAACCTCAAATTAATATTAAAACGGGAGCTATTTACGGAGTAGAAACATTAATTCGCTGGCAAAACCCCCAGCTAGGTTTCGTATCTCCCCATCGATTTATCCCTATAGCAGAAGAAACAGGTTTAATTGCTGCGATCGGCGAATGGGTATTAAAAAAGGCTTGCATTCAAAGTAAAATCTGGCAAAATGCAGGCTTACCTCCTGTAAAAATATCAGTCAATCTCTCACCACGACAATTACAAGAAAAAAACTTACTCGAAAAGATTGAAGAAATTTTAAGAGTAACTGAAATGCCTCCCGATTTATTAGAATTAGAAGTTACAGAAAATGCGGCGATTCAAAATCCAAAATTAGCAAGTAAAATTCTCTCCAAAATTGCTAAGATGGGGATTAATATTGCGATGGACGATTTCGGGGTTGGTTATTCCTCTTTGGGCTATTTAAAACAATTTCCTTTCCATAGTTTAAAAGTCGATCGCTTGTTAATTAAAGATCTGCCCGATAAACCCGAAGATATTGCAATTATTGCTGCGGCGATCGCGATCGGAAAAGGCTTTAATCTCAGGGTAGTTGTCGAAGGTGTAGAAACCGTAGAACAATTAAATTTATTGTACGGTCTCGAATGCGAATGCATTCAAGGTTATATTTTTAGCAAACCTTTAGATGCAGAATCTCTTACTCAATTGTTGGTTGCAAGCGATCGCGATGGTGCAAGTTGCCTCATACCTCGGCAAAATCGAACTTAAATCGAAATTAGTTGCAAAAATGTCCGATTTTAATCTTAAATTTAAGGCTAAGTTCGATCGATAACTGAATCGAGCTAAGAGTCAGCGATAATACCTAATTCAAATTTATTTTAAGTATTAACTAATCTCTCAACTGTCGATCGGCATCAAAAAGTATGTTGTTTAAAAAAAATATTTATTTGCGCGATCGCGATCGCAAGATCGTTGTAATCTGAGCATATTTATTGCAGGGCTAGAAACCTCAGAACAATCAAATTTTTTCCCTGGGAGTAAATCCAATTGCTGTGTGTTTTGCTGTTTTTGAGAATCGCTATTATTCAGTTAGACAAAGCAATCTAACTCTTTCCCTGCCAACTTCAAGAACGCAATTTAATTTTTAAAAGCTTATTCTTGTCCGTGAACTCGACGGATAATTTAGCAAAATAATCGGGGATCGATGAAAACAATTGTTAAGTTGAGTTTGTTTTTGCAGAAAATATGTGCACAAATAAGAATAGATGTATATAAGTCAATAGAGATATTCGTTGTTAATGCAAAAATAATTTAAATAGGAGAAGAAGCATGATTTCTAAAATATTAGGTCAAAGAAATCTAGCATTCGATCGCAGCTTAAATCCAGTCAACATTCCTCAGCCAAAATGCCTCGACGATCGAGAATCTACTGCTAAAGTAAGACCTTCAGACATTGCAGTTACAAAAGAATTTGTATTTCCCAATCCACCTAGGAAAATGGTTTGGCAGAAAATTGATGGTAAACTTGTGGCAAAATGGGTTGCAACAGATTTAGATAATTAAATCGTCTAATTCGCAATAGTCTGGTAAAGTTGTATCGATGGATTTACCCAGACGCAAAACGATTCGATCTGAATGCGATCGCGATAATAATTCGCTAAAGTACCGGGCTTTAAATATAATTAAATCTGCTGGCAATCCCGGAGCAATTTTACCCATTTGAGAATTACCAATTAATTCTGCTGCTGTTTTTGTTACGCTAGCAGGCCAATCGCCATAAGGCAGATCTAAATGGGCTATTCTAACTGCTTGGTTAAATACTTCTAGAACGTCGTGGTCGCCAAAAGCATAAAATGGATCGCGACAGTTATCGCTAGCAAAGGCTACTGGTATCCCTTGCTGTTTCAATTCGTGTACTCTGGTTACACCGCGCCAGTAAGGAGTTTGACCTGGTACTCTATCTTGCAAGTATAGATTGCACATCGGCAAACTGACAACGCCAATATTGGCTTGTTTGACTGCTGCTAAAGTTTTACTGACTGTTTCTCGATCTTGGACGGCTAAACTGCAGCAGTGACCGCAGACTATCTTACCTTTAAATTGATGGCG
>JASJCW010000103.1 GCA_030065265.1 Prochloraceae cyanobacterium
TCCATGCATCCCATGCTCTCGACTTTCAGTATCTGTAGCTAATTTAAATAGAAACGGGATGACTTGAACATTTGCAAAATTTAGTTTATTAAAATCATCTCAAGTCGATATCTCATAAACAAAATATACTCAATCATACTTTTTCATACCTTTTTATCTAAACTATCGAAGTGTGACAATAAAAATTCAAATTAAAACCATACTTTTACTAACTTTATCATACCGACAAAATACCCAAAAAGTTTAATAATAAAAAGAAAGAATCTTTGATGTTTGAGACTGTTTAAAACACTCAAATTAAATAGATTTATTCTCTGACCGATTAAAGATATGAAAATAGATATAATCTACCTGAAATTGTAGCTTTATGAAGAATTGTTACGGAAGGGCAATCTTGGCATAAAAGCAAAAAGATAAATCCGAATAATAATTTAGTTAGCAATAAAGATTCGGATCTTAAAAAATGTAGATTTAGTAATTTGTCAATTGCAGATTGGCATTACCAAAGTCAATTTTTTAATTAGTCAAGAAAATCTGGTTATTTTTAAAAAATAGCTACTTTAAAAATAACAAAAGCAGAAAAAAATTATTGCTGAAGTTGAAAATATTTATGGAGAAAATTAATGCGACTAGAAATAAAAGAAATTTACGAGCGACATTAATTATTGCTTCTGTCTCGCAAATTAGTGCGATCGTCGCTTTAGTCGGTTATTTATCCTTTAGAAACGGTCAGAAAGCTGTGGACGAAGTTGTTAGTGAATTGCGGCAAGAAATCAGTCAAAGAATTAAACACGAGTTAGATGTTTATCTGAAAACGCCCCATACAATTAACCTACTCAATGCCAATGAATCTGCTTTAGGTCAATGGGACTTGCAACGATGCCATCAATTAGAGCGTAATTTTGCCAATCAAATTAAAGTCTTTCCTAAAATTACCCATATTTATTTCGGAACTCAAGCTCAACAATTTTGTGGTGCAGAGCGAACAATTGAAGATCGCATTCAAGTCACAGAATGGAGCGGAAAATCTTCAAATCCTCAATTATTTACTTATCAAACAGACGAATTCGGCCATCGCAGCACAATAGTACAAATCAATCCTAACTACGATCTTTTAAGTCGTCCTTGGTATAAAAAAGCAGTTGAGAGCGGTAAAGCAGGTTGGGGTGATGTCTATGTTCGGCAAACTCCTTATCCCAATTTAGCCCTTCCTGCAATTAAACCTTTGCTCGATTCTAGGGGAGCTATTGAAACTGTTGTTGCGGTCGATCTAAGTCTCGAAGAGATTCAAAAATTTCTCAGTCAACTCAAAATTGGCAAAACAGGAAAAGCTTTAATTTTCGAGCGATCTGGGCTGAAGATCGCCACATCTGAAGCTAGATCTCAATTTAACCATTTATCGAGCGAAGAACTGCAACGTCTTAACGTTTTAGACTCCAAAGATCCCCTGATTCTAGGAACTGTAAACTACTTACAAGAATACTTTGAAAGCGAAATTAAAGCGATCGAGCTAGATCGCGATTATCAGCTCAATTTTAACCACAACGGTCAAAGACAATTTTTACAAATATCACCATATCGAGATGAATGGGGTCTCGACTGGATCGTTGTTTTGGTGATTCCAGAATCGGACTTTATGGCAGAGATTAACGCCAACACTCGCAGTACGATTTTATTATGTTTAATTGGTTTATCGATTTCTACAATCTCAGCAATTTGGATCGCAAATTCGATCGCCAAACCAATAGAAAATTTAACCTTAGCAGCTAATGCTTTGGCTGTTGGCAAATGGGACGCTCGTGTCTTTGTTGAAGGAACTGAAGAACTCAGACAACTTGCTAATGCATTTAATAAAATGACAATTCAACTCCAAAATTCCTTTAGCATTCTCGAAAATCAAAATACTCGGATGAAACATTTAGATCGAGTTAAAGATGAATTTTTAGCAAATACTTCCCACGAACTGAGAACGCCCCTTAACGGTATTATTGGAATTACAGAATCTTTATTAGATGGGATCGCCGGACAACTTTCACCGATCGCTAAATTTAACTTAAGCATAATTATTAATAGTGCCCGTCGTTTAAATAATTTAGTCAACGATCTTCTAGACTTTTCCAAGCTTCAACATCAAGATATTAAACTTCGTTTTCAATCAATTGGAGTTAGAGAATGTACCGATATTGTAGTTAATTTGTGTCAACCTTTAATTGATAATAAAAATTTAAAATTAATTAATAATATTCCAGAAAATTTACCAACAGTAAAAGCAGATGAAAATCGCTTACAACAAATTCTTTATAATTTAATCGGTAATGCAATTAAATTTACGGACAATGGCACGATAGAAATTACAGCCTCACCTGTTGATGATTTTCTGGCTATTTCTGTAAACGATACTGGTATTGGTATTGCCAAAGATCGACAAAAAAAAATTTTTGAATCGTTTTCTCAAAGCGATGAAAGTATAGCTAAAATTTACGATGGTACGGGATTGGGATTAGCTATTACCAAAAAGCTCGTCGAACTACATGGTGGAACGATTACCGTTGAGTCTCAACTTGAAATTGGTTCTTCATTTACTTTTACTTTACCCCTGTCAGATTCAGATCTCGAACCAATGCAATCGACTTTTTTAGACGCAACACCTAATTTATTATTTGAAATTAACTCAGATAGCGATCGACTTAACAATCGAGATCTAGTGACGACAAATACCACTACAAACTTGCTTAATTCTAACTCTAATTGGCATATCATGATTGTTGATGACGATCCCGTTAATCGTCAAGTTCTTTACAATTTTCTGAAGTTGCAAAAATATCAAATTAGCTCGGCTTCATCGGGGATTGAAGCCTTAGAAAAACTGAATACAAACAGTCCTCCAGATTTGATTTTATTAGATATTATGATGCCGAAAATGACGGGTTTAGAAGTTAGCGAAAAAATCCGTAAAAATTGGTCGATGGATATTTTACCGATTGTATTTATTTCTGCTAAAAATATTCTTTGCGATCGCTTAATTAGCTTAGGAATTTTGGCAAACGACTATTTAACCAAACCAATTATTAAAAATGAGTTGCTCGCCAGAATTAAAACTCACCTTAATTTACTTCAAGAAACTAGATCTCGACAAAAAGCCGAAGCAAATCTTCAAGAAATCAATCGCACTTTAGCCCAAAAAATTGCCGATCGCACTAAAGAACTTTCTCAAACAGTAGAGCTTCTCAAAACAACCCAAGAACAACTGCTATTTGAAAATTCGCTGCTGCGAAATACTCAAGAACAAATTTATCAATATCATATTGGTGGAACGTTACCGATTGATTCCCCTACTTATGTTGTTAGACTTGCCGATCGGCTACTTTACAAAGCTCTCAAACAAAATAAATTATGCTGCATTTTTAACGCTCGTCAAATGGGTAAATCCAGTTTGCGCGTCAAAATGATGAACCAACTTAATTCCGAAGAATTTCGTTGCGTAGCAATAGATTTAAATACGATCGGGAGCAAAAATATTTCTATTGAAAAATGGTATTGCAGTTTTATTTACAAACTAGCTAGTAATTTAGGACTGCTAAAAAAATTCGATTTTCGTTCTTGGTGGACTAGTCTAGATTTTCTTTCTCCCCTAGAAAAATTAAGAGCATTTATCGACCAAATTGTGCTAGAAAAAATCGGTCAAAAAATTGTTATTTTTATCGATGAAATTGATAGCGTTCTCAGTTTGAATTTTGAGATGGACGATCTATTTGCTTTAATTCGCTCTTTTTATAATTATCGCGCTGAAGCTCCTAAATATCTTCGTCTTAACTTTGTTTTATTAGGGGTAGCAACTCCTTATAAATTAATTCAAGATCGCAATTTAACTCCATTTAATATTGGCGTTTCCATTCCACTTTCTGGCTTTAAAGCCCACGAAATTAGCCCCTTAGTAGCAGGTTTTGCAAATATAAAAGGTAATCCTCGATCTTTGGTAGAAAACGTTTTAACCTGGACGGGAGGACAACCTTTTTTAACTCAAAAGATTTGTCATTTAATTTGTTCTGCTAATTCTGCTATCGTTCCAGGTCAAGAAGCAGAATTCGTGGCTCAATTAGTGCAAACAAAAGTAATTGATAATTGGCATTTCAACGACGATCCAGAACATTTAAAAACCATTGCCAATCGCTTGCTGCAAAATAAAGATTCTGCGACTAAGTTACTCGGCTTATATCGACAACTTTTACAACTAAAAGAGATCCCATTTAACAACTCCCCCGAAATGCAAGAATTGCTTTTATCTGGTTTAGTCTCTATTCACAAGGGTAAAATTAAGATTTTTAACCGCATCTACGAAGCTGTTTTTGACGCTAATTGGGTTGAAAAACACTTAAATTAAAAAGAAGATAACTTGAGGAAAGTTATCCCATTTCTGAAAAATCGGGCTGCGGATAACCCTAAAAGCTAGGATCGGCTACAGTCTTATCTTCCCCCTGACCTTTGACATCCAACTCTAGCAATCTTAAATAGAAACGGTATTAGAATATAATGGCTATATTACCTCGAGTAATTGCCATCCTATTCCAATCTTTATTGTTGAATTTCAACAATTTTTAAGAATTAGTGATGTATTCTCTCAAAACCTTAGTGCGATCGCGATCGCGCAACTTCCGTAAAGCTTTGGCTTCAATTTGTCTTACTCTTTCTCTGGTAATATTAAATTTTTTACCAACTTCTTGGAGGGTTTTCATATTGCCATCATCGAAGCCATAACGCAAACGCATTACTTCGTTTTCACGGGGCGTTAAAGTTTCTAAAGCAAGATTGAGATCTTCTAACATCAAGCGAGCAGCTACCGACTCTGAAATCGATCGCTCGTCCGAAGCAATTAAATCGGCGATCGTCATCTCTTCATCTTTGCCAATTTTTCTATCGGTAGAATCTATTTCCCTAGTAGATCTGGCAATAAACTTTAATTGCTCGAGGGACATTTCCATTGCTTCGGCAATTTCAGCTTGTGTCGGTTGTCTTCCTAATAATTGATAAAGACCTTTAATTGTTTTTTTAATTTTATTGAGTTTTTCCCAAATATGAATTGGCAAGCGCACCGTGCGCGATTGTTCGTAAACCGAGCGGGTTAGGGATTGTTTAATCCACCACGTTGCATAGGTAGAAAATTTATAGCCTTTTTCTGGATCGAATTTTTCGGTCGCCCTAATTAAACCTAGAGAACCCTCTTGGATCAAATCTTGAAAAGATAGCCCTCGATTAAGGTATTTTTTAGCCATAGAGACGACTAAACGAAGATTAGCTTGAACCATTTGGTTTTTAGCTTTTCGTCCTCTATAAAGGCGACGACGCAATTCACTAGTAGAAATTCCGATCGCAGCGGCCCATTCGGCATCTGTTGGGGCGCGGTCTGTAGTAGATCCGGCTCGATACTGTTGGATCAAAGCGGCGCGATCGCTTTCTAATTTCAATAGATCTTGTATTTGACGAGAGAGATCGATCTCTTCGTCTGGAGTGAGTAGTTTAATGCGACCTATTTCGCGCAAATATTCGCCAACTGAATCTGTTTTACTGTTAATCAAAGTTAAGAATTTATCGATCGGGACTTAAACAGGATACAAATTTTACGAAGTATTGCCAATGACGTTAATAATAATTGCACGATTGGAATTGCACTGACAAGATTTGACTTTAAATTTGTTAAAGATATTCACAAATAGAAGCAATAAATCGTCACATTTTGTAGTGTATTGATTTATATCTCCAGTAGAAAAATTTCAAGTATTTATCGATCGCATTATTTTGCAAGAACTTACTAACAAAATAGTTATTTCGATCGAGCGAATTGTATGAAGCTGTTTTTAATGCTAATTGGCTCGACCAACACTTAAATTAACTGAGAAATCCTCTCTTTGAAAAATTGCCTATATAATTCGCAACTTATTTGAATTTGATTGTCATTAAAATTCACTAAACCCATGCTATTTAACTTAAAAAGATCTCGATATTTTAACTGCTCGATCGGCAAGTTTTTTTCTAAAATGTTTTCGAGAGCCGAAGTTAAATTAGAGTGCTGTTGTAAATTATCTAAAAGCTGTTGTAAATGTTTGGTGTAGGGACTATTTTTATGAGTTACTTGTTTTAAGAATTTTTCAACACTTATTCCTTCTTTCTTGAGGTGATAAAACGCTATTTGCAACAGATAAGGATGACCCCCGATCGTCGCTGTTAGTTGGTCGATTTCTTCATTAGTTAAAGTCAGTTGATAGCGATCGCATAACTCCCTAATTTGTTCTGCCATAAACTCCGGTAATTCTAAAGATACGCCCACGTTAAAGGGAGATTGATTGATATTTAAAGGCAAATAAACTTCCGTAGAATAGACCAAAACTAAACGCAGTTTTTTCCAGATTTTAATTGTTTTTGCCTCTTCGTACCAAGCTCGCAGCAATGCAAAGAAATCTTCCGCTATTTCTGGATAAGCAAAAATATAATCTATCTTATCGAGCACCAGGACTAAAGGTTGAGATATTTCTGTGAGTAAATAGTCTTGAAAATAACTATTACAACTCATTTTGTAACCTAAAATATCGTCCCAGTAATTGGATATTTGATGGGGTAATTGTAACTTCTGTCCGACATTGGCACAAAACCATTTTAGTAATCGGTCTAAATCTTGACAAATTCGACTATCTACAAGCTGAAAGTCTAAATAGACTGCTTGATATTTTTTTTCAGTCGCTTTTTGAATGATTCTAATTGTTAAAGAAGTTTTACCCATTTTTTGTGGAGCTTTAATTCGTAATAGTCCACCTGGAGTAGAAATCACTCGAGCGGATAATGCTTCACTTTCTCGACGTGAAATATAAAATGGTGACTCTAACTCTAAAGGCCCTTTAGGTAATTCTAGTGCGATTATTTTTTGCGGTTTGGCACTTATTTTTTGGATTTCTTCGGGTATTTTCGTAAAAAAACTTTCTTCTGGAATTAATGTTTCACTAACACTTGTTTCCAAATGTATTTTTTTTTCCTCGATTAAAACCGGACTGCTACTTATTTGTGAATTATATTCAGATTGAGATGCTACTTTGGTTGTTTCTTTTTGTGCTCTTAATTCCTGTTTATCTAGTTCTCTTTCTAAAAGCGATCGCAAATTTTTCTTAGAAACTTTTTCTCCAAAAACCTGAGATAGTTTTTCCCACAAAGAAGCACCGACTATTTTCACGTGAATTGCTGAAAAACCCGACTTCTCTGCAATCCGATCGTAAGTATATCCTAAATACGTGCCTTGACAGATGTCTCTTTCGAGAGTGCTCAAGCGATCGCCTGTTTTATCAAACACTAGTTCCTCAAGGAGGACAATAAAATTCTTCATTCTGATTGAGTTTATTATCAAAGTTGTTTATATTACAAATCTATCGTAAAGCCTTAATAATCATATCGAATCATAATTGATTATAATAGATCGTAATAAATTTAATTTTATAAATATAAATTTTTTATAAAAAACAGCGATCGATTTATTTTAAACTTCCTGCAAAAAATAGGAATTTTTATTAATCAAAAATTACTGGTTCGTACAATCTTATCATCCTTAGCTCTAAATCACTCTATTTTTAAAGCTATTGATGTAGCAAAAATTGTTTGTCTTGCTTTATCTATTTTTTTATTAAACTAAAATTTAGAATATTGTTCGTTTTTAAAATATCCAAACATTTAATCATCAGCCAATGAATAGATCGCCGCTTAAATTATAATTTTTTTATTTTTTAATGCAAAGAAACTTTTAAATTTAAAGTATTATAGAGTAACTTTTTTTATGCTAAAAACAGGATTATTTATCGGGATGTCTACCTTAGACTTGATTTATTTAACCGAAAATATGCCCGAAACCAATCAAAAAATAGTAGCCTTAGAGCAAAGTATTTCTGCTGGAGGCCCCGCGACAAATGCAGCAGTCACGTTCAATTATTTAGGCAACAAAGCTAATTTATTAACAGTTATTGGCAATCATCCCATTAGCAATTTAATCAGCCAAGATTTAGAACAGCTATCTTTAAATATAATCGACTTAGAAAAAAATAGAAAAGAAACGCCCCCAGTTTCATCAATTATTGTTACTAAATCTACAGGCGATCGCGCCGTAATTTCCATAAATGCTACTAAATTTCAAGCTAAAAAGGAACAACTATCCAAAGATATTTTAAAAAATATAGAAATAGTTTTAATCGACGGCCATCAAATGGAAATATCTGCAGAAATTGCCAGACAAGCTAAAGCTAAAAACATTCCCGTAGTTATCGACGGTGGTAGTTGGAAAAAAAATTTTGATACTGTTTTGCCTTATGTCGATTATGCCGTTTGTTCTAGCGATTTTTACCCGCCAAATTGTTGCGATCGCCCAGCAGTTTTGAATTATCTAGAAAAATTCAATATCCCTCATATTGCTATTACTAATGGTGCTAAAGCGATCGCCTATTTAAGTCGAGGAGAAAGAGGAGAAATAACCCTACCATTATTACCCGATATCGTCGATACTTTAGGAGCTGGAGATATTTTTCATGGTGCTTTTTGTCACTATATTTTGCAACATAATTTTAAGCAAGCATTGACAGAATCTGCGAAAATTGCATCTCAATCTTGCCAATTTTTTGGTACTAGAAAATGGCTAGAAAAATGATACGATACTAAATTGAAAAGTCACGGTGAAAGCTTTGAGTATCAGTATCGAAAAGCTACAAGAAATCTTAAATACAGTCCGTCCGATCGGTTGGGGTGCAGCAGACATCCTTCAATCTTACTATCGCGGCGAAGCACAACAAGATCTTAACGTAAACGATAAAAAAGACGGCCCCGTTACCGCAGCAGATCTTGCCACCAACCATTACATTTTGGATAAGCTCAAAGAAGCTTTTAAAAACGAAGATTTCGGCTATCTCACCGAAGAAACACATCAAGGAAGTACCGAACCAATACCGGGAGAATGGGTTTGGATCGTCGATCCTCTCGACGGTACGAGGGACTTTATCGATAAAACTGGCGAATATGCCGTTCATATTGCTTTAACTTATCAGCGTCGTCCGGTATTGGCTGTAGTAGTAGTACCAGAAGCAGCAAAGTTATATTATGCAACTAAAGGTCAAGGAACTTTTGTCGAAACTAGAGACGGCCAAGTAAATGCGATCGCCGCATCGCAAAAAAATCAAATTGAAGAATTATGTTTAGTTGCAAGTCGCACCCACAGAGACGATCGCTTTAAACAATTGATTGAAACCTTACCATTTAAAGCTAAAAACTACGTCGGTAGTGTCGGCTGCAAAATTTCAACTATCTTAGAACAACAATCTGACGTTTATATTTCCCTTTCCGGTAAGTCCGCGCCTAAAGATTGGGATTTTGCTGCTCCAGAATTAATTTTAACCGAAGCTGGCGGGAAATTTACTCTCTTTAGCGGCGAAGAACTCACTTACAATAAAGGAGATGTCAAACAGTGGGGTGGCATCATGGCTAGTAATGGTAACTGTCACGAAGCTTTATGTCAAAAAGCAACGGAAATCCTCGCCAAAATAGACGGATAAAGTTATTTTGCTAGTAATCGATTGAAGAATCTGATTTTAAGCCGGAAAACTTGCTACTCGTTACGCTTTCGTAATTGAGGAAGAATCCCTCTTTTTTTTTAAAGAACACGTTTTTCCTGACGAATCATACCCTCGATCGGCGGTTAAAACTTTTACCCTTTTTCTCGGTCTCCCTCTTTTAAGAGTTTTTAACTTAACCCGATCCAGTAATGGAATAATCTGCTCTCTTTCGCTTCCATTAGCAGCGGTAGTAAAACAAGATATCATATTCCGAATATTAGTGGGATAGGTTCATCTACTATAGAAGCTAGCGATCGATTCCAATCCCTTTGATACAATCGAGCGGAATTAAATAGCTAGAACAATAATTATCGAATGCCATCAAAACAAATCTACGTCAAACCATACCAAGTAAACTGGCGCACTCTACATACTCGCACCTTCAAATTCATCTGCGCTCATTGCGACCAGAAATCCGAGCGCACTACTTACGCGACTTTCATTCAAAGAGAAAATTAAGCAAGTTGATATTTGACCTCAACATAAAAACTTTTTTCAAGAGGTCTAATTTAAAAAATCTCTACTCCTGAGTAAGATATTGCTCGATTAAATTGACGATCGCTTTTTCTTGAAAACCTCGGGCTAAATCTTGGAGTTTAGTCGCAAAAGGAGCATATTTTTCGTCTAATTCTGCTAGATAAATTGCTCGTTGGCGAATTTTCTTCATACTCCCCAACATGGCTAGCTCGTAGAGTATTTCGATCTCTTCTGGAGGTGGAGCAATCAAAGTTTGCACAGCAGTAGGTTTGCTTCCTAGATCTGCAGCACTCGATTCGGCTAGATCCTGGTAAATCCAATCTAACTGTAAATACTCTTGTAATAAAGCCAGTAACTTTTGTTCGTCTACCGGTTTAGGTAAAAATGCCTCGCAACCGACAATCTGACTTTGCTGCCGATCCATTTCCATGACGCTAGCAGAGATGGCAATAATAATTACATTCTCGAGAGGTTTAATTGCTCTAATTTCTTTAACGGCTTCAAAGCCTGTTTTGACTGGCATGACTAAATCCGTTAAAATGCAGTCTGGTTTGATTTGCCGGGCCAGATCTACTTCCTCTTGACCGTCTTCTCCTAAAATTATCTCAAAACCTAACGGTTCGAGCATATTCTGTAAAACCAGACGATTCTCTTCTTTATCGTCGACGATCAGGATCTTGCGCTTTGTACCTTCATAACCAACTATTCTCCTCTGTTCGGTTAATGGATCTTGAGTTGTGATTGGTTCGACGACAGAGAAAGTTGCTTCAAACCAGAAAGTTGAACCTTTTCCTAATTCGCTCTCTACTTGTAATTGACCTCCCATCAGTTCTACTAATTGTCTGCTGATGGTTAAGCCTAAACCCGTTCCTGCTGCTTTGCGTTTGACATCTCCGACTTGTTCGAAGGGTTGGAAGATTTTGGCTAATTGTTGGGAATTCATGCCTACTCCAGTATCCTTCACTTCAAAGCGGATAGTTTGCTTGAAACAACTATCTTGGCAGGGATTTTTTTGCTGGAGAGAACTTACCTTTAAAGTAACTCTACCGCGGTCGGTAAATTTAACAGCATTACCTAAGAGATTGAGTAATACTTGTCTGAGTCTTTTTTCGTCTGCTTCAATTCCTGTCGGTAGAGCGGATGAACCTTGGTATTCAAACAAGATATCTTTTTCTAAGGCTCGCATTTGAATAATACCTGCTACATCTGAGAGAAAACTATCGAGATGAATATCGGTTAAATATAGTTCTAGTTTGCGAGCTTCGATTTTAGCGAGATCGAGGATATCGTTAATTAGGGTGAGTAAATGGTTGCCACTTTGATGAATAATTTTTAATCCTTTGTCTCGATCGGGAGTTAAATTGCGATCGCGTCTGAGAATTTGCGCGTAACCGAGAATACCGTTGAGGGGAGTGCGTAGTTCGTGACTCATACTGGAGAGGAATTCACTTTTGGCTTGACTGGCTAATTCTGCTTGTTCTTTTGCCTCTTTGAGTTCGGCAGTACGTTCTTCTACTCGATCTTCTAGTTCTTGATTAAGTTTTTGTAACTTAAGCTCGGTACTTTTGAGAGCGATCAAATCCTTTTGATTACCATAACCTTCACGACGGAGCCAAACCGATAAATAACTCATCATAGCAATAAAAGGCAGAAAGTAGGTGATGTGAGAACCAAACATGACCCAAAAATGAGGGTTGTTAAAGACATAAATTGGTGAGCCGAGAGTCTGAGCGTAACCCAGTATCAGATGATGCAAATAAATAGATACAGTAGCGACAATAATAGTGCGCCAGTCGCGATAATAAAGCAAAACACCGATCAAGCCAAAGGCAGAGAAATGAGCCTCAGTAACACCCCAATTCTGATGAATAATCAGGGCGGTGTAAATCATGAAGCCCAATGCCATGAATAACCGAGTTTTTAACTCTCCTGGGTGTTTATCCATCAACCAAATCGATAGCAATAAAGTTGGCAATCCAACTACTCCAACGGCAATCAAAGTATTGTGTAAAGGAGCGAGGGCTAAACAAACCAAAAACAGGAAAATGTTCATACCAACCATAATGCGATCGGCACGTTCGCGGTAAGGTTTTAGTAGCTCGTCAAAAGAAGTTTCTGAGGCAATTATTTTGTTAAATATTGGAATATTGATAGACATTGACGCAATTATTTTTGATAATGTAATCTCGATCGAATAATGAACACTTTTTAAGGTAAATATTGCTCGACTAAATTAACAATTGCCTGTTCTTGAAATTTATTTACTCGTTGCTGATTTAGATGGTCTTGTTGTCGGCTCCGATCTATCAATAAGTTTATGTAAAATTCGATATCTTCGCTAAAATTATTGATAGCTCTAACATCTTGTTGAAGTTGAGCAAAGCTAGAAGGAGTATCGGTAAGTCCTCTTGCCAGACGGACAAGATTGTCGTGGCGACGACGAATTACTAATATTTCTTCAAACTCCGACATCAACAACTCCAGTTCATTTAAACTCAGGAGAAAATTAGACTTTGCTTGCTCGTATCTCTTCATATCGACGGGGTTGCGATTTAACATTAGAAAATCTTTGAGTGCTATCACTTGATCTTGTAAAGAAATTTCTAAGTACAGAGCTTTGTCGATCGCTTGCCTAGTTTTCTCGCGACTTACTGTCACCGATTTTTCTACTTTTCCGAGTAAAAGAGAGCTGCCACTCATCACTAAAGCGATCGGCGTAACAACTAATAAAGAAGAACTAATAAATTTAGTTATTATCTTCATTTATTTCTACTCAGCAATATCTATTTCCAAAATTTTTTGTAGTTTTCTAATAGGTTCGTAGTCTTCATCTGAGAAAATTATTGAGTTTGAGAAGGCTAATTGGTTTATACCTTTTCAATCCTTCCAGGTTTATTATTCCCAGATAAGTGAAAAAATTCCAGGTCTAAATTTATACGAATGCTGAAAAAGGACAGATATTAATTGAAGAGGAAGAAAAAATCAGACAAATTGCTTTTCAAGTTGGAATTAACAGATTACATATTGTTCCAGTTAGTTTAGACGATTTAGCCAAAATCAAGCAGAAAACCATCCCCTTAAATAATCTAGAAGCTTGGCAGAATTACTTAGCTTTTTTATCTCTGTTTTAAAAATTGTTCTGATAAGGGGATATCCTAAATATTTACATCGTCCCTCTAAACAAACCTTGAGGACGAACTAATAAAATAATTATCATAATTAACAAAGCAATTCCTTGCTTGTAAGCCGGATCGATTAATAAAACGCTCAATTCTTGAGCCACACCGATTACTAAAGCACCGGCGATCGCACCGTAAGGATTGCCAATTCCTCCTAGTATTACCGAAGCAAACATTGGTAAGATTAAAAACCAACCCATATTAGGGCGAATTACAGTAATTAAACCATACATCGAGCCAGCAACAGCAACTAAAACCCCAGTAATTACCCAAGTCCAAATTACAATGCGATCGACATTAATTCCCGAAACCTTTGCCAAATCGATATTATCAGCAACGGCCCGCATTGCTTTACCTATTTTGGTATTTTGCAAGATAAAATGCAAAACAATTACGGCCACAATCGCCAAAGCGATCGCCACTAAACGATAAAATGCCACCTTAATGCCAAATATATCCGCCGCAGGAACTAGAGGAACATCGTAACGTTGATTGTTACCTCCCCAAATAAATAAAATGCCATTGCGGACGAACAATGCCAAGCCGATCGATAAAATAATTAAAGTAGTCGGAGTCGCGCGCCTTTTTCGCATTGGTTTCCATAAGAGTTGTTCGGCGATTAACATTCCCCCTACAGTACCCACAGCACCCAAAAACATCGCGATCGGAATATTTACCCCATTAATGTTAAAAAACCAGGTCAGATAAGCTCCTAGGGTCATATAATCGCCGTGAGCAAAATTAGATATTTTTAAAATTCCGTAAGTTAACGTGAGTCCTATTGCGGCTAAAGCGATCACGCTACCTATTGCTATCCCGTTAAAAAACGCTTGAGCTATGTCGGTAAGAAGCATTGACAAATTTTAATTTTTATATTGAGTTGTCCCGGTTAATTCGGTCTGAGGCGAATTGATTCCAGCCTCTTTGGTCGTTAACTCTAAAAAGACATCTTCTAAACTAGGGCGAATACGACGCATTTCGTACAAACCGAGTCCAAATTTAACAATTTCTGCAGCAATTTCCCGACCCGGATCGGCATCCGATCGCGAAATAATTTTAATTAAAGATCTATTTTCTGATGAATTGAGGACTTCTACCCGATTTACTCCCGGTATTGGCGATAATAAACTCTCAATTTCAGAAATATCCCCTGCTACTTCAATTTGATAGCCTTGATTTCCAGATAACTCCGTCATTAAATTTGCCGGTGTATCGGTTGCTACTACTTTACCGCGATTGATAATAGTGACGCGATCGCAAGCCATACTAACTTCTGGCAAAATATGGGTTGAAAGAATGACCGTATGTTTTCCGGCTAAAGATTTAATTAAATTGCGAACTTCAATAATTTGTCCGGGATCTAAACCCACCGTCGGCTCGTCTAAAATAATTACTGGCGGATCGTTGACGATCGCCTGAGCGATACCCACCCGTTGACGATAGCCTTTAGAAAGTTTGCGGATAATAGTTTTTGTTTTTTCTGTCAATTGAGTGCGATCGATCGCCGAACTTACCGTAACCGGGCGATCGCCTGCAGCTACACCCTTGATTCTGGCGACAAAATATAAATACTGTTCTACCGTCATTTCTGGATATAATGGGGGAGTTTCAGGCAAGTATCCGATACATTTTCGTACCGCCATTAACTCTTCTGAGATATCGTAACCGTTGATTCTCGCAGTTCCCGAACTTGGCGGTAAATAACCCGATAAAATCCGCATTGTTGTGGTTTTTCCCGCACCATTGGGGCCCAAAAAGCCGAGTATTTCCCCCGCTTCTATGGAAAAACTGATATCTTCGATCGCCGCGATCGCACCGTATTTTTTGCTCAAGCTTTCAACTTCAATCATCGCACCATTCACTCGTTAACCAAGCTCCTACTCTCCCCCTATTCACTATCTCCCCGAAAAGGTTTAACCCATTTGCGAGCGAGTGCCAAGTCGAGGGTAACACGGGCTAGAGCAAAACATAAGAGACTTTCGATACTTAAAACAATTAAGACATATAATTTATCTCGAATATTTCCCGATAACTCCAATAAAGCCAGACTTCGCACCAAACCAAAAGCAATCACCGCACCGTCAGATAGATGGGAATTAGAATCAGTGCGTGTTATGTAGCGATAAGTCACCCCAAACAACAAACCACTAAATAAAGCTGCTCCTAACCTCAACAGTAAATTTAATTGCTCTAAATTAGCATTTTCTAAAAGATATAGATTACTTACCAACGTAATCGAATAAGCAATACTAAAAGATATTGCTGCTACTATTCCAGCCTTAAGAGATTCTATTCTTTCTGCTTGTAAATGACTCACCCCATCACCTTCAATCCTTTTATCCATCAGGATTACTACAATAATTAGCTAATTTTTTGCTTAGCGTATAATCATTAACAACTATAAGCTTTAATGCGTTGAAAAGTTGTTGTTGTTTAATAGTTGTTGTTTTACAAGCTGAATAAAAGTATGGATATCTTAACATTAGGTTGGGCAACTCTTCTAAGCCTATTCACTTGGTCTATTGCTATGGTAGTTTGGGGTCGCAACGGTTTCTAGATAACAGTGGAAACAAATCAAATTCTCAATTTATTATTTTTAGTAGCCCTAGGCTTACTCGGTTTTGTCAGTTTAGGCATTCTCTATCTGACTGCTGCAGAATGGCGCGATCGCCGTCGTCAAGACCGAGATAAGCGCGCTTCTAAACGCTAAAATACCAGATTAATCGCAACTGCGAGTAGATTTTTATCCTTTGCCAGCGATTATGTTTCGAGGAGAATATATAATCTAAAGTATATTCTCCCTGAAATTTATCGATTATGCTTTCTGATTCCGTTAACGATTATATGCTTTTAGCCGAATCTTTCGTTTTACTTGCGATCGGCGGAATTTATGCAGTACAAGTATTGAGAAAAGCAAATAAAATCGAGAAAGAAAATCGAGAACAGAGAAGACAAACAGAAAGAAGAAAGCAAAATTAATTTTTATTCTTAGACCGATCGCAACAGTACCGGAGCAAAGGGAGGCATGGGGAGAAACAATATATAATCTGTTCTCAGAATTTGATATTAGTCAACCAATTCTAAACTTAAAACCCCACTAACTACTAACTAATCCCTGACTTGCTACTTTTGCCTTCTGCCTTTCGATCTACAATTATCGCAGTGGCCGCATTGAAAATCTTTTGCGTCTTCGGTGAAACCAAAAGCATTTAATAAAAATTGCCAGCGACAAGTTCTAGTATGTAAAAATCGAGTAGTTTCTTGAATAAATCTTTGCTGGATCGAATTTAATTTAGCAAAAGAAGAACTATCTTTATTATTATTGCGACGATAATTAAAAGGATCGATCCATTCTAATTGACCCACACTGTGAAGCAAAGCCAGAGCAATTTTACCATCTTTAAATTGTTCGGTAATAGAATTTAAATCGCCGCGATCGGGAATCTTTTTAGCGATCGCCTCTGCTTTTTGATATTGTTTTTGTAACTTACTAATAAAAAATTGATTTCGTTGTTTATCTTCAGGATTTAATAAGCCAGTAGGTTCGCTAATTAAAGTCAGAGTATCAGCTATTTTACCATCCCTTCCGCCGCGACCGATTTCTTGCAAATATTCCGACAATAATAAAGGTGAGTGAAAATGAACTACCCAACGGACGTTTGGTTTATTGATACCCATGCCAAAAGCAGAAGTACAAATAACAAATTTAATTTTACCTTCCAACCAATCATTTTCAATTTTACGCCTTTGAGTATCGATTAATCCAGCGTGATAAGCAGCAGTTTGATACTTTAGAGAAGATAACCATTCTTCTAACTCCTCGCTTTCTCGACGCGATCGCACGTAAATTAAACCCGTTTGTCTTTTTCTTTTTTCAATATATTTTAAAGTTTGCTGTCGTCTTCCTTTGGGTGTCCAAACTGTTTTAACCTTAAGGTGGAGATTTTGACGGTAGGGACTGAGTAAAAAAGTTTTTGGTTGCTTTAATTGCAGAGTATTAGTAATTATTTTTTGTGCGGTAGGATCGGCAGTAGCGGTAAAAGCAGCGATCGCAATTTTAGCATCCGGTTTGTGTTTTAAAAGGCTCGATCGCACCGCACCCAAACGACGATAAGCTGGTCTAAAAGTATCTCCCCACTGTACTAAACAATGAGCCTCATCGAGAATTAAACCGTTAATTTTAATGTTGGGTTGAGAGATTTTTTCCCAAACTGGAACGCTTAACAAAGTTTCGGGAGAAAGGTATAGTAATCTTAGCTTTTGTGCTGCAATTGCTTTTAAAGTTTGTTTGCGTAAATATTTTGGTAATTGAGAGTGGATTAAAGCTGCTGGTAAATTACGCTCTTTTAATTCTTGAACTTGATTTTCCATCAACGCTACTAACGGAGATATTACGATCGTTAAACCATTTTGTAGCAAAGCTGGTAATTGAAAACAAATCGATTTTCCGCCCCCAGTTGGCATTACAATTAAAGTATCGAAACCATTTAGTAAGCTGCGGATAATTTCGTCTTGTGGCGGCCTAAAATCTGGATATCCCCAAATTTTTTGAAAAGTTTCCCGTACTCTTTGCCATTCTCTTTGAGGATCGATCATTATTTTGCAGGCTAATAATTAGTAAAAAATAATAGCTGTAAATAAAAATATTGTTATCAAAAATACTTTTATTTGTGAGAATTTCAGATCTAAATAACTAATTTTATTCTTTTTTTAGGTAAAACTGCCACTAAGATTAAAAATTAATAGCCTTTGAAGAATTTTATTTTTTGCGATCGCTTATTTTTCTAATTCGTATTGTTGATAAATTTTTACTGCTTCTGTCATGTAGCGATCGAATCGCTCGAAATCAAATCGATCGCGATCGAATAATAGTAAATCTACAGACGCACCAAGATCCCTCATTCCATGGTCATCTTCTCCTAGTTTAAATTCAGCAATAGCCCACCAAAGACGAGATACCGCAGTCTGAGCATTATCTCTGCCCATCATGTACCATATTTTTAGACCAATTTCCTTGTATTGTGAACCAGTCAAAACTTTTTGTGAATCTAAAGCTTGTTGAACATAATTATTCAGTTCAATATAATTTGAAGGTTTAAACTCAAATAAATAGGATTGTATGCATTTAGATACCCATTGAATCCCTAAATTGCGATCTTTTTTGATTAATTCCCGTGCGATTATTTCACACCCAAAATGACTGTTTTCTTGATTTTTATTCTGCTTGATTTTATTTATTACTTCTTGGAACATTATTATGATATTTACTTATATTAAATTGGAAAAGATGAGCAAAGATAAAATCGAAATTTCATTAATGCATATTCTCGATCGCACAATTCATGAAGGAGAAATTATATTAACTGGGGATTATCCTAATTGTGGCATTCTTTTTACTTCTTCTATTATTCGAGACATTAAAGTTAAAGGTCACGATTATTATCAATGTTTACTTAACTTAAGAATCGAACTAGAAAAACAAAAATATTATATTTTGTGTCAAGGTGCAAGACGAGATCTATCTTGTGGAGGAATGCTAAGACAATCTAGTGACGGTTGTTTAGCTTATGTTATAAGACTTGGAGAATATTGTTATTTAGACGAAGATGTAGAAATTTTTGACTATGCCGAACCCGATCTAGTAGTATCAGTTAAAGAACAGGAAGAATTTCATAAATTACACGGTCAATCTCTGCCCGAGATAATTAATTATTATGCTCAATTTTCAGAATCAATTTCTTCTCAAACTAGAGAAAATATAATCGATCGACTTTGTTCGCATTCAGATTGGCAACTTTTACAAAGAAAAAATCTTTTAAGCATTTTAAACGTTATAGAAGGCGATCGCTTATTGTTTAAAGTTTTAAATACTCCCGATCGACCTCATTGGAATATAGAACTTGAAATTTATAATGATTCAATTAAAGTAATACTCACTCTAGGAAACGATCGAAATAGAGAAATTTTCTTAACATTTTTAAACCAGCAATTAAGTTTAAATGGAG
>JASJCW010000104.1 GCA_030065265.1 Prochloraceae cyanobacterium
TATGCGAAGCGGTTATCCGAAGGATTCCTAAAGGATATATCCGAAGGTGTATCCTTTAGGAATCCTTTAGGACTGCTCACTGTTAAATGTTAACTGCTCACTGCTCACTGTTAAATGTTAACTGCTCACTGTTAACTGCTCACTGTTTTACATCTCTCTGACACTGGGTTTCCCATCGATAACTTCCCCTACTAAAACTACATCTGCTACACCAACAAATAAGCCGTTTTCTAAGACTCCTGGGATATTATTGATCGTTTTTTCTAATTCTTTGGGGTTGTCAATAGAATCAAATTTTACATCCACAACTAAGTTACCTTGATCTGTAACAACTGGACCTGCTTTTTTGATTCCCATCCGTAATTCTGGTTTACCACCGAGTTTGGTTAAAGCATTCATTACGGGGGTAATTGCCATAGGAATTACTTCTACAGGTAAAAGAAAGGTGGAGCCTAGTTTGTCTGTAAGTTTACCACCATCCACTACCACAATAAATTCATTGGCTAAAGCATCTACTACTTTTTCGCGAGTATGAGCAGCACCACCGCCTTTAATTAGGTTTTTCTGTGGATCTACTTCATCAGCACCATCGATCGCCACATCAATATGATCTATGGCATCTAAAGTAGTTAAAGGAATTCCATATTTTTTGGCTAACACTTCCGCTTGAAAGGAAGTTGGAACACCCACAATATTAGTAATTTCCCCTTTAGATAAGCGATCGCCTATATATTCAATAGCATAAGCCGTAGTTGAACCTGTACCCAATCCTACTATGGAGTTTGACTTAACGCGATCGGCTGCTGCCTTACCTACTTCCTGTTTCATCACTTTGATCGCATCAGCACTAGTCATTTTTTAACAACTCCTTATTTTTTATATTAACTGCCTAAAAATAATTTAATTTCTATTGGTGCAAATCAGCAGCCTATAATCAAATTACTGAACAATCATAAATGTTATATGTAAATCAAACTATTGAAAAGAAAGGCGTGAGAGCATGTCCTTGTATTAATCAAGTCTCAGCCCCTCTCTCATAATTTGTTGTCACTGTTTTTCTTAATCGTTGTCAATTACAACCATAAAAACTGTCGAGGAATTAATCGAAATATTGACCCAATCGGACTAACCATAATTACTAGACAGTTCTGAGACGAATATTAGTTTTTAGCTGCTGCTAACATTTCTTTAAGCTTGGCTAATTCGTCTGCCCAACGGGGGTCTGGTTGTACTGATTCTTTAGGTGCGTTGTAACCACCACTAGGCTTCTTACTACGCTTGTTATTATTTTTGCGTTTGCCAGCACTAGCTGTAGAATTTCCACCGCCTTCTCCTTCTGATTCTTCTTTATCCTTGTTTTTTGAACGAGGTAAAGCTTTTTCAATTTTCAAAGGGGTATCCATAAAGGATTGACCATTATATTTTTCAATAAACTGATCGGCTAATTCATCACTAGGTACGGTGACAAAAGCAAAACCACGACATTTTCCAGTTTTACGGTCTTTGATAAGTTTAGTAGATACTTGTTTACCTTCTTCAGCAAACATTTCGACTAAAGCTTCTTTATCTACGATTTCTTTGGGTAGATTACCAACATATAAGCGAACAGACATTAAGACATTCCTCCCAAGCTAATTACATTGAGTCTTAGTGTGATTTGAACAGAAACCATTTTCTGGTCAAGATTAGGCAAAAGCATAGTAGAGCCTGCCAAAAATTGTCTCACAAGGTGATTATTTGGCAAACTTTTCTACTTTATCAAGATATTGACCGTGAAATATGAAGACCTCAAGGTCTGCAACACGGGAGTAAAATATAGTGAAATGATATCAAAAACCATAAGTGGGTCTGGTCGTAGTGCCAGCATAATTTCTTTCCCGGTTCTAGATTCTCTTTCCTTAGTTAACTCTATCAAAATAGGCTTTTTACCATAATCTGATGGGGATAGATTGAATTGCACTTCAGGATAGCAAAAAATAATCCCTACTACTTAAAAATTCAATTAATTTTCCAATCTATTCTAATTATTACAGAATGTTTACACTATGGGTATGATTCTTTGATTTGTTTGGCACAATCTGTAACGAAAATAGCCTAATAGGATGTAATTATCTTCCCAAATCCAACATGGTATTGATAATTTCCGCGCATTTTTCAGTTATTGCAGTAAGTTCTTCTTTTTTTGTGGATTGAGGAGGATCGATCACATCGCCAATACGAATTGTCACTGGTACAGGACGGGGGAATGATGAATCTGCCAAGATTTTTTCTGTTCCCCACAAACTGACAGGAATTAGGGGAACTTGGGTTTTCGCTGCGATTAAAGCTGCTCCCAGTTTAGGGTTAGTAATTCTGCCATTTTTAGTGCGAGTCCCTTGCAAAAAAATGCCTGTCATCCAACCAGATTCTAGAGCTTTAATCGCAGAACGGATCGCAGTGCGATCGCTACTAGCTCGATTCACAGGATAAGCCCCATAGAGTCTGATACCTGTTTTTAAGATGGGAACTCGAAATAGTTCCTCTTTTGCCATAAAAGCTACAGGACGACCCATACTGTTGCTGAGAATTGGGGGGTCGAAGTAACTGGCGTGGTTACTAACTGCGATGAAAGGGCCCGATTGAGGGACTGATTCTGCTCCGTAAACTTTACCTCGAAAGTAAGTGCGAAACATCGGATTGACTACCGACCATTTGAATAAGCGATACAGTATTAAACTGCTGATTGGTTCTCGATCTTGATGTGCCACGAATCATATTTTCCTTATTTGGATACCGATCGAAGGTTATACCGTTTCTATTTAAGATTGCTACAGTTGGGTCAGGGGTTAGTCGGTCTAGGTAGGAGGTCAGATAAGGCTTTAGCCAATCCTAGCTTTTAGTGTTATCTGTAGCCTGATTTTTCAGAAATGGTATTAGAGGGCGGGATTTATCAGCCGGAGGCTGAAGGCAACTTTTGGGTTTAATCCCCCACCCACTGCAAGGGTGTCCCCAATTGAAATGTTGCCTGTTCCCTTTTAATCACTTTAAAACTAATTAGTAAAATAAGTTTAAGCGATGTTTTGCCCGTTGTTGCCTCTCCCTCTGCTGGGGCGATCCGTCTTGTTTTATAATTGAGCGACTGGCTCGACGATGCGATCGAGGTTAACGGCTTCGATCTCGCGACAAGTTCTTTTGAGCAAACCAGTTAATACTTTACCCGGGCCGATTTCTACAACTCGAGAGATGCCTATTTCGGGAAATTGCAGCATGGTTTCGCGCCATCGCACCGAACCCGTCATTTGTTTGACCAATCTTTGTTGAATAAGCTCTGGATCGTTGGTTGGAGAGGGTTCTACGTTACAGATTACGGGAATTTTAGCCTCAGAGAAATTAACAGATTCTAACTGTTGGCGATATTCTGCTGCGGCTGAGTCCATCATTTTGGAGTGGAAAGCCCCAGATACTTTGAGGGTAACGGCTCTTTTGGCTTTGACTGTGGCTACTATTTCGTCTACTGCTGCGGGAGTGCCGGAAATAACAACTTGTGCCGCACTGTTATCGTTGGCAATGGTTACGTCTGGATTTTTGTCAATAGCGGCTTCTAATTCTTGGCGATCGAACTTCATCATGGCAACCATTTTGCCCCCTGCTGCTTCGTGCATTAGTTCGGCACGACGTTTGACTAAACGCAATCCAGTTTCAAAGTCAAATACTCCAGCAGCGTAGAGGGCGACGTATTCGCCTAAACTGTGACCTGCAACTAAATCTGGCTTTTCTCCCCTCGCTAATAGGGAATCGGCCATAATCGATTCGATAACGTAAAGACAGGGCTGAGTATAGAGGGTGTTAGATAATCTTGCTTCGTCTGTTTGGGAAATTTCGATTACCGACCAACCTAATATTTGCTCTGCTAAGTTTAATTTATTTTTTGCTGCGGGCAAATCTTTGAGATCTGCACCCATACCGACTGTTTGCGAACCTTGTCCGGGAAATACCCATGCTGTTTTGGTCATTATTTTAATTTCTTTTTTCTTTTGTTCTGAGATTTTATCTGAATTTGGCTCGAATATTTATTTGATTAAAGAATTTGGAGGTTAAAGTTTTTCAAGTCCCAACTACTGAATCGAGCAAAATTCTGTTAATTTAAACTTTACTTGACAAAGATATATCCAAAAACTTTTGATTCTGAATTAGCCCCATTTAAAAATAGCTGCACCCCAAGTCAGGCCGGCACCGAAGCCAGAAGTAGCGATTAAATCTCCTGGTTTAATGCGATCGCTTGCGATCGCTTCGTGAAGGGCAATCGGGATTGAGGCGGCTGAAGTATTACCGTAGCTTGCTACATTACTAATTACTTTTTCTGGGGGAATTTTCAAGCGATCGGCTACGGAATTCATAATTCTTTGATTGGCTTGATGCAAAATCAACCAGTCGATTTGTTCTGGAGTGCGATCGGCTCTAAAGAGTGCCTTTTCAATCACTTCCGGTACTTTAGCAACGGCGAAACGATAAACTTCGCGACCTTTCATAAAAATTGGTTGATAAGTTCCTTTAGCGATCGATACTGTTTCGCTGAGGGCTGCGGATTGACCTGAAAAAGGCAAGTTGAGACAATCGTTTTGCGCTCCATTGCTGCAAATTTCAAATCCCAAGAGGCGATCGCCATCTTTGGTAGCTTGACAGACTACTGCTCCTGCACCGTCGCCGAACAAAACGCAGGTACGCCGATCCGACCAATCGAGCCAGCGAGAAAGGATATCTGCGCCGATGACGAGGACGTTTTGATAAGTTCCAGTGCGAATAAATTGAGCGGCATTGACTAGGGCAAAAACGAATCCCGAACAAGCGGCGGTTAAATCGAAGGCCACCGCTCTAGTTGCACCAAGCAAATATTGAATTTTGCTCGCACTTCCGAATAAATCGTCGGGAGTAGAAGTAGCTAAAATAATCAGATCGATTTCAGCCGCAGTAATTCCCGCATTGGCGATCGCTTGTTTGCCTGCTGCTGTGGCCAGTTCGCATAATGTCACTTCTGGGGATGCGATGTGTCTGGTTTTAATTCCGGTTCTAGAGGAGATCCATTCGTCGTTGGTATCGACAATTTTCGAGAGATCGTCGTTGCTCAATAATGATTCTGGTGCGGCTGCACCGCTTCCTGTAAAAGTAATTCCCCTTTGTGATGTGTCTAACACTTTTCTCCCTTGCTTGTTTTATTAATAGTTTTATCTCGCTTGGTTTGAAGTCAAAAGTTTTCAGTTTCATCTCGAGCGAGTAGCAAGTCCGATCTGCGAGAAAGCGTTATAATTTTTTGGCTCGTTCCTTGCTTGACGGTGCAGTTTTATTGAAAAAAAATCTATTTACTTTGGTTATTTTCTAAAACAGTTAGCCACTCGAATACTTGTTACTTGCTATTGATGTTTTTGACTTTGCTTGGAGCGAGAGGGCCGAGAAGTTCCGAGAAACTCCCTCGAACCTATTTCGCTGTTTTGAAACTATTTAATTTATTTATCTCCTGTTGAGCTTGAAGCCGTTTCGGGACTGCTTGGCGGACGACTGTTATGTTCGTCGTTGTAGGTTTGAATGCGTTCGAGAACTTTGTTATCGACTGCTTCTTTTGCTAAACGAATCGCATTAAAGATCGAAGGTGCTTCGGAACTACCGTGACTGATAATACATACTCCTGCTACGCCTAAGAGTAATGCACCGCCATGTTCTGCGCGATCTACTCTTTCTTTAATTCTTTGCAGGTTAGGATAGAGTATTGCCGAGCCTAATTTTCCTCTGACACCGCGAGGTAATTCTTCTTTAAGTATTTGTAAAAGAACGTCTCCAACTGCTTCGGCAAATTTGAGCAGTACGTTGCCGGTAAATCCATCGCAAACGATTACGTCAAAATTACCAGAAAGTACGTCTTTACCTTCAGCATTTCCTACAAATGGAATTTCTGTGTTTTCTTGAAGGAGTTGGTGAGTTTTTACAGCTAGCTCGTTACCTTTAGATGATTCTTCGCCAATGTTGAGCAGCCCGATTTTGGGTTCGCTCACGTCCATAACATATTTACTATAAATCGTGCCCATCAAAGCGAATTGCTCTAAATATTTGGGACGACTGTCTACGTTAGCTCCGACATCGAGAACGATCACCGATTTTCCGGCTACTTTGGTGGGAAATACCGCACCGATAGCGGGGCGATCGATTCCTCGCAAACGACCCAAACCGAAAGATGCTGCTACCATTGCCGCACCGGAGTGTCCCGCAGAAACTACTGCATCGGCTTCTTTGCTTTTGACTAATTTCATCGCAACGTTAATCGAAGCTTTGCGTTTGCCTCGAATGGCGGCGATCGATTCGTCATCCATGGTTACAGCTTCTTCAGCTTTAACTATTTTGATTAAATCGGAGTTTTTATGTTGTTGGAGACAAGATTCAATTGCGTCGGGATCTCCGACCAAGATAATTTCTGCGTTAAGCTCTTCGGCAGCTCTGATAGCTCCGAGAACGATTTCATCGGGAGCGTGGTCGCCCCCCATAGCGTCTACTGCAATTCTTGCGCGAGTCATTCCATTGTTATCGATAGAATTCATAGAAGCGTTCAAAATCTTAGCTGCCTGGGGCATTTGTTTGGTTTACTATTCTCGTAAGTGGAGCGATCGCAAACTATTTTTCGTAGTTATTTTAATTTGGTTAACTACTGTTAGTAGCTTCGCTAGCAAAAATTATTTTTTATGAATCAATAAATATTTTACCGGATGAGGTGTAATTATCTCGATCTTTATTGCTTTTACTTGACTTATCTCGTCTAAATCGGTACTATCTGCATCATTAGTAAAGGGCGTACCGGCTCAAATAGCCAAAACAAATATATTTATTAGGCTTCTTGCAAAAGTAACTGTCGCTAGAGCAGGCAAGAGCTAAGAGCCGGAGCAAGCAGATAATTAAATTCAAATCCATTTCTGTTCTCTGTTGCCAGAATCGTCCTGGCATTCTCTGGTTTCAATTCAAACTCAATCTTCAAAAGAGTGCTATTTGTCACTACAAGAACTAGGAACACTGGACTTTTTAGACTCGTTTAAGTTAATTATGATTCGTCTATTGTTATTTGTCCCAAAAGGGTTGGATCGATCGCAAGTAAAATAGGAGACTTCGATGTTAGAGCTTTTTGCTTTTCTTTGGTTGCAGCAAAATAAGCCCGGGTTAGAAACTTTAGAACCACTTCCCTGGCATCAAGCACAAGTTTTTGTTTCACCTTCAGAAACTGACGATCGCGCTGAGGAGATTGTTGGCGAATATGTTAATAATTTGGCAGCTCGGGGTTTGAGAAGCGATCGCCAAGGGGTTTGGTTTCAATCAGATCGCACCTCTTTTGGTCACCGGGGTACTAGTCCTCTGGCTGCAGCTTCTCTGACTAAAATTGCCACGACTTTGGCTGCTTTACAAACTTGGGGCCATTCCCATCAATTTGAAACTTTAATTTATGCCACTGGAAAACTTAAAAATGGTGTCTTGCAAGGGGATTTAATCGTTCGCGGTAGTGGCGATCCTTTATTTGTTTGGGAAGAGGCGATCGCTTTAGCTAATCAAATCGAACGCTCTGGGATTCGTCGGGTTGAGGGCAATTTAATCGTAGTCGATAATTTTTACATGAATTTTCAGTCGGATCGGGGGGTGAGTGCTAAATTGCTCCGAGCGGGCTTAAATTCGAGTCTCTGGCCTCAATCGGCGCGGGATGCTTATTATAATCTACCTCAAGGTACTAACGAGCCTAATTTAGCGATTTCTGGCTCGGTTTTGAGAGCTAATCATCTTCCCAGCGATCGCCGGCTTTTAGTGCGTCATTTGTCTTTACCTTTATCTGAAATTCTCAGACAAATGAATATCTACAGCAATAATTATATGGCTCAAATGCTGACTGATTCTGTGGGTGGCGGTAAAGTTGTCGCTAAAATAGCTCTCGATGCGGCTAAAGTTCCTCATGGCGAGATTAATTTAATTAACGGTTCTGGCCTGGGGGTTGACAATCGTATTTCTCCCCGTGCGGTTTCTGCGATGTTAATGGCGATCGAGGCTCGATTGAAGTCAGAATCTATTAGTGTGGCGGATTTGTTTCCGGTTGCAGGACGCGATCGCAAAGGTACTTTAAAAAATCGCTCTATTCCTGAAGGTACTGCGGTTAAAACTGGTAGTTTGTCTGGAGTGAGTGCTTTAGCTGGGGTTATTCCGACTAAGAAAAAGGGTTTAGTTTGGTTTGCGATTATCAATCACGGTAACAAAGATCTCGATATTTTCCGAGCCGAACAAGATCGATTGTTACGCAGTTTATCGAAACACTGGCAAGTTATCCCCAGTTCTAATTATTCTCAAACTAGCTTTTTTGGCGATCCGAGTCGGAATATTATTGAGTAGGGAGTAGTTATTAGGGTCTAGGGTTAGTGGCGTGTATATGTAAGTGGGAAGTAGTTAGTAGTTAATAGGGCGTGGATAAATAATAAATTAACAACCAACAACCAACAACTAACGACCAACAACATCCCAACTCAATCAAGGATAAATATTCGTAACGGTAGGTTGGTTTGTATTTCCGGTGACGACAATTCGATTGTTAGTTAATTTACCGACTGCTTTACTTCCTCTGACCTGAAATTCTGGGTCTAATTGTTGATAGAAAACATTGCCCTGTCCTTCGACCAATTCTTCGGAAATTTTCCAAACTAAGCGATCGGAATATAGTTGAGAGCGATCGAGATTGTTAATTCCGCTAGTATTGCCTTCTAAAGTGGCGATTTCTTTTTTTAAATCCACTTCTCCGCGATCGCCTGTAATTGTAATTTGCTTTGTGGTGTGAATTACAGTTACGGGTACTAAGGATTTAACTGTTTGTTTTTCGTAATTCCAAGTAGCAGTATCGCTGGTTATATTAACAGGAGGTTCGCTGTATTTGAGAGTAGCGTTTTTTGCTAATGTGGCGGTATTTGCTTCGAGATCTACCGTAATTAGATCTCCTGCAACGCGTTCGCTAATTTTTTCTGCTTGATAGCGATATATTTCCGGTCTGAAATTGGGGGATTGTTTTTGAGGTGGTAAAGAAGCGATCGCTTTTTTTTGTAAAAGATCCCAAGATACGTATTCTGCTTTCATTTTCAGGGTAGGATCTGCCATTACTGCGACGATTTCCCCTTCTAATTCTAAAATTTGTTTGTTGCTGCGGTAACGTCCTTTATTCGCCCAGACGTTCATTTTCGGATGAGTTCCGGTGATATTTTCCTCGATAATTAACAGTTCTTGTCCAGGATACCAAGTTCCCGAACTGGCTTGAATTACTGCTTCGTTGCGGGTATCTACGGCTAAAATGTCGTTTTTTAAATATATTTCTGCACCGTTTTTGTGGATTTCGCCTTTTTCTGCTTTTAAACGTAAAATAACTTCACCATCTTTGAGCAGATTTCCTGTTATTTTATCGAGATAGGCGATTTGGCGATCTGGACTGTAGACGGTACGGGCTGATTTGATTTTCCAAAGCACTTCTCCTGAAGAATTCGATTGTTCTAAAACCGCATTATCTAAGGTTAAAAGGTCTCGAGTTGGTTCGATTTCTTCCTCGATCGGTTCTTTAATTCCACAACCGAAAAAAAAGAATAAAAAGCTCAATAATAATCCTTTCATTATCGAGCTAAACCAAACTCTATTAGTGCTTGCTTTGTGCCACCAATTTTTAAGTTGTTTGTTCTTCATCTAATAATCTAAAACTAGGAAAAGTAGGATAGGTATCGCCAGATCTGCCTGATTTTTGGATATCTTCTTTTATTTGATCTAAATCGATATAGCGATCGGCGACATTGATTAAACTATCGCTAGTCATCGATCGCAAACTAACTACTTCTACTCTAGCTCCGCGATAACTTACTGCATCTACAGCATAAGCTAAATCGCCATCGCCGCTAACTAAAACTGCGGTGTCGTAAGCTCCTACTAATGCCATTAAATCTACGGCAATTTCTACGTCTAAATTAGCTTTTTTAGATCCGTCCGGTAATTGAACTAAGTCTTTGGCTATAACTCTGTATCCGTTGCGACGCATCCAAAGCAAAAAACCTTGTTGTTTTTCGTTAGTTGGATCTACTCCGGTGTAGAAGAAGGCCCGCAGCAATCTCGAGCCTCCGGTAAGACGATAAAGTAGTTTAGTGTAATCAATTTCTACACCTAGTTGTAGTGCCGCGTAGAACAAATTTGAACCGTCAATGAAAATTGCGACTCTACCGCGATTTTCTAATACTTGTTCGGAACTGAATACCGGATCGCTTTCAAATCGATCGAACATTTTTTTTATGCCTCGTTTATTATTAAAAAAATAGTCTCCTATTATCTATTTACCCTCATATTCGATTTATCCCTCATTTATTACTCATTTATTTTTTATTTATTGCTCCTCAAATTTATAAAAATTATTCTGTAATCTCTTCAGGGAGTTCTAATCTGGAGAAAATAGGTTTAGATTTTCCTAAGTTTTGATTTGCTGGTAATTTACCCCATTGAGAGTGGTGCTGGTAAACACTGGCGCAATCGCCCTTACTAAAGTCGTTAAAGTCGATCCCAAACCCTAGTTGTTGGTAGATGTCGTTGCTGAGATCGGGGACGATCGGCGATAGTAAGTAGGCTGAGAGTCTGATCGATTCGCTGACTGAGTACAATACTGTTTCTACTTCTGTTTGTTTTTTTTGTTTGTATAAACTCCAAGGGGCACTGTCGTCAATAAATTTGTTGCTGGCACGAATTAGGGCAAAAACTGCTTCGCAGGCGAGATCGAATCTTAAATTATCGTAAGCTGCGGCGGCGCGATCGCCTAATTCGGAACCGATTGTTTTGAGGGGGTTGTCTTGGGGCACTTCTGCTGCTGTCATTTTGGGCAGCGAACCTTGACAGTATTTCTTGATCATGCCTAAAGTCCGATTCAGCAAGTTACCCAAGTCGTTGGCGAGATCGGCGTTTAAAACGTTGATAAAACGGGTTTCTCGAAAATCTCCGTCCCTACCAAATTCGATTTCTTTGATAAAGTAATAGCGCACGGCATCGGCACTGTAGCGATCGACTAGATCGAAGGGATCGATGGTATTGCCTAGACTTTTACCCATTTTTTGTCCGTCTTTAGTCAAAAAGCCATGACCGAAGATTTTTTCAGGTAAGGGTAATTCTGCTGACAGTAACATCGCCGGCCAGTAGATGGCATGAAAGCGTAAAATATCTTTGCCAACGAGATGAACGTTTACCGGCCACCATTTGGATAAAGCGTTTTCTAGGGTTGGTTCTTGTTCTGGCTCTAGTAAGGCGGTAACGTATCCTAAGAGGGCATCAAACCAAACGTAAATAGTATGTGTGGGATCTTCGGGAATCCCAAAGCCCCATTCTAAATTAACTCGTGAAATTGAGAAGTCTTTTAAACCGCTTTTAACGAAATTCAAAACTTCATTGCGGCGCGTTTCTGGTTGAATGAAATTAGGATTTTTGGCGTAGAGATCTTCAATTTGTTGCTGATATTTAGAAAGACGAAAAAAGTAATTTTCTTCGTCTCTCCATTCTGCTTTTTTATTAGTATGTATCAGACAAAACTTATCTTCGTTTAGTTCTCTTTCTTCTTTAAATTCTTCGCAGCTAACGCAGTACCAACCTTGCTGGCGATCGAGATAAATATCCTGTTTCGCTTGCACTCTAGCAAAAAATTCTTTGACTATTTTTTCGTGATTTGTTGCTGTGGTACGGATAAATCTGTCGTATTGTATGTTTAATTTTTGCCAGAGATCTGTAAAAGTCGATGCGGTTCGATCGCAATGTAATTGCGGATCTATATTTTTACTTTCTGCGGTTCTTTGAATTTTTTGCCCGTGTTCGTCAGTCCCAGTTATTAATAAGACTTCCAATCCTTGCAGTTTTTTAAAGCGAGCGATAACATCGGCTGCTATGGTGGTGTAAGCACTGCCTATATGGGGTTTGTCGTTAACATAATAAAGGGGTGTAGTTAAGCTGAATTTTCGGTTGTTGTCTTTATTTTCTGTCATCTAACTTAATAAAAGCGATCGCTGTCGATCGCTGTTGTTTGATTTTTTTAAACTCTGGCTTTGATTTATTATTTTAATTGTTATTTGCTGTTTTTTTAGTTGGTTTTTGAGATCGTTTCGGATATATTAAAGCAACGTTACTTTTTCATAAATAAAATAAATAATTGAGTGGAAAGATGAAATACTTTAAAGCTAATTTACGCTTTTAAATATGTTTGTCTGGTTCTCTTGTGAAAGTGTTGAACGATACAAAGGCGATCGCTCAAAGTTTCGCACAACTGTAAATGCCTTCGCACTCTTGAGGGGGGTTAAACCATACCGCCTGGTTTGCCTGCCCTAATTATAGGAGCGAAATGCTGTTGCTGAGAGAGTTTATTGTTGATGTTTAAAGCCAAAATACCCGATCTCGTTCTAGATTCGGAAATTAATTTTTCACAAATCGGTCAAAAACATTTGCTCAGAGGCATTATGATATTTTGGTGAGAAAATCCTCGAGCGATCGCCTCTCTGGTTGAGGGTTCGATTTATCACGCTTTATATTAGAAAGTATAAATTGCCCCAAAATATAATGACACGATTTGAAAACAAACTCAATTTTTTGAGATCGCAAGCAGTTGGTTACCACCGCTCGCTATTTATCTACTTGCCAGGAATGGATGGTAGTGGGAGAATGCTTTACGTGCAACAAGAGCAGCTTGAAACTAGCTTTGACATTCGCGCTTTAGCAATTTCTCCGCGAGATCTCAGCAATTGGGATTTGCTGTGCGATCGCCTCATCGCGGCAATTAAAAAAGAACTAAAACAAAGATCTGATTGTTGCGTTTATTTGTGCGGCGAATCTTTTGGGGGCTGTTTGGCTTTAAAAATAGCGACTAGATCGCCAGAATTATTCAAGCGGATTATTTTGATCAACCCAGCTTCTTGTTTTAATCGATTACCTTTACTAAATTGGGGTAGTAATATCATCGATTTGTTGCCAGATTCAATTTATCGAGAATGTACTTCGGTTTTACTGCCTTTTTTAACGGCTTCAGATCGGGTAAATCTCAAAGATAGAGAAGCTTTAGAAATAGCAATCAAGTCCGTACCTTCAAAAACTGCTGCTTGGCGTTTATCTTTGCTGAGAAATTTTACTTTAGGCAATCGCTCGTTACAACGCTTGAGACAACCAGTTTTGATTTTAGCTAGCGCGCAAGACCGACTTTTACCTTCAGTAGAAGAAGCAAGACGTTTAGTCAGCGTTCTTCCTCGCGCTCAAATGGTAATTTTGCCAGAAAGCGGTCATGTTTGTTTGTTAGAAAAAGAGATTAATCTTTACGAGATTATTAAAAAAGAACATTTACTTGAAAAAGATTTGTGTTTGAAAAATTGTTGAAATATATTGCGCTAAAATACGAAACTTAGATGCGATCGAGAGCGAAGAATTTATTGCCAGGGAAATTTAAGCTCCGATTTAGAAAAATAGCGGCGATCGCGAATGAATAGTTCGGTTCTACTCTTAAGGGATAATAACTACAAAAGTTAGGATTTACTTAGTAAGAGGAATCTTATACTTACTACAAAGATAAGTATGAATGATGTATTTATTATTTTTTGATGGGGGTTGAAAGTTGTGCCACAATGCTTGTTACAAAGCTTAAGCGATCTTTTCATTATTGATGAAGAAAATTTGAACGATGATTTGTTTTCATCGGAATCGGAAAGCGATCGCAATTCAAATCTTTCAAGAACTATTTTAAAAGCTCGAGGCGAATGGTTTGGTGCGATCGCCGCTCTAGAAGATTTACTATTAAATGTTATTAAAATTCCCCAAACAAAACAAAAAAAATATCGAGGATTAATCTTTTCGGGGCCGATTCCAATTTTGAGCCATCCCGAATTAGTTACCTCTTTTCAAAGCAGAATTTTTACGCCCGAATTACCAAGTCAGTTTTTTCAACTTCCTGCTTGTAAAGAAGGAGGGGGAATTACTAAAGATTGTCTTGTTGAAAGATTGCCTTTACTCCCCCAAGATTCCCTAGCCAAAGAACAATTTTGTCTGGTTTTTACGGAATTTTTTAGTTTGCTAATTCTGCTTGGCAAAAGTGCCGATGGAATGCCAATTTTTGAGTTTTCTTTTGAACCGCGCATCTTAGAAGCAGCTACGGAAATTTTACGCTCTCGTTGGTTGCAGGTCGATCGCGATCGCCTCAATCGACTCGAGGCTGCGATCGAAGAATTTCCCCCTGTAGTACCCGATTATCGCATTGTCAGTCACTTTAGTCGCAATCTACTGAAAAATTTACCGGACTTAACAACGCCAAAAATCAATAAAGTTCGTAACTTACAAAGTTTAGATCCGCAAACCGAAGCAAAGCAAAAGTTAGAGAAAGTAGTTCATTTATCAGATCGCAAAGCTGAAAAGAATAAAAACGATCGCAATCTTCAAAACTCGGGTTCCGATTCTAGCGCGTCTTTACCTCCAGAAGTAGAATTTATCCAAGCTTTAACTCATGAAATTCGCACCCCCTTAACCACGATTCGCACTTTAACAAAATTATTGCTCAAACGCCGTCACAATCTGACTAAAGATACCGTCGAACGTTTAGAATCGATAGATCGCGAATGTACCGATCAAATCAATCGGATGGAATTAATTTTCCGCGCAGCAGAATTAGAAACTAAATCTAAAAACCCAGAAATGCGCTTAGTGGCAATTTCTCTAGAACAGATTTTCCAAAACAGTATTCCTCGGTGGCAAAAACAAGCCCAGCGACGCAATGCGATGTTAGATTTTGTTTTACCCCAAAAACTGCCGCAAATCATCAGCGATCCTGAAATGCTCGATCGGCTTTTAACTGGTTTGATGGAAAATTTGATTCGCTCTTTACCGAGTGGCGGACAAGTTCAAGTTGTGGTGACCACTGCAGGCGATCGCTTAAAACTACAATTATTATCTCAAAAAGCTTATCAAACCAATCCGCTTAAATCCTTGGGCCGTTTGCTGATGTTTCAACCGGAAACTGGGGGACTTTGTTTGAATTTAGACGTGACTAAAAATTTATTTCACGCTTTAGGTGGTAAATTAATTGTCCGCAACAGTGCTAAACAAGGAGAAGTGCTGACAATCTTCCTACCTTTGGGTAAGCAGCGATCCAATGGTAGTTATAAAAATGCCAAAAAAAATCGAGTCTAATCTAGAATAGACTCTCAAAAGATTAATTCCACCTGAATCGCTTTGTTTAAGCAACGGCGATCGGTAATAAAACACTGAATATCGATCCCTGTCCTACTTTACTGATCACCTCAATCGTACCGTCACAGCGATCGAGAATTTGCCTGACGATTGTTAAACCTAAACCCGGCCCCAAATTACCGCGATCGCTAACTATTCTCCCGCGAAAGAAAGGATCGAATATTTTTGGTAAATCGTTGGTGTCAATTCCCACACCATTATCGTTAATACTGATCTCCACAAAGTCTTTTTTAACCGTAGCCTTGACGAAAACTCGACCGTTTGCTGCTGTGGGGGTAAACTTAAGACTGTTCTCGAGTAAGTGAAGCATTAATTGTTTCAACCAATTACCCGGACAAGATACGGGGGGAAGACTAGGAGTAATAGTATAACCTAATTGAATTCCTCTTTCTTTGGCTAAAGGTTGGTAGGTGCTGACAATACCAGAAATAATTTCTTCTAATTTTTCCGATTGATGGGTTGGTTCGAGTAAATTATCTAGCTGAGTTAATTTCAATAAGCCATTAATTAAGGAATTTTGGCGATCGCATTCGCGATTGAGCAATTCTAAATAACGCTGACGCTGGTTGCGTTTGATTTGTTTTGATTCTAACAATCGCAAAGCGGTTTTCATATTGGTTAGGGGCGATTGCAATTCTCTGACAAGGGTTTTAATAAATTTATCTTCTACGCTGGTAAATAAATTAATGTTGTCGGTAAGAGTTTTTTCTTCAACTAAATTGAGGCAATTTTTGTCCCGATCTGTTTGCGTAATTTGAATTTGTTTGAGTAATAAGTTAGTGACTATTTCTGAATTTGAATTTTGGGGAAAACTCGATTCTAATTTGGCTTTGATTTGCTCGTTATCGGGATCGACTAAACTTTGTTTGATTCCTGTCAATACCGCTGCGATCGCTTCGGCATTATCGGTAAATATCATCTTGAGGTTATGATGCTGAGACTGCAAAACTGATTGTTTTGAAGCCAAGTTATCGATCGATTTTTGGGTTGTTTTTTTTTGTTGTTGCGCTAGTATCAAAGCACAAAATCGAGCAGATAAAGCAATTAAAAAATGCTCTTTTTTTAGTTCGGGTGTTGAGGTTAATTGAATCGGAATTGTCCCCGATAATTGGTGAGAGTGGGCGCGAGTGGAACAAGCATAAATCGATTCGGGCATTCCTTTATTTTGATATTTTTCGATTTCTTGTCTCCAGTTTTTATTTTCTGGCAATTTCATCCAAATTGTCGCTGCTAACTTTTCTTCGATTAAAAGATCTAATAAATTGCTTACCAAAGATTTAAATGTAACTGCACTTACAAATAAGCTTTGAGGAGGCTTGTGACATTTTTGAGTTAGCTGGTATAGAGATATTGCTGCGTTTGTTGGCAAGTTCATCCATTTGTGGTGTTTTTTATTTGGATCTGGTTCGAGATGACTGAAATTTAGGAGCTAATCTTAATTTTTAACTATACTACTTGGAAATAAGTTTAATAGGTTTGAATAGTTTCAGTCTCTTAGATCGATATTTCGATCGCTTTATAATTAGAATCAATCGTGTCTGAAAAAAATATTCTGTTTTTTCGATCTATTTAGTTTAATCTGGTTGTCAATCGGATACTTACAAGGTATTGTAAATTACAAGATTTGACAGATTCAAATCTATTATTATCAGTTTAAATTAAACCTTCTCTTTTGTTTGTATTTTTAAATTCTTCTTTAATTAGATTAATTTCTTGACTTTAAATATATTTGCCAACTGGATTTGATTTTCTCAATCCGATCGTTAATCGCCAGGTATAGCAACTGAACTATAGATTAGGACACTAATTGTAAAAGCAGAGAATAGTTAGTAGTTAGTAGGTAGTAGGTAACAGATAAAATTGTCATAACCTTTACTTCGACTGCTGTAATTTACAAAACAGATTTTCCGTATTGCCTTTCTCAAAGCAAAATTGTAGTTGATATCGGAAATAACACCAAAGGATAGATTGTCTAAATCTTTTATACCATTTCTGAAAAATCAGGCCACAGATAACGCTAAAAGCGAAGATCGGCTAAAATCTTATTTAACCTCCTACCTAGACCGACTGTAGCAATTTTAAATAGAAACAGTATTATCTCTTACTCCACGATTGAGATTGACTTTCAGGTTAAAATGAAATTCATTTTAACATCATTTCGATTGCTTGTTCTACGCCTTCACCCCTTTCTCCTCGGGCGATCCAATCTGCTTGTTGTTTTAAAATTGGTAAAGCATTAGCTACTGCAATACCAAAACCGGATATCCTCAATAAATCGAGGTCATTTTCAGCATCGCCAATGCCGATAACACTTTCTAACGATAAGTTTAATTCGGCGATCGCAGTCTTTAACCCGCTTGCTTTGTTTACTCCCGCAGGTAAAATCATTACGGCTTTTTTATTGAGAATTATCTCGAAGGGTAAATTCATTGTTTTAATCACTTCGATCGCGCTGTTGTGATGGGGTTTCCAAGTCGCGACGACAACTTCACCGACGGTGAGGGGATTGACTCCTTTATTGTTGAGAAAGTCGATAAAATCTTGGGGCGGTTTTTGCCCTAATAGTTGAGATTTTTCTGTCTGAGGATTGTAAATTACTGCGCCATTTTCTGCTACGATTAGATCGAAATCTGCCAAACGATCGTAAACTCGCTTCAAACTAATAATTCTTCTGCCAGTAACGAGGATAACTTTTTTTCCTGACTGGCGTAAATTAGCGATCGCGGCTCGGGTTGTTTGTTTGACTCTACCATCTTTGGCGATCGTTCCGTCGTAATCAGTAGCTAAAGCTAAATATTGATTTAAATTTGGCTTATTTTGATTCATTAAATTTGAGTTAGCAAGTTTTACATCTTACCCATTTTATCTTTTTAATGACAATTTCTATCCCTTCAATAAAAGTCAAAGATATATTATTTTAAATAATAAATATCTATTTTTAAAAGGTTATTTTAAGCTGTAAATTTCTGCCGAAGTATCTTTTTATCTTCTTGAACGAGATCGATCTGCTGGTGATTTTATAAAAATGAGAAAATTAATATCTTGAATCAATTATTTTATTTAAATGGTTTTATTTATGATGATTTTGAGCGAGATAATTACCGACTAAAGTAGCAATAAAAATAGCAGGATACATTTGACCGATAATAGCTTCCATATTTGCTAAAATTAGAGCAAAATCTTTGACAGGAACGATATCACCATAGCCTAAAGTTGTTAAAGTAGTAAAACTAAAATAAATTGTCTTAGCAGAGGATTCTTCTATGAGAAAACTTTGAGAAAAAGCGTTCGGAGCGCAGATTTCGACAATTCCATAAAAAAATGACCAGATAAAACCGATTAAAAGATATACAGAGATTCCACCAAAGATAGTATCTAAATTAGCTTCTGAAGCTAAAAAAACTTCTTTCATAATCAGCCAAACTGCAATACTGAGATAGAAAGAATAGATAATTAGAATTAATAAACCTAGAGAAGTATTTTCTACAGAGATTGAACCAAAATTAGCGATCGCTTCAATAAGAAAAGCCACACTAGCGATTATTGTATAAATAAAAAATATATATTTCCGCGTAGAAAAAAGTCTCACTATCGAAATTAGTGTCAAGAACATAATTAAGGAGGAAATGACCGAGCCTATGCTTCCTTCCAAGAAAGGAGATGTTAAAAATCTAAAAATCAGAACTATTAATAGCTGAGTGTATTTTGCTGATGATTTAGTGACAAGCAAAGGCATCTATTTTAATTGTGTTCTAATTTGGTTCGGTAATAACTAAATCTTAGTAATTACCGGCCAAATAATCAAAAAATTATCTATTATTTTCTTCTAAATCTCTTTGCTGTTTAAGCTGCCTGACTGATTCTTGACCAGCCCCAATAATCAAACCGGCAACTCCGCCTACTAAAGCAAATTTAGCGTGGATATCTTGATATAATTTACTTTGATATCTATTATTACTCATTTCTGCTGCAGAAATCCCGATAACTGTACCGACGAT
>JASJCW010000105.1 GCA_030065265.1 Prochloraceae cyanobacterium
ATTTCTGCTAGTTCTGGGATGAATTCTTGTTGTAAAGTTTGGATATTTTCTAAGACAGCATCTTTTTCTCGTTCTGTTTGCGATCGCAAGCTAGATAGTCGCTCTGCAAATTCCGATTGCTCTTGTTCAAACTCTGCTAAGATCCGCTCTTTTCTCGTTTCTGCTTCGATTTGCAACTGTTCTAATCGAGGGTTGAAATCAGCTCCTAAGCGTTCTAAATTTTTGAGAATTAAACGCCATTGTTCTTGAGCGTGTTCTTCTAATTCGCTGAGGTTAGAACTAAAATCATTACTGCGATCGCCGAACTGAGCTAAGACAATTTCTTTTTCTGATTTTAGCTCGCTATTGTGTCTTTTAAATTGTTCGATTATTGCTTCTTTTTCTTGTTCTAAATCTGAATTATAATTTTTCACTTCAGCTAAAATAGTTTCTTTTTCTTGTTCTAAATCTCTAGTTATTTCCGCAATTTTAGGCAAAAAGTCCGAACTAATTTGTTCGATATTTGCGATGGTTGAGTCTCTTTTTTCTTTACTTTGAGATTGCAGTTGAAATAATTCTGCAGCAAAATTTTGTTCGTAGTTTTTCAGTTCTTGAACTAAACTTTTTTGAGATTCTTCTGCTGCTACTAAAACTCGAGATAAATCTTCGCTTAATTTTCTTGCTAATTCTTGGATTTTTTGGAAAAATAGCTCTTGTTGTTGTTTCGCTTCGCGATCTAAACTATCCATTCGAGTTGCGTTTTTGTTCTCGAATCGATCTAATCTAGATTGAGTTCCTTCGAGTTGTTGCTGAAAAGAATTTAAGGCTTCCTTTTTAGCTCGAGCTAGTTCGGCTAGTATTTTAGCAGCACTTTGACGTTTGAGATCGAGATCTTGGTTAAATTGCTTTGCATCTTTGTTTAAATTATTCGCAACTTCGTTAGTTTCTTGTAAAATTTTCTCAACTTTTTGTTGTGCTTTAATAATTTTAGTTTCTAAATCCGTGAGGCGATCGAGGTATTCGGCGACAATTTTCTTAACTTCTTGAATTGCAGAACCACGTAACAAGAATAATGTAGCCACTCCTGCAGCTAGAATAAGTAAGGCAAAAATAAGTAAAATAATGAAGAGGGTAGTTAAGGTGCTTAACTCAGTAGTGGTGGCCTGTGCTAATTGAATTTGTGGCATTTTTTCTAATTTTTGGGTTTGAGAATTAGAAATTGTCGAGTTTTGGGTCAGATCGAAAGCTTCAACTTTGTTAGATCGAGACGAAGTAATTCCCGCAGGTAAAACTAAGGAAGAAATAAAAATACTGCATCCATAAACAAAGGCGAATATTTCTTTAGTCTGTGGCTTCATTTCCTGTTACAATCTAGTTTGTGCGGTATTTTACTGGAGCTTCTCAAAGCTGAGCCAATGATATTCTCAGTATAAAAGTTGCCTAAGTAGTTTTTTGATTTTAACAGGTTGTTGTTACATGGTAAAAGAGCCTTAGCAATCTGGATCTGGAGCAGAAAGAAAGGTGATTAATCTTTTAAATAAAGCTAAATGGGTCAATTAAAATTAGATCTCAACCGAGAGTAAATATGCTTGTCGATCGCATAACTTTAACTATGACTATTTTTCAGCTTAATTTTTATTTTCATTTAATGCGCGGTAATGTTTTTCAATTTCAACATTAAAGTTATCGATTGTTATCGGTTCGTTTAAACAATCAGATAGTTGTCCCATTAGCTTGGATGTAGTGCTTTGAACTCGTTCGGATTTTAATTTACCGTGAGCGATCGCAATTTGTTCGTAATTCATTCCCGCGATCGTACAATTAAAAATAAATTCTTCGTCTCTAGTTAGTTTTTTATTATAGTTATCTTGAAATAGTTGATTGATGTAAGCAAAGATTTTCTTGGCATTTTGAGAAGCTCTAGCGTTTCGAGTCGGGCCCATTGTAGTTTCTGTAGATATATTTTATACAACTACAAGTATATCCTAATTGTTTGCCAGATCTTAGCAAAATTGTTTGTTTAAATCTCATCTATTTTAATTCGAGAATAATTGCAATAATAAATATCTAGTTCGATCTCGCGATCGCCTTTTTTAAACCGGTTTAAAAGCTTAGTATATCTATTAAAAATCCCGATTTATTGGAGTTTGAAAGCGGCTTTTTTATTACTTTTAATTTACAATTGCATTCACGAGCTACGATGCTATTTAAAGGCTCGACTTTGCAATTTATTTCCACCTTGGTGCTACTGGATTCGATCTATTTTAAAAAAGTTCTTATTCGGCAATTTATTTTTGTTTCTTCTGCAAGAATAGCGGCATAATTGAAAGCAGAATTAAACAGATCGAACAGATTAAAAAAGGAGCGCGATCGCCGCCGTTTAAAAGATCTTTACCCGATACTCCCAACCAAGTATAAAGTAAAGTGCCGGGAATAATGCCTAAAAATGTTGCCGCAGTATAAGGAAACCAATTAACTGGTGTTAGTGCGAATAAATAATTTTCTAAATTAAAAGGAGAGAGGGGAATTAAACGGATTATCAAGATAAAATTGAAAGGGCGATCGCGGACGGATTGTTTGAATTTAGCTAGCATTTTATTTTTGCTGAATCTTTTTTCAGTGCAAGAGCGAAATAAATAGCGGGATGTCCAAAATGCAGCCAATGCGCCTAAAGTGGCCCCAATTATCGACCAAAATGTCCCCCAAAAAAGACCGAAAACTATCCCACCAGTAATAACTAAAATTGTGCCTGGAAGGCCGACAATAGTAAATAAGATAAATAAGGAAAGATAAATAATAACTTGACAGCAAGGATCGGATAAAATTTGTAAGAGAAAATCGCGGTTGAAGAGTATTTTAAGCGGGCCGACAGTTAAAAATAAGCTTAAAGAAAAAAGCGCGATCGCCACTAAGAAACGAGGATTTTTACAAAAACTTAATTTTTGCTGCCATCCCCTTCCAATTCGATCTTTAAAATGAGATTTAAGCTTTACTTTCATTGCCAACTCGATCGTTTAAAGCTTTTTGAGCAATTTTGGTAACATACACTGTGACAGCGACGGTAGCAATAAAACCGACAATTCTAATTATCCATTGAACGGTTTCATCTGTTGGTTGACTGCTAGATCCGATGGTAGCGAGACTGCCAGCCAGAGAGCCAATATACACGTACATAATTGTACCTGGAATCATGCCCACAGATCCGATGAAATAATCCTTTAAAGAGACGCTAGTCACCCCCATACCGTAGTTAAGCAGGTTGAAAGGAAAGACGGGTGACAGTCGCAATAAAGTAACAATTTTTAGTCCTTCTTCACCTACTGCAGCATCGATCGCCTTAAATTTTTCATTTCCGGCAATTTTTTCGGAAACCCAACCCCTAGCTAAATAACGGCCGACTAAAAAAGCACCAGTCGCGCCGATCGTTGCACCAAAAAATACTAAAATAGAGCCTTGGACTACTCCAAAGATAACCCCAGCACCGAGAGTCAGAATCGATCCGGGGAGAAATGCGATCGTGGCGATAATATATATGCCGATGAAAATTATCGCTCCAACCCAGCCGAGATCTCTAATCCATTCTAAAGCAGTTATCAACAGATTTTGAGTATATGCAATAAATCCAAATTGTTTTGCGGCAATAATTAATCCAGCTACCAGCACAGCAATGAGTCCGTATTTAACGAGAGAATTTTCTTTTTTATTATTATTTGTTTGTACCATTTTTAATACCTTTTCTGGGGTTAAATTTACAATAAAGATCCGCCGCAGCTAGATCCGCTTCCAGCGGTACAACCGTAACAATATGCTGCAGTTTTTATTGCTTCGATCGCATCTAGATTATCTATTTTTAATAGCTTGGTAACGGTTAATTTTTGATTATCTGAAGTGGTTGCGCTGATATTTTCCATCTGATTAAAATCGCAGTCATAAACATTACCAAGATAGTCAATTGACAGTTGATTTCTGCACATTAAATGTTCTACAGTCGAATCATTGTAATGAGTTTCGAGAAATTGCAGGTAAGGATAGTAGATTTTTTTAAATTCAAGATAATCTTTAATTCTACCGATGGGAAGATTGGTAATAGTAAAAAGGCGATCGAAGACAATATCAAATTGTGCTTGCAAGAACTGTTTATAATCTCGTTCTAGTTGTTTTTGATCGGGAGTTAAGGAAAAACCATCATTTTTAGGTAAGGGGGGATTGTAAACTAAATCTAGAGTTAAATTTCGATCTTTACCGTAACCGAGTTGGTTTAATTTTTGAATTGCGGCGATCGATTTATTGTAAACTCCCGCGCCTCTTTGTTTGTCTACATTGTCCGATAAATAGCAAGGCAACGAAGCAACAACTTTTAAACCATTGCAAGCAAAATATTCTGGTAAATATTCAAAACCAGATTCAAAAAAGATCGTTAAATTAGATCTGACAATAACATCTTTTCCTGCTTTTCTTGCTGCTTCTGCTATTTCTTGAAATCCATAATTCATTTCCGGCGCGCCTCCGGTTAAATCTACTGTTTGAATTTGAGGGAAGCGATCGATTAATTGAATTAATTGCTGGCAAATTTCTGGTGATAATTCTTCAGTTCTTTTCGGACTGGCTTCAACATGGCAGTGATTGCAAGCTAAATTGCAACGTTTGCCGAGATTAATTTGTAAGACTGTTATTTTATTTTTCTTTAAAGGTTTTGCTACTTTTTTGCCAAAAGGCGTTATTAAATCCAGCATTTTTTAGTATGAAAATAATTAGGTCAGAGAGGTCAGAGGTCAGAAATAAAACAACCAACCACTAACCATTAATAGGATAATTAAGTTAACAACATTCACCGGGACTGCAACAGTCATCGCCGTTTAAATTAGTGACTCGATAACCCTTTCCTTTGGTTTCTTTTGGATCTCTAATTGCCTTGCTTTTGCAATTAAATACTGTTGCTTCTTCTAAAGGTATTTCTTGATAAGGTGGAACGGGAATTATCTCCTTAGCATAGGGACTATTAGCATTAGTTAAAATGTTGTAAGTCTTGTCGCAAACTGCCATTCTTTCGCCGCGACAAATAATATGACCGTCATCATCTTCGACCTTTTTCCAAGGGCCTTTATAAATCACAGATTGCTTTCTTTCCCAGCAAGGGCCTTCTTTACCTTTAAAAGCTCTTACAGTCATCGCACGAAATTCAATTCCATCGATTATTTGCCAAGGTTTTTCATCTCTTTTGAGAATTTCAATGCCATAAAATCCGGCATCTTCAAACATTTTTAAGAAATTATTTTCGCGAAATGCCCCGGCAATACAACCGCTCCACAATTCGGGATTATTGAGTATTTCTGGGGTCGAATCTTCATCGCAAACTATATCGGAAATTACCGCCCTACCACCTCGTTTTAAAACTCGATATATTTCTTGGAAAAGTTGCTGTTTATCTTGAGGATGAACTAAATTAAGCACGCAGTTAGAAATAACCACATCGACAGTTTCATCGGTAATAAGTGGTTCTTCCTTTCGCAAGCGATCGCATTCAGTATCAAAAGCACTTAATTGTTCCATTGTTGCGATCGGATTGGCTTTTAGCCAGGCTTCGGCACTCTCAATATTTAATTTTAAATCTTGAATTTTAGCCTTGACAAATTGAGTATTATAATAGCCAACTCGCTGGGCTATTTCTTGTTGATATTTGCGCGATAAATCGAGCATGACATCGTTAAAATCAACCCCGATAACTTTGCCCGACGCGCCTAATTTTTGGGCGAGAATGTAACAGTTTTTACCCGCACCAGAACCTAAATCAACTACAGTTTCTCCTGGGTTGACATAGCGAGTCGGATCGCCGCAACCATAATCTTTTTCGATAATTTCTTGAGGTAAAATTTTCAAGTAAGTATCGTCATATTCGGTGGGACAACATAAACTTGGTTGTTGCTGTCTTGCCCCTTCTTGATATCTTTCTAAAACAGCATTTTCGATATCATAATTGAAGTTTTCTGGGGAATCTATTGATTGTTGTGAGGTAATAATTTCAGCCACTAATATTTTTCCTAATAAGCGATCGAACTGGGTGAATCCTGGAAATTAATTTGATCGATCCAGTTAAGTTAAAGATCTTAACAGGCATAATTAACCTGGAATCTCTACCGATGTATTAAATTTAGATTGTCTTTGCTCCCATATTGTTACCGACAAATTCATTTAATCAAGATAGAATTAATCTCTGCTGAGAATTAGCTTTGATTTTGCGGAAATCTCAAATAAGCAACTCATACTTACCCAAGGATCTGTACAATTTTAGAAAAGCAAGGAAAATTCTAGATTCACTAAATGGGTTTAAAGGCAATTTTATTCGATTTTAACGGCACGATCGTCAATGACGAATCGATTCATCAAGAGTTAATTAACGAGATCGTACTTGCAGCCAACCTTCGTCCCCCCGATACTGAAGAATATCAACAAATATGTCTCGGTAGAAGCGATCGCACTTGTATTAAAAATCTGCTCTCTCGTCGGGGCAGGGTTATTTCTGAAGAATATTTAAACAATACAATTCGCTCTAAAGCAAAGGCTTATCAAACTAAATTAGCAGCATTAGAAGCTTTACCCATATATCCCGAAGTTAAAGAGACAATGGCAAAAATTCGGGAAGCTGGGTTGAAGATCGCCGTAGTTAGCGGATCTCTAAAAACAGAAATAGAATTGATTCTCGATCGCGCCGATCTCAAACAATACGTCGATGCGATCGTTGCTGGTGAAGATCTCGCAGCAAGCGAACCCGAGCCAAACCGCTACCTTTTGGCTGTGGATCTGCTCGACAAAACCGATCCTAGCCTGAAGTTAAAGCCTTACAACTGTCTGGCGATCGACGATAGCGAAGCGGGAATTGAAATGGCTAAAAATGCCGGAATGCAAGTTTTAGGGGTGGCAAATACTTACCCGATGCATATGCTGCAACGTCAAGCTAATTGGGCTGTTGATTATCTTTCTGAATTGGAGTTAGATCGGATTAAAGACGTTTTTGATGGCAGGATCTAATAGGTCAGTCGGTCTAGGTAGGAGAGGTCGTCGCTGCGCTCCTCGTGCCGCAAGCGGGGCGGGGGTCAGGTTTGATTTTCCAAATCTTTTGCCTGTTGCCTGTTGCCACCCAAGTTTACCAGCTCTAAACAGAATTGGGAAAGTTTTTCGATCGCAACTCGATAAGTAATGATTTATATGTAAATATTGACATACTTAACTGAAATAATTCTAAAACCAACCAGAAAGAACGACAATAAAGGCAAACAAACCAATAAATTGCAGAAAAATCGCCGTTGTCATGGCCAGCGATCGCGGTGGTGCATAAACATAATCGTCCCGTTGAATTTGTCTGAGGATTCTTTTATGTTCGATGGTGGCCCAAAACATCGCAAAAACCCCCAAACCGATGAAGCAAAGACCGACCAAATGAACCCCGAGATCGAATTTAGTTACAGATCCTAACTTGGCTTGTTGCAAAGCTTGAAGAATTTTATCGATCGCAAAGCCAAAACTAATTAAAGACAAACAAGTGCGAATCCAAGCCATCAGAGTGCGTTCGGCTGCTGCACGATTTCGTTCTTTGGCAAGTTCGTTAGTCAGGTTGGTTCGTTGATTTGGGTTTGATTTGGGGGGTAATTCTGCCACTTTCGATCCTCTTCCCTCAAACGAGATCTATTTTTTTTGCCGAAGGATCTCTAATTATAAAGCGATATCATCGAGAGCAGTTTGTTCTTGTTTGAATAAATATTTGTGGATTAAACTTAATAACTTATCTTCTTGAATCGGTTTGTGTAGAACTGCTTCACAATCTAGATAAGAACTGACATCTTTTGTAATTGTGCTGGCCGTGACAACAATAACAGGAATGTCTTTTAATTGAGGATTTTTTCGCAATTCTTTTGCTGAAGTAAAACCGGTTTTAACTGGCATAAATAAATCGAGTAAAATTAAATCTGGTTCTCGATCGGCAGCGATTTTTAGCATCTCTTCGCCGTTATTAGCCGTCAAAACTTCAAAACCTTTTGGTTCGAGGATAGCAACGAGCAAATCGCGATTTATTTTCTTATCGTCGACTACTAAAATTGTATTTTTACTAGCTTGAGCGATCGCAATATCGATCTCGTTTTTCTCTGTTTTTGGTTGGATCTGATTAGCTTTTTGAGGAATTGGGAGAACGATATCGAACCAGAAACTCGAACCCAAACCACGTTTGCTATTGACTTGCAATTTACCGCCCATCAATTCGACTAATCCTTTACAAATTGACAAGCCCAAACCAGTCCCGTCGGCCCTAGATTTAATATCGCCGACTTGCTCGAAAGGTTTAAAAATCTTTTGCAATTCTGACTTGCCTATCCCCACTCCAGTATCGATCACTTCAAAGCGTAATTTTTGATGGGATAAAGTATTATTATTTTGAATATTATCGATATTTCTAACCCTCAAAGTTACTTGGCCGATTTCAGTAAATTTAATTGCATTGTTTAAAAGGTTAAGCAAGATTTGTCGCAATCTTTTTTCATCGGCGATAACGCGATCGGGCAATTGACCCCATTCTTTTTTAAGATTTAGTCCTTTTTGTTTGGCGGACATAAAAACTAAATCGATAGTTTCATCGAGGAAGTTCGGCAAATCTAAATCGTGGGGATAGAGTTCGATTCTATTAGCTTTAGTTTGAGAAATATCTAAAATATCGTTGATTAAGGTTAATAAGTGAATGCCACTTTTTTCAACTACTCTCAAATATTCTGAATGGCTCGGATCTAATTTATGTTCTTCTGTCAAGACTAGTTTTGTATAGCCGAGAATTCCGTTGAGGGGGGTGCGAAGTTCGTGACTAATATTCGCCAGAAATCTATCTTTAGATTTATTTGCTGCTATAGCTTTTTTTGATGCTTTTTCTGCCTCTTCTTTCGCTTGTTTGAATTGAACAGTTCTTTGTTCGATTCGTTTTTCTAAATTTTGAAATAAGCTTTTGAGATAAACTCTCATGCGATCGAAAGAATTAGCTAAAATACCTAGTTCATCCGATCGCTGAATTTTTATTGCTCGAGAAAATTGACCGTCAGCAATAGCACTAGCTGCATCAGTAAGATTACTAATAGGAGCAATCAAACGGTTAGCTATGAGAAAAACTAAAACACTGACTCCAGATATAGCTACTACCGCGATAAAAAATGCTAAATTTTCAAATTCTTGCTGGCTGCTAAGAAAATCTTCTTTTTCTTGAACGATGACAACGTGCCAACCATTGTTAAGCTTCTCGTTCCAGCTAAACCATTCTTCGCCCGAATTATCTTGAAAAGAGAATCTACTCTTATTGTCAATCTCAAGTGCGTGTTTAACGGGGGCAAATTTACTGAAATCTGCAAGTCTTGTTCCAGAAACAAAAGTTGGATCTGGATGAGCTAGGACTTTACCTAATTCATTTACTATAAATACATACCCCGTATTGCCGAATTTAAGTTCGCCAACTTGTGTGCTTAAATCTCCGAGATCGGTGCAAGCAGTAGCAACCCCAATAATGTTTGTTTTATCTGGGTTAATCGGTGCAGCCATACATAAAGCTGGTCTTTTGCTAGTGCGGCCGATTAAAGCTTGAAAGTTAATTTCACTATTTGATAAAACGCCTTTAAAATAAGCGCGATCGCCATAATATTTAGGTTTCTTATAGTCGCTACGAGCTATATTCCAACCATCAATTGTACTAACATGAGCTAGATAAAAACTATCGTAATTTTCTACTAGAGTAGCAAGAATAGATTTCATTCTTGCTATATTAGACATACCAGTAACATCAGGTTGCTGGCTGAGATTTTTTAAAGCTATTAAATTGGATTCGTTCCATCTATTGATATTGTCTGCTAATAATTCAGTTTTAAGAATCAAATTTTCTTCTGCTTCTTTATTAATTGTCTTCGCTGCACGATTGGTAGCATAGAAAATAGTTACTAATATTAAAGGAATAACCCCTGTTAAAACTACCAAGGGCATACGAAACTTCAGACTGTTGTATAATGATAATCTCATATTCTAAATAAAGAGTTTAGTTAAGAGTTTTCCAATTGTGCTGATTTTTTATTGGCAATGGAAAAGCCAAGAGAATGAGCTTGATTAATTACTTTAATTTATATAATCAACTTTTTATTTAATTAAAATCTTTATAAAAAATTATCAATCCTAAAGATAATATCATAAAAATCAGTCAGTAAGTAAATAAATATTCTTTTTGTGAGATCGAATCAAATTTTAAAAATATCTATTTCCTCCTTCGAGAGATCGAAAGAGGAACACTAATAAAAAGAAAATCGACAGATCTAATTTAATTTATTAACCTTATTCCATAGAACTAAATTTTTGCCAATAATAGCGATCGCCTTCAAGATAGTTTTGATAAGCTGAGAGGATAGATTGATAATCTTCTCTATCTGCGGCAGAAAAATTGCGATCTAAAGATCTTAATCTAATAAATTCTTGAGATGCGGAACGAAGAATGTCAAGATCTCGATCGGGCCACCGAACTAACTCAATATCATTATCACTTTTGCCATCATTTTTATTAATATCGAGGATTTGTTGCAATGCATATCCTTGTCCCGAAACATTTTCAGCATATGACCTTGTGACATTTGCTCTTGCAGTTGTCATTATTAAGTCTTGCTGTTCGATTGAAAGCATTTCCCAAACCTTTTTATTGACAATTAAATAAGTAATTAAATAAGGTTGATGCCAACTAGGATAATGTAGATATTTTAGTCCAAGATCTCCTGGATTAGGATTTTTATTTTTGAAGAAAAGATTAAAATCATCTTTTGGCGTGACAAATTCAAAAGCTTGGATTTGGTTAGAGTTTACTTGTTCGAGGATTTTTCCACCAGGAACAGCTTTGATGAAATCAATTTGTTTTGCCGAACCAACCAGAAGATCGCAAGCTTTATCTAAAACGTTTTCTGCTGGTGGTAAGTAGCGAAATGTCCAAGGTTCTTGACATAAACCTCTCAAACCAATTCCTGGTTCTTGATAAGTATTGCCAACTGGTTTGGGGAAATATCCAGATCCTTGTGCGGGGCCGCCAACAATCGGAATTGCGACTATATTTCGATCGCGCCGATCGAGTGTTTTTTGAAGTAAATTTAATCCGCTTTCTTCGGAATTATTACCGTATAAAAAACCAATAAATCGCTCGAAGCTAACGCCGCTAACTGGAATACCTGAATTATAAATAAAGCCCCAAGTAGGATTAAGACTGCCACCTGATATATAAGCGGCATCAAATCCTTCGCCATTAACAAGTTTACCGCCCGAAGCTACTGCAGAAACAATATTACCGTTGGGAATTTTTGGTCTGGGAGAAATTTTTTTAAAGTTTATCTTTGCGTTGCGGCCAAGCATCTGTTCGGATATTTCCGCGAGATCTGCAGCATACTTATCTGCTGGTGGGCCTAAAGTTGTTACACCGCTAAAACTACGATACTCAATTTCGATACCTTGTGTTGCTCGAGCTTGAGTTGTAGTAAAAAACGTAATTCCTAAAAAAGTAACGATCGCGATCGCAATTAGTTTTAAACGAGAAAAACTAAACATAGATTTAGTTGATTTTAATTTCCCCGATTATTGTATATTAAATTACGCACTCAAAATTTTATTAAGGGCAAAAACGAACAGATTTGCGATCGCACTCGATAGAGAAAATGTCGAATTAGCAATAAAGTTTATCTTCAAACATCACTTCACAACAAACCGATTCAATGCCTCTGAGGCCGAGACTTTCGAGATAATCGATCCAAGCTTCGGGAGTATCCTCCTCGAAGTGTAATAAACCTAAAACTTTGGCTACATCTGCAATCCAGGGCAGAGTGGAAATATTATAACCTTGCCAATTTTCATCTACCGATAGCCACTCCGGTAATTTAGTGCGATCGAACTCTGTAGATAAATCGTAGTTAGCCCGAAAACAGTGGATGCGGCTTTGTTGTCCCATATTATGCCAATTAAGTAAAATCTGCTTGTCTTTATATCGCACTCTAGCAAGGAAAAATAGTATTGAATCGGACAATATTTAGCATAAATCCCGAAAAAAATGCTAATTTTGCCCGTTTTAATTCTCTAGAAGAAATCTCAAAAGTGGAAGAAATACCGTAGAATTCAAGATTTGGTGGGGTCATAGAGATGGAAAATAGAGATATAGATGAGATAAAAAAAGATATAACTATGTCAGAATCTGCGATCGAATCTGTATTACAGGAAAAACGGCTATTTACCCCACCGGCCGAATTTTCTCAAAAAGCTCATATCAAAAGCATAGAACAATACCACCAACTCTACAAAGAAGCAGCAGCAGATCCAGAAGCCTTTTGGGCCAAACTTGCCGAAACCGAATTACATTGGTTTGAGAAATGGGATAAAATCCTCGACTGGCAACCACCCTTTGCAAAATGGTTTGTCGGCGGCAAAATTAATATTTCTTACAACTGTCTCGACAGACATTTAACTACCTGGCGCAAAAATAAGGCTGCATTAATCTGGGAAGGAGAACCAGGAGACTCCCGTACTTTAACGTACTTACAATTACATAGAGAAGTTTGTCAGTTTGCCAACGTCTTAAAAGAATTGGGAGTTAAAAAAGGCGATCGCGTCGGAATTTACATGCCGATGATTCCCGAAGCTGCGATCGCCATGTTAGCCTGTGCCAGAATTGGCGCGCCCCATACAGTAGTTTTTGGTGGTTTTAGTGCCGAAGCCCTCAGAGGTAGGTTGATCGATGCCGAAGCTAAATTAGTTATTACTGCTGACGGTGGTTTCCGCAAAGATAAAGTAGTTGCCCTCAAAGCACAAGTCGATAAAGCCCTAGAAAATAATAGTGCCCCCAGCGTCGAAAAAGTTCTCGTGGTGCAGCGAACTAAAGAACCAATTCACATGGAAGCCGGCCGAGATTTTTGGTGGCACGAATTGCAAAAAAATGCCTCTGCTGACTGTCCGGCCGAACCGATGGATAGCGAAGATGTGCTGTTCATCCTCTATACTAGCGGTACGACGGGCAAACCCAAGGGTGTCGTTCACACTACGGGTGGATATAACCTTTACAGCCACATGACCCTAAAATGGGCTTTTGACATCCAAGACACCGATGTTTATTGGTGTACCGCCGATGTTGGTTGGATTACCGGCCACAGTTATATCGTTTACGGCCCTCTTTCTAACGGTGCAACCAGTTTAATGTACGAAGGCGCGCCGAGAAAATCCAATCCTGGCTGTTTTTGGGATATTGTCGAAAAATACGGCGTGAATATTTTTTACACCGCGCCGACGGCAATTAGAGCTTTTATGAAAATGGGGGAAGAACTTCCTAAAGCCAGAGATCTTTCTTCTTTACGGCTTTTAGGTACGGTAGGCGAACCGATTAACCCCGAAGCTTGGATGTGGTATAACCGCGTCATTGGGGGCGATCGCTGTCCGATCGTCGATACTTGGTGGCAAACCGAAACGGGGGGCTTTATGTTAACTCCTTTACCCGGTGCTACTACTACTAAACCTGGTTCTTGTACTTTCCCATTCCCCGGTATCATTGCTGAAGTGGTCGATTTGGATGGAAATCCCGTCGCAAAAAATCAGGGGGGTTATTTAGTTATTAAACATCCCTGGCCCAGTATGATTCGTAACGTTTATAAAAACCCCGATCGCTTCCGTCGTACTTATTGGGAAAATATCCCCCCCAAAGACGGACAACATTTTTATTTTGCCGGAGATGGGGCCAGAATCGATGAAGATGGTTATTTTTGGATCATGGGTCGCGTTGATGATGTGATTAACGTTTCCGGCCATCGTCTCGGTACTATGGAGGTAGAATCGGCTTTAGTCTCCCATCCTGCCGTAGCTGAGGCTGCTGTAGTCGGCAAACCGGACGAGGTAAAAGGGGAAGAAGTCTTTGCTTTTGTTACTTTAGAAGGCGATCGCATCGCTAACGAAGATCTGGTTAAAGAATTAAAACAGCACGTAGTCAAAGAAATTGGTGCGATCGCTCGTCCTGGTGAAATTCGCTTTACTGATGGCATGCCAAAAACGCGATCGGGCAAAATTATGCGTCGTTTGCTGCGTAATTTAGCCGCAGGTCAAGAAGTTGCCGGAGATACTTCTACTTTAGAAGATCGCAGCGTTCTAGAGAAGTTGCGCGGCGGTGCTTAAATTAAAATTTCATCAGTTTTAGATTACAAATAGCCTATCTCTTTAACACTTTTTAGTTTTAAATTCAAGAGATAGGCTTATGTCATTTATGAATCTAATAATAATCATTTCAATAAATATATAAAAAAAATATAAAAAAAATTTTACTGGTGATAGAATACAAATGTTTAAAAAAAAATTATTGTAAAAATTAGTTATATTTTTAAGTAGCTTGTTGACTTGTAACTAAAAAAAAGTTTATTAGTTGAATTAAAAGCAGACAGAGAATTTTATTGTTACTGAGAATGCGATCGTAAGCTATGAACCTATTTAGAATGAATTTTAATTTCAAGGGTTATCACAAAGATAATCTACATCGAGACAATATAAAAAGCTTACCAGAACAAGATGCAGATCGATCGTTTTCTATCAGTAATTTCACTGAAAGTCTTGCTAATAAGCAGATGGAAAATAATGCAGGCTTAGAAACGCAAAAAGAAAATATAGAACAAACTTATCAAGAAGCAAGTGATTATTTAAAATTACTTTATAGAGAAAAAGAACTTTCAAAGAATCAATTTTGGGAGAGATTATCTCGAGTTAGAAAAGAACTATTAAATAATAAAACTTACTTCCAAACTTACGAAGAATTAGCCTATGGATGTAAAGTTGCATGGCGCAATAACGGACGATGTATTGCTCGTCTCTTTTGGAAAGAATTGATAGTCAGAGATTTACGTCACCTATCTACCGCAGAAGAAATTTTTAATGCCTGTGTAGAACACATTCGTTTAGCAACAAATCAGGGCAAAATTCGTTCTGTAATTAGTATTTTCGCGCCTCAAACACCAGAAAATTCAGGAATTCGCATAATCAACCCTTTTATGATTCGTTATGCAGGCTATCGTCAATCTAATGGGGAGGTAATTGGAGATGCTGGATCGGTAGAATTTACAGAATTTGTCCAAAGTTTAGGCTGGAAAAAGGAAAATAAAACCCATTTCGATCTGCTACCCTTAGTCATTCAGATGCCAGGAGAAGAGCCACAAATTTTTGACTTGCCTCCCGATGCAATTATGGAAGTGCCTATCGAGCATCCAGAATATGATTGGTTCTCTGAATTCGGTTTGAAATGGTATGTTTTGCCAATAGTTTCTGAAAAAATATTGTCTATTGGAGGTATTTCTTATACTGCAGCACCTTTTAGTGGCTGGTATATGAGTAGCGAAATCGCAAGTCGCAATTTTGCCGATACCGATCGATACAATATGCTGCCAAAAGTAGCTGAAAAAATGGGTTTAAATACCAAATCCCATGTTTCTTTATGGAAAGATCGAGCCTTAATTGAATTGAATACGGCTGTTTTGCACTCTTTCAATCTTAAAGGTGTAACCATAGTCGATCATCACACAGCCTCTCGTCAATTTATGGCACATATCGAAAAAGAGAAGGAGAAAGGCCGTAAAGTTTTAGCTGATTGGGGTTGGATCGTACCTCCATTATCTGGTTCTACTACTGAAGTTTTTCATCGAGAATTTGAGAATATTTGGATTAAACCTAACTTTTTCGATCGCAATCTTTCTATCAATTCCCACGAACATGTTGGTGGTTGTCCTTTTCATTCTTAATACAAAGCAGTTTGATTTAAAAAATTACAAAACAAAACAAGCTCGCAATTAGAATATATTCAGAAAATCAATTAACTAAAAGATATCCAAATTAAATCAGAGAAAAAAACAATGAACTTTGAAATTTTAGAAAAAACATTTGAATCAATCCAACTTCAAGCTCGTCCTTTTGCTCGCTCGTTTTATAATAAGTTGTTTTTAGTAAGTCCAGAGATGAGAGGACTTTTTGAACACGTAGATATGGCAGATCAAGAGAAAAAATTAATGTATTCTTTGGCAATGATAGTCGAAGGGATGCAAAATTTAGAATCTTTGAAATGTATTGTTAGAAATTTAGGTCAAAGACATTTAACTTATAAAGTATCTGCCCGACATTACAATGTTTTAGGTCAAGTTTTACTAGGTACGTTAGCTGAATATTTAGGTTCTCAATGGACTATAGAAGCAGAACAAGTATGGCGAGAAGCTTATGAAATAATTGCAGATTTAATGCTAGAAGGCACGACTAAAGAATATATGAATAGCAGTCTCAATAGAGCAAAAGGGAACGGGGGAGTTAAATCAATTCTCAAAGATTTAAGGCTTCAAGCTATCACTGAAAAGTCAATTCACCAATATCAATCCAATGAATTAGTAGCTCAAATGCTCATGCAAGATGAATATATTCAAGACTTAAAAGAAAAAATTGGTAGGGCAAAAACTGAAGAAATTATCGAGAAGTTATTAAAAAAAGTTGAAAAAAAGCAACTGAGAAGATAGCTAAATCGGAAATTTAGTAAAAATATAGGCAGTTCGATCGCATCAATCGGGGAAAATAAGTTAGTAAAAAACTTTAATTTTTGCTTCTAAGAATTAAGATATTAATGCGATCGATATGACAATTTCAGTAACTAAAGAATTCAGATCGGTTTACGGGCCAGTAAAATCATGGAGATACGGGCGATCGCTGGGTATAGATCCGATCGGTAAGATTTCGACTTGTTCTTTTAACTGCGTTTACTGTCAGTTAGGGGAAATTGAAACCAAAACAGCAACTCGTCAAGTTTTTATCCCAACAACCAAGATAATCGCCGATTTGCAAACTTTTAATTTAGACGATCTCGATGTTATTACTATCAGTGGTAGTGGCGAACCAACTTTAGCATTCAATTTAGGTGAAATTATCGTTGCAATTAAAGAAATAACAGATAAACCCGTAATAGTGCTGACTAACGGTACGCTTTTATCAGATCCAGAAGTTCGCAAACAATTGTCTTTAGCCGATCGCGTCGCTGTCAAATTAGATGGAGTTTCTGAGGGGATGGTGCAGCGGATCGATCGACCTGTAGCGGGTATCGAGTTGAAAAATATCTTAGCTGGAATCAAGACATTTAGGCAAGGATTTCCTGGTTTTATGGGGATTCAGACGATGATTTTAACCCCTTGGGATGACAATAAAAAAAGAGCTTATATCGATGCGATCGAATCAATTTCACCCGACGAAGTTCAATTAAATACTCCTTCTCGTCCTAAGCCATTAAAGCATCAATTGGAAGGGCGAGGCAATCACAGCAGTGCAGCAGAAAGATCCTATCCAGTAATTACGTTTCGTCAAGTCGATCCGCAATTTATTAAAACTTTTGGCAATGAAATTACTTCTCTAACGGGGATTAAGTGCGTTTTTCGCCCGAGTTAATCCTGTTTTTCTGCTGGTTTAGGCATATACTTGGCGATCGCATCTAAAATAGCATCTGGTTTGGCTGGTTTGGCTACAAAACCGGAAGCCCCAACTAGTTTGCCTTGAATTTTATCTCTTAGTTTATCTTTACTAGTTAAGAGAACGATCGGCGTATCTTTAATTTGAGGGTTTTTTCTCAGTTGAGAACAAAGTTCGTAACCATTAATTACAGGCATCAAAACGTCTAAAAAGATTAAATCCGGCTTGCTGTTTAAAATAATTAACATTGCTTTGACCGAATCTTGAATGCCAATATAACGATAGCCCGATCGCGTGACAATTTTTCCCAAACCTTGACAAATAAACAAACTATCGTCAACAGCAATTATTAAAGGTTGAGAGGATTTAGTTTGATTCGATGAGGATGAAGAGACGATGACATTTTGTTGGTAGTAATTAGCCAGATCGGTAGCTTCAGAACCAATTATAATCGGAACGTTGAATTTTGTTAATTTGGGAGTTGGCAATAAAGAAATTGCACCCAATTCCTTTAACTCCCGTGCAAATTCAGTTACTTCAATTAAATTGAGGTTATTTTTTAAAGCCAAAGTTCGCAAACTTATCGTACCGTCAACGATCGGCATTAAGTATTGAAATTTGCTAGCAGAGAATTTGTGCTGAAACAGATTGACATTTTCGATCGCCGGAAACAGGTTAGGAGAATATTCTGAGAGGCCAGCAGTTTCCCACTCAACCCACTCTTGCATTGTTTCAGCTAAAATCTCATCAGTATTAACTAAAGTCAGAAAAGCACCTAAGTTATCTCGCTCGGAAACTTTATACAATAAGCTATCTCCACTAATTACTGAATATTGGATGATATCAAAGATAATTTCGCTGACAACATTTTTAACTAACTGAATTAAATTATCTTTTTGAATTGAATTTCCTAACTTGTAGAGGTTAATTAAAATACTATACTGACGATTGGGTGGGTTGGCTTCTTTCGCTGCAATTTGCTTAAGGTGGGGCAGATGGATTAATCTAGAATATCTTCGCCATCTTAAGTTAGGATGCAATCCACCTTTAGCCCAAATTATTCGTCCCAAGCGAAAGTATATTTTCCATTCGAGCCGATTGCTGCTAGTATTAATACGGAGGCTACCAGTAAAGCGATCGTGGTAAAGCTCGTTAATTTTAGCTATCGCGTCTTCTGAGGAGACGTTAGGGTTTCTCACTACAGGCATTTTTAACCTCTTTGTATTACTCTTTACTTGTATAGTCGTTCTCTGGTTGTAAACATATAACTATACAATCTTGTAGGACTTAGTTTAATTTAGGTAGTTTAAATATCTCTAGAGTTTAAAGATATTGTGATTGGGAATAAATTAGGTCAGTTGAAGTAAAAAAATAGCAATAACAATTTAAATAATTTTTGAGGGGATGTCAAAAACTGAAGCATACAATTGCTCTAATTCAGGCCGAAGCGGAAAGAGTAATTTGCTAGATTGAGATCCCAATTTTCGAGTTTAAGATTTAATTTTGGGGGTTAGACTTTGGTTTATGCTGCTGGAAGTTTAATTCGTCTCATTAGGAATTTAGATTCGACGAGATAAAACCAGCAGCCAGCAAGTAAAGAAGATTGGCAAAAGTATGCAATCAAGTTCTTTCTACTAACAATGTACCCCACAAATAACCAAGAAACAAAATCCGCCGCAAGCAAGCCGATCGCTTAATTGTCATACTATAGCAGAAGGCAGAAGGCAGAAGCGCACCGCCTACGCGTCGGACGGCGTTCACTACTCGGATACACGCTCCGAGTCCACGCCTCCGCAAGACGCAAGTAGCGCACCGCCCGTGGCGAGGTCTCCTCGCCTATAAGGACGGAGCAAGCAGCCGGAGCAAGCAGGCAGAG
>JASJCW010000106.1 GCA_030065265.1 Prochloraceae cyanobacterium
AGCTTTAGCCGCAAGTATGGAATTGATTTTTGCCGAGCAAGCTGACAATTGAATCACAAAAGATCAACTGAGCAACTCGAGCTAACAAAATCTTACCAACCATAAGTTAGTTGCGGTTTTTAGTCTTAGAGGTAGAGTTAGTAAAGTTAGCAAACTGGTCAATCTATCGGTCTTTAATCTCATGAAATCGAAAAAGATCTCCCTTGGTTTGATTAGGTTAAGCTAAAATAAAACCTACACTAACTTAGTTAGTCGAAATGCCCTCAGAAAAAAACGAGAATTAGGTCGATTGGAAGATCGAATGTCATTCATCAACAAAAGAATGGCAGAGATTCGCGCAGAAGGAAAAATAGCTCCCTCTAGAACCTGGATACAGAAGTTTGTAGTCCCGAAAAAGAATGGCAAAAGGTACTACTACTATCGATTAATGGAAGCCTGCCATAAGAAGTCTAAATCGGGTTCAATTCAGGGAAAATTAAAGCTATATCTCGGTAACAAGCATAATCCTAAATATCACGCTTATAAAGCTGCAATAAGACGGAGAAACGAATTACAAGAGCTACAAAGAAAGTAGGATAAGTTAATGGCTCTATATGAAAAACTTGGTAGTACTAAAAACCCTATCGCGGAACAAACTGCGTTTGTTTTAAATCGCTCTCGTTTTATAGTCGCAGTACCCTTGCAGGAACTACGATGGTCGGATAGAAAGCCGAGTTATTTTATTTCTATAGTGCCACCGCAATCTCGGCTTTCTTGTTTATCTCACCCAGATTCTAGTAATCTACCTTCTTGCGCTCAACATAAGTTAAAAAAAAGCTGAAAAATTACGATCGCCGTAATCAAAAAATTTTATCTACAACTCTAGAGCTTTGAAAACAGTAGTGTGGAACAGCCAGTTAAAATTAAAATAGAGTTCAATAGGTTGAGAGCTTTGTCTTTTCTGTGCTGAAAATACCTCTTAATTTTCGAGGAGACAAGCGATGACGAATTTAAATATTTCAGGAAATATTGTCGATGTTCTTAAAAAAACTATTTATCCTGGAACTGTCTGCGTTAAGAAGGGAAGAATTGATTCTATAATCGGCGAAGAGGGGAAAAGATACGATCGATACATACTGCCAGGATTTATAGATGCTCACGTCCATATCGAAAGCTCGATGCTTCCACCTTCGGAATTTGCGCGTTTAGCGACCGTAAACGGTACGGTCGCCTCAGTTTCCGATCCCCACGAAATTGCTAATGTGATGGGAATTGCTGGGATTCGTTTCATGCTTGAGGATGCTAGAAAAACACCCTTTGAGATTGCTTTCGGCGCGCCTTCGTGCGTTCCAGCTACTTGTTTTGAGACAGCAGGTACTGAACTATCTGCTAAAGAAATTTACCAACTTTTCTTTGAAAACAAGATTACTTACCTCAGCGAAGTGATGAACGTTCCCGGAGTCCTTGCTAGAGAAAAGCAAATAATGCACAAAATTGGCATCGCCCGCCAATTAGGACTTCCAGTTGACGGACATTGTCCGGGTTTGTACGGTTCTGAAGCTAAATGCTATGCTAGTGCGGGGATTACTACCGATCACGAGTGCTGTAGCCTCACGGAGGCATTAGATAAAATTGCAGCAGGAATGAAAATTATTATTAGAGAAGGTTCGGCGGCCAAAAATTACGATGCTCTCCACCCTCTAATCGATTCTCATTGCGATCGCTGTATGTTTTGTAGCGACGACAAACACCCCGACGATTTGGTTAAAGGTCAGATCGACGATTTAGTAAGGCGTTCGGTAGCTTTGGGTTACGACTTGATGAAGGTTTTACAAATTGCCTGTATCAATCCCGTGCTTCACTATCATCTCAATGTGGGACTATTGAGAGTTGGAGATCCGGCTGATTTTATCGCAGTCAACAATCTTCATGACTTTGAAATTCGACGTACTTACTGTAAGGGAATTTTAGCTGCTTGCGATGGCAAAGCAATGCTACGGTCAGCAGCGATCGAGCCAATTAATAATTTTGCAACTTCTTTTAAGAAAATAGAAGACTTCTCTTTAAAATCAAATGATGCTTCAACTTTGAGAGTCATTTGCGCACTTGACGGACAGTTAATCACCAAAGAAAAGATTATCCAAGCTCCGGTCAAAAATGGCGAAATTGTTAGCGATTTAGAGCAGGACATTCTTAAAATAGCAGTAGTTAACCGTTATGCCGATGCCTTACCTGCTGTGGCACTAATCCATAATTTTGGACTGAAGCGGGGCGCGATCGCTTCAAGCGTGGCTCACGATTCTCATAATATTGTTGCCGTAGGTACGAGCGATCGCGAAATTTGCGCGGTTGTCAATGCTGTAATTCAGAATCAGGGTGGAATATCCTTAAGCCAAGGAAACTTGCTCTCCATTCTTCCCTTACCTCTAGCTGGTTTGATGAGTCAACAAGAAGGATACAAGGTTGCTAGGGCTTACTCTCGCCTCGACAGTTTAGCCAAACAACTCGGTTCGACACTATCAGCACCGTTTATGACTCTTTCGTTTATGGCACTGCTGGTCATTCCCGAATTGAAACTGAGCGATCTGGGTTTGTTTAGTAGTAAGGATTTTCAATTCGTGCCTTTGCAAGTCGATTGACTTTAGATGTGGCGATCGCTAAAAATGGATATAATTAGACTTAATATATGCAGTCTTCTTGCCACCTTTAGGAGTATTTCTACAAGTGGGATTAAGTTGACAATTTTGGATTAATATTGTTGAAATAACGCGCGGTTATATACCAGCTTTCGGATGGACAAATAATTGAATATTATCTTCGATCTGAGGCTAAAAAAATGGTTTTTCAGTCAGCAAAAGCCGGAGGGGCATCTTCCCTGTTCGCAGCTACTTTTTCAGCTAAATCTAAGTATCTAGATATTTTCGCAAGTTGGTATGAGATCGCCTTATCTTAGCTTTTTTTTGCGATTGTTAAGACAGATTTGACAAGCTTTAAGGATTCGATCGGCTTGGCTAAATGGAGGTCAAAACCAACCTTTTTTACCTTTTGTCGATCTGCGGCACTGGCATAAGCAGTTAAAGCGATCGCAGGTATGTCAGATTTTTCGCGCCGAAGTTTTTGAATTAGAGAGTAACCATCTGTCGATGGCATGGCCAGATCGCTAATTAAAATATCGGGGTTAGATCGCTGGTATTCGATTAAAGCTGCTTCTACAGAAGAAACGGCAATTACTTTAGCACCGCACTGCTGTAAAATTAAAGCAATAATTTCGCGGGTATCTGCTTCATCTTCTACTACTAGCAAAGTCAAACCAGATAAAGAAGGAAGAGAATTAGAATCAGAATCGGAGGATAATTCTGGCTCGGTAATATTAGCCACTAAAAGGGGTAACTCGACGGTAAAAGTAGCTCCTTTACCAATTCCATCGCTAGCTGCGGTAACTTTACCGCCATGAAGGTCTACTAAATTACGCACGATCGCCAAACCCAATCCCAAACCAGCATAAGTACGAGTTGAGGGTTTAGTTTCTGCTTGACGGAAGCGATCGAAAATATAAGGCAAAATGTGGCTGGCAATACCCCGGCCCGTATCTGTTAGTCTAACTTTAACTTTAGTCCTTTCAACGTCCCAATCTAAGAAAATTTTCCCGTTAGTGGAAGTAAATTTAACAGCATTAATTAATAAATTCCAAAAAACTTGCTGTAGTCTTTCCTTATCTGCATTGACTAATATGGTTTGAGAATCTAATTGAGTAAATATTTCAATATTTTTCGCTTCAGCTCCAGGTCGCACCGTATCCAAAGAAGCCATCACTACATCTTTGAGATTAACAGGCTCGAGTTTTAACTTCATAGTGCCGCGAATAATCGAAGAGACATCTAAGAGGTCGTCAATAAGTTGATTTTGGGCTTTAGCGTTGCGTTCGATTACTTCTAAACCCTTATTGAAATCAAACTCGGTTAATTTTCCAGTACGCAAAAGTGAAATCCAACCAATAATAGCAGCGAGAGGGGTTCTCAGTTCGTGGGAAAGAGTTGCCAGAAAATCGTCTTTAATGCGATTTAGTCTTTCGGCTTCTTCTTTAGCTTGACGTTCCCTTTTTAATAGTTCGATGCGATCGCGTTCGTTTTGTTTGGTGGTAGTAATATCTGCGATCGCCCCTTCTATACAAACTAAATTGCGATCGCGATCTACGACCGCAATCGCATTGTGACGTACCCAAATAGATTCCCCATCTTGGCGACAAACTCGGGCAACAAATTCTTTAATTGGTTCGGCTCGAGGGAGTTGTTGCTGCCATTTGAGATAAGATTCTGGTTCGAGATGATAATCGAGCATATTTTTACCTAATAAATCTCCGCTTTGGGAACAAGCGAACATTTTTACTAAGCTCGAGTTAGCCTGTAGAATTTCTCCTGTGGGTTTGAGGCGATAAAGTCCTAAAGGTACTCGCTTGAAAAAGCGATCGTAACTTGCTTTAATTTCTTCTAGTGCTTTTTGTTGTTGCGATCGCTGCCAAGCCGATCTTACTGCTACTGCCAAACGAACGTAATGTTTGGGAGATTTAACCACATAATCGTCTAATCCGGCTTTCATTGCTTTTACGGCAACTTCTTCGTTACCAGTCCCAGTGAACATAATTACGGGAGATTCTGGTCTTTTTTCTTTGATGCGTTCTAAGATATCCAATCCGGTCGTCCAGCGCAATTGATAGTCGGTAATCACCAGATTAAATTTATTTGCTCGTAAAGCTTGTGCAAAACTAGTTTCGTCGATAATTTCCCAATATTCAAGGCGATCGAAGATTTTTTTTAGCTCTCGCAAAGCCAAAGCGCGATCGCTCGGATTATCATCTATTATTAACGCTTTAGGACTGACCATTTTTAAAAAACATTTTAAATATTTAAACTTTGTGGCATTTGATTTAACTTCAACCAATAGGCATCTATTAACTGAATTAAACTGACAAAATCCTGAAAATCGACGGGTTTTACTAAATAAGAATTGATACCTATATCGTAGGCTCGCTCGAGGTCGGAATTTTCGGCAGAAGAAGTTAAAATAACCACCAACAAGCGTTTTAATTTTGGCTGTTGGCGTATCCAGGATAATACTTCTAATCCCGAACGACGAGGCAACTTCAAATCCAATAATATCAAAAGAGGAAAAGGATAAGTTGCCGAATCTGCGTATTTACCTTCTCTGCTTAAATAAGCGATCGCTTCCTCGCCATCGGATACTATCGATATTGGCGGATTGATTTGTGCTTTACGGAAAGCTCTTTTGATGAGAAGCACGTCATTATAATTATCTTCGACCAGCAAAATAGGTATCTGTTCTGGTTTTTTCATAAATACTTCGATTGACTGATATCATCTTACTGTTAAATTAATTTAATTTTCCCTCGGTTGTTTTTTATTACCTTCAATCCAAAAGCGACTACCGCGATCGAATTCTGATTCGAGACCGAATTTACCTCCCAATCTTTCCATACCTTTTTTAACAATTGCCAACCCGATCCCAGTTCCGGGATAAGTTTCAGTGCCATGCAATCGTTCAAATACATTAAAAATACGTTCTTGATATTGAGGTGAGATGCCAATGCCATTATCTGCGATCCAAAGACGCACGCGATCGCCCTCGGTTGCCGTCCAAATGCGGATTTTTGGCTTAACACCATCGGAAACAAATTTGATGGCATTAGATAGTAAATTAACGACTATTTGAATTAAGACAGTTTGATTGCCAAATATATTTGATAGTGGTTCTTCTACAGTAATTTGCGCCCCAGACTCAGCTATTTCTGTCTTGAGTTGCTCGATTGCTGTGGCAATTACTCCATAAAGGCTGAGCGATCGCATTTGAATTTCAGTGCGGGCCAGACGAGAGTATGATAGTAAATCTTGAATTAGTTTTTCCATCTCCTGGGCTGAGTAAGTCAAACGCCAAGCATATTCTCGCCCTACTTCATCTAAGTTTTCGCCGTAGTCTTCTTGGAGTGCGGTGGCAAATCCCTGTATGGCTCGCAATGGTGCTTTTAAATCGTGGGAAATAGAATAGGTAAAAGCATTTAATTCTTGATTGATATCTTCGAGTTGGGCAGTACGTTGGGCTATTTTAGTTTCTAATTCTAGGGTATAGTTTTTGATTTTGCGAGATAAATTAGCTTGCACGATCGCGATCGCTACTTGGTCGCATACTTCCCTAATTATCTCTAATTCTTCCGAGGCGATCTTTTCTGTATTTTTCAGCCAGATTTTTAAAATGCCGAGCAATTTCCCACTAGATTTTACAGGAAAAGCGATAAAACAGTCTAATTCTGTTTGTTTGAACTGAGGAATTGCTGCGGATAACTGGGGAAATTTGCTTAAATAATTAAGAGCATAACGGTGATTATTGCGATCGAGATTTTCCAGTTGTTCGATTAAGTTTTGCCAGACACTAAGATTAACTTGGAATCCATTAACTGCTAATTCGTCTATTTGGCCTTGATTTGCCAAAACTGTGGCGGTTTGTTTTTCCCGATCGAAAGTAACAATTGAGATATGCTCAGAGTCGATTAATTTTTGAATGCCGCTAATAGCTATGTTGGCGATCGTCTCGGGGAGTTGAGCCTCTAAAATAGCTTTGTCTATTTGATGCTGGTTCGATAAGCGTTGTAGAAATTTTTTCTCGGATAATTCTAATCTCTTGCGATCGCTAATGTCTTCGATGACGCTAATAAAATAATCTGGTTCTCGGTTGCTTTTTCTGACTAAAGATACGGTCAGATCGATCCAAACTAGAGAAGCATCTTTGCGAATGTAGCGTTTTTCCATCGAATAGTTTTTAATTTTTCCGGCCAGCATTTGAGCGATGTATTCGAGATCGGTTTTTAAATCTTCGGCATAAGTAATATCTTGAAAGGTTTTTTGTAGTAGTTCTTTTTTGGAATAGCCGACAATTTGACAGAGTTTTTGATTGACTTTGAGCCATTTGCCATTTGGGGCGACGTGAGCCATACCCACTGCTGCTTGCTCGAAAGTGTTGCGAAACATTTTCTCACTTTGTTTGAGTTGTTTTTGTGTGAGCTTTGTCTCTGTGATATCCTTAGCGGTTGAGATAACTAAACGCCTACCATCTAATAATTTACCCAGAGGTGCAGAACTAAAATCCCAAATACGAACTTGCCCGCTAGCAGTAATAATTTTAAATTCTCCTTCATCTACTCGTTCCTTCAACTCGTACAAGCTATCGATAACAGATCTGACAATTTTTTTTCTTTTTCCGTAAGCTTTTTCAGTCCAGTCGGCTATAGTAGGAATATCTTCAAGAGTGTAACCAGTTAATTCCGTCCAAACTTGATTGATTTGCAGAATTTCACCATCTTCAGCGTGTACGATTATCGGTATGGGAGCATTAGCAATGGTGCTGTAAAGTCTTTGATTGTTATTTTTAATTAACTCTTCTGAAATTTCATTTGTTTTATTGCGATCGGTCAATAATTGCTTTGCTGCGGTTTGGGATGTAAACGTGTCGAGCGAATCGTCTTTTTCTTGCTGTAGCTTGTTTAGAGCGATCGCCTGTTGTTTTACTTCGATACCTAAATAAAACACCAGTGCCAATAACAGACAAATTACAACGATCGCAATTTCCATCTCGTGCCTTCTGCCCGGGCTACTAAATTTAACATAAGCTTATCAGATCTGGTTTTTCGGCGATCGCAAGGGTTCTGTTACAAAAAGCGTCGAGGTTTATTATTACAAATAAACTATCTCGAGCTATTCGTAATGACCTCGAAAGCAGGCATTTCATTTTAAATTAATTACTTCTCTATATATGTCCTAATACCATTTCTGAAAAATCAGGCTACAGATAACATTAAAAGCTAGGATTGGCTAAAGCTTTATCTGACCTCTGAGCCAACTGTAGCAATCTTAAATAGAAACGGTATAATTTTTCCTTCGATTGCTATAACTGATTTGTCTCTTTGAAAGCTCACGTCTACTAAATAACTGAGAGTTTGTGTTTTCTAGCTGTTTATTGATGAATTGAGATTAAGGCTTGGCTGAATGAATAGATGTGCAACTTAAAAGTTAGAATTATCTACCTTTGCTCCTAATGCGATCAGACTAGCTTTTTGCGCTTCAGTAATGCCAGTTACTCCAGCTATGTTAATTCCGTCATAAGGTTGTTTGGCTTTGAGTGTTTTAAAACACTCACCTGTATCGGGATTCCACAGCTTAATGGTTTTATCTAGGCTCCCAGTAGCTAGCCATGTGCCGTGAGAACTCCAACTGAGTCCTCGCACCCCAGTGATATGACCCTTTAAAGCCTGACAGCATTCTCCAGTTTTTACGTCCCATAATCGAACCGTGCCATCTTGAGAAGCACTGGCGAGAATTTGCCCGTCGGGATGCCAAGTAACTGACCAAATCCAATCAGTATGTTCGGCAAAAGTATTAAGACATTGACCGGTTTCTACATCCCAAAGCTTGATGGTATTGTCGTGAGAAGCACTAGCTAGAATTTGCCCATCGGGACTAAAAGCTACTGAAAAAATTACTTTTATGTGACCTTGAAGTAATTTAAGACATTGCCCATTATGACTGTTCCAAAGTTTGAGCATTCCACTATGTCCGCCACTAGCTAAGATCGTTCCGTTTCGATTCCAAGCTACTGCACCAACTAAAAGTTCGTGTTGTAGTGTTTTTTCGCACTCCCCTGTAAAATAGTTAATAATCTTAACGGTATTGTCTAAAGAAGCACTAGCGAAGAATTGCCCGTTAGGATGCCAACTAACCGAGTGAACCAAATTAGCGTGCTGTGTAAAAATTTTTAGACATTCACCGGTATCCATATTCCAAATTCGCACAGTTTTATCTTCAGAAGCAGTAGCAAGTAATCTATCATCAGGACTCCACGCTATTGACCAAACTAGACTGTGATGTCCTTGTAAACTGAGGAGAGATTTGCCGGTATCTGCATGCCATAATCTAATCGTGCCGTCATGATGAGCAGAAGCTAAACGATCCCCATGAAAGTTAACGCTTACATCCCAAATTGCTCCATTGTATCCCTGCCAAGTTTTGAGACAATCGCCCGTCTTCGGATCCCATAGTTTAATCCGACGATCGTCACCCCCGCTCGCTAGCGTCTTCCCATCGGGACTCCAAGCTCCCGACCAAACATTACCCGCGTGTCCTTGTAGTACGTTCAAACATTTTCCCGTATCTATTGCCCACAACCTCACCGTTGCATCTTGACATCCGCCTGCTAATATTTTGCCATCAGGACTAAATCCTAACCACCAGGCTATATGAAAATTACTTTGTACTTTTTGATAACATTTAGCACTAGCAAGATTCCAAAACTCGATCGTTCCGTTCTCAGCACTACTAACTAAAATTTTTCCATTCTGACTAAATTCAACGTACCATACCTTTTGAGAAGTAGAGATTAAAGTATCAAGTAAAATTCCCGTCCGCGCATCCCAAAGCATGATAGTATTGTCCCCGCCTGGAATTGCCAGAATTTTGCCATCAGGACTCCAAGCTAAGGCCGGAATCTGAGCTGAATTGGCCTGTAGTATTTGAAGACACTTGCCGGTCTGCGAATCCCAGATTCTTAAGCTTCGATCGAATCCAACACTAGCAAGAGTTTTACCATCAGGACTCCAGGCTACTCGCCCAGCTATATCGTCATGTTTAAAAGTATAGTAACACTGAGCCGTTGAGAGATTCCATAGTTTTACGGTGCAATCATGTGAGCCGCTTGCCAGCTTCATGCCATCGGGACTAAAAGCAATACCGCGTACCCAAGTTTGATGTGCCTTATAAGTCTTAATAATTTGACCGCTTGGCATTTGTCGCAAACAAATATTTCCATTGCTATCACCGCTAGCAAGTATTTGACCATCAGGGCTAAAAGTAAGCGATAAAATATTACCGAATGTTTCTTTGAAAAGGGATTTACTTAAATCTGAACCGCTAAAATTAATCTCATGTAATTCGACTTGTTCCAAGCAAGCGTGCCAAATACTTAAATTAGAAAAATCAAGACCATTCAAATTTAACTCGAGATGAATGCAAATATTAATTAGATTACCAGCACCATAATTAGATAAATTATTATCAATTTGATGCAAATTTTTCAAAATTCGATCGACTTGCTCTTTTAAAACAGTTTTTACTCGACAATGTTTTTGCCATTCAAGAGCGATCGGCTCGAGCAAAACTCGCACTTGCGAATCACGTACGTATTCTTTAACCGTAGTTTTTACCAAAGCATATTGATTAAATACATTTGGTTGACAATTAGTTAATTCAAGAACAATTTTTTCAATCAGACACTCACAAACATATTCCATCACGACTGACTGTTGAGTGTATTTCCCTGCTTGTTTCTCGATTAAGTTGCGCCAAGATAAAGACTCTAAAGCTTCTAATAAAAACTGTTGCAATACGGATGGAACAAGATCTTCACGTAATTCATCTAATTCCGTCCATTCTCTGGTGATTGCCAGCCAATACATAATGCTCTTTTCTAATTCGGAAAGGCGAGTAAATTGTTCGTTGAGAAGTTGTCTTACTCCTTTAAACATTACCTTTCCTTGCTTTAAAAATGTTGCAATATTGCCATCAAATAAGTCTTGGATTGAAGTGGCAACAATTTTAAGTGCTAAAGGATTGCCGCCATAAAATTCGATCAAAGTTTTTTTCTGTTGCATCGAACCAGATAATCCTTTAGCAGTAAGTAGAGCCTCTGCTTCTGTCTTTAAACCAGACAGTGCCAAAGAACGCACTAATAATTCTTTGCCTTCTTGTTTGGCTATTTCTAAAGGTTTTTCTCTGCTGGTAAGGATTATGCAACTTTGATGAGATATCTCTCCGGCTAATCGCAGCAGATCGCCATAATTCTCGTAGCCCGAGCGAAACTGTCCGATTTGCTGCGGGTGCAAAATGGCCTCAAAATTATCTAGAATTAGCAAACACTTTTTTAGGCGTAAATAGTTAAGTAGATTGTTTAGTTGCGATCGAGTTTCTTCGCGTTCGGACAATATCGGCACAATTTCAGCTAATAATGTCTCTAAAAATGGTGCATTTCTTAAACTGCGCCAAATAACAAACTCGAATTCTGCTTGTGTTGCTCGAGCTAATTTTACGCCCAAAGCCGTTTTGCCAATTCCAGCAATTCCCAATAATGCCACTATCTTACAACGAGCGTGCAAAATCCACTGCTGAAGAGTTTTAAGTTCGTTAAATCTACCAACAAACAAAGATATATCAGGAGCTTGCCCCCAGTCAGTACGATGGTTGGCACTCGCTAAAAATGAGTTATCGTGATTGCTTTGATATCTTTCTAAAGCTTGTTGAAAGTTCTTTTTACTAACTTTTTCTGTTAATGCTATCGAGAGTAATTTCCACAGTTTCGGCCCGACATCTCGTTTGATATAACTGACCGCGTATCCCGAACTTTGAGCAATTTGCTCGTAAGTCTGGCCGGCACTGGCACCTAAAACAATGGCAGTTTCAACATCATTGAGATATCGACCTGCACTTGCGAAAATGGCAGTGTTGGCAGTAGGAATTATTTGCTCTGATTTCAAGATAATTTTTAGTCAAGCCGATAACATCAAAATTATACCTGAACTTTAGGTCTAAAATCCTGAACTTTTCTGTAACGACGATCGCCAAATTTCAAATTATCCTGAAAAAGTGAACCGAAAACAAAGGTTTTTAACCTTAAAAATAAGATTATGAAAGCTTCTCAACAGCTAAAGACTCGTCCGATTGATTTTAAGACAATCGGTGTTTTGATTTACGGAGTGATTAGTTACCTAGTTTTTCTGATTTGCTTTTTGTACGCGATCGGATTCGTGGGTAACTTAGTCGTGCCAAAATCGATCGATGCTATGCCCCAAGTTGCTTCAGGCCGAGCAATATTTGTCGATCTTTGTTTGCTACTTCTTTTCGCGATGCAACATAGCGTGATGGCTCGTCAAAGCTTTAAAAATTGGTGGACGCAAATCATCCCTAAACCGATCGAGCGCAGCACTTACGTCCTACTTTCAAGTTTGTGCCTGATCGTGCTGTTCTGGCAATGGCAGCCGATTGGTGGGTTAATTTGGGAAGTAAAAAATTTTACCGGGCAAATTATTATTCTTACCTTATTTGCTTTGGGATGGCTCTTAGTGCTGATTTCTACTTTTTGGATCGACCATTTCGATCTGTTTGGCTTGCGACAAGTTTATCTTTATTGGCGCGATCGAGAATATGCGCCGCTTCCGTTTATGACTCCTGGATTGTATAAATACATTCGTCATCCACTTTATTTGGGTTGGTTTTTAGCCTTCTGGGCTGCACCCAAGATGACAGTAACTCATCTAGTATTTGCCTTAATGACAACTGCATACATACTAGTGGCAATTCAGTTCGAGGAAAGAGATTTACTCGAGGCTTATGGCAAAGTTTATGCCGACTATCGCCAAAGAGTGCCAATGTTTATCCCTTTTCTTGCTAACAAAAAAGGCAAACAAGAAATTGAATAATTTTGTCCAAAAACGATCGCAGCAAATCGTTAAAATCATGAACTCAATTAACGAAACAAAACTTCAAGAATTAGTCGCACAAATGCTTCAAGATCTCGGCGCAGCGGTGAATAGTCCTTTAGTATTAATTGGAGATAAATTAGGACTTTACAAAGCGATCGCGACTCACGGTCAGCTCGAGTCAACAGAACTGGCTAGAGTAACTAATACTAATGAAAGATACCTCAGAGAATGGTTAGCTGCTCAAGCCGCATCCGGCTATATCAAATACGATTCTCAAACCGAGCAATTTTACATGAGTCCAGAGCAAATCGCTATTTTTGCCGATGAAGACAGCTCTAATTATATGATCGGCGGTTTCTATTCTCTTTCTTCTATTTTTAGTAACGAACCTAAATTAAGCGAAGCTTTTCGTACTGGAGAAGGGATTGGTTGGGGTGAACACACTGAATGTCTCTTTTGTGGCACTGCTAAATTTTTCCGTCCCACCTACAAAACTTACCTTACTTCTGAGTGGCTGCCATCTTTAGAAGGGGCGATCGCTAAATTAACAAAAGGTGCTAAAGTTGCAGACATCGGCTGCGGACATGGATGCTCCACCGCAATTATGGCAGAAGCATTTCCTAATTCTGAGTTTTTTGGATTTGATTTTCACCCCTCATCAATCGCCGCAGCACGAGAGTTGGCGACAGAAAAAAGACTCGATAATCTCAATTTTGAAGTCTCAACTGCTAAAAATTATCCGGGTCATAATTACGACTTAGTTGCATTTTTCGATTGTCTTCATGATATGGGCGATCCGGTTGGTGCTGTGACTCACGCTAAAGAAACCTTAAATTCAGATGGAACATTACTGATAGTCGAACCTTTTGCTGGCGATCGTCTCGAGCATAATCTCAATCAAATTGGTAGACTGATGTATGGCTTTTCTACTACAGTTTGCACTCCATCATCCTTAAGCCAAGAAGTGGGATTAGCCCTTGGGGCGCAAGCAGGAGAAAAACGTTTGGGTGAAGTAGTAAAATCCGGTGGCTTTAGTCGTTTTCGTCGCGCTAGCGAAACGCCATTTAATCTCATTTTAGAAGCTCGCATTTAAAGTATCGATCGTGTTTCTAAGCCATTTGATATCTCATTGATAGAAACATCGATCGTACCGCTTTAGTAATTAGTCAATTTTTTTGCGGTTTTGCTATAAGAGCTAACCGATCGAATAGAGAATTTGTTGCATAAATCAAACTTGACAGTATAGGGATTTTAGCCTCTCTTGAACTGTAACAAACTCGATCGGACTTGAAATTGAATCGCCTCAAAGGCTTGATATTTCTTCTCCTTTAAACTATGCAACAAAGCCTTGAATAGAATCAATATTAAGCTAAAAACAATGAATATAACTTTATATCCGGATCTAAAATATCATCAAGAAGATCTAATTGATGTAAGTGGAGGAAAGATTTGGTACGGGATTTATGGCAAAGGAAACAAAATCCCCTTACTTGTTATTCATGGCGGCCCTGGGATATCTCATTATTATCTCTTATCCTTTTTCAAAGAGTTTAGCGACGCAAACAATCGACCGATTATTTTCTACGATCAGTTAGGATGTGGTCGCTCAGAACGACCAAGCAATCGATCTTTGTGGACAGTAGAAAAATTTCGAGAGCGACTGAATGAAATTGTCAAAGCTCTATCTTTGCAAAGATTTCACTTGTGGGGTCACTCTTGGGGAACACAGCTAGCTCTTGCTTACGCTGCTACTACTCCACCTAAACAACTACTGTCTGTCTCACTCAACAGTCCTATTTTTGATATTCCTAGTTATCGTGCTGACTTACAGGATCTCCTCAAAAGCCTTTCTCAGAAAGTTCAAAACGATATTAATCGCAATCAACCTGACTTTGAGTCTTATTTAGCAGCATTATCTATTTTTTATCGTCATTTTCTGCATATGGCAGACCTTTGGCCTGATGGGTTTCTCAAAGCATTTACGGGAGAGCAGTTTGGCTTAGAATCTTACAGCACTATGGTGGGGACAGACGAGTTAAACTACACTGGCAATCTTAAAGATAGAGACGATTCCCACCTCCTTTGGGATCTCCAAGTCCCGATCTGGTTTGTTTGCGGAAAAAATGACATTGCCAGACCCCAGCGATGTACAAAGTACCACAAAATAGTTCCAGGCTCAGAAATCACAATTTTCCAAAACAGTTCTCATAGTTACTTTGATGAAGAACGAACTGCATATTCAATAGCTCTAAATGATTTTGTCAACAGACACGATGCTTGTAACTAGTCGAATAATCAAGTCGCTTTAGTTGTTTTGCCGCCCTAGCACAACTCCGTTTAATCTCATTTTAGAAGCTGGTATTTAGATATTTCTTACAAAACAATTCGATCGATCGATTCTTGGGTTTTAGCAAGAGGTAAAACAATTAAACTCGCTTCGCTCGAAGGCAGAAGTAAAAAGGCAGAAGGCAGAAGGCCAAACAGTAAGGGAATTAAACCCCCACTGTTTGTAGACCACCAAAATTACAATTTGCTGGGGGAATTAGACCCAGTTGGTGATAATGCAGATAGATGTTCGGGCGCGGATATAAACTTACGAATTAATTCCTTCTGCCTTCTGCCCTCTGCCTTCTGCCTTACCACCGTAGGTGGTTAAACAATGCCAAAAAATCTCTTGAAAGTCAATAAAAGCCATCGTGAAAGATAAGACTTGCATCGTCAAAATTAAGCTTAATACTTCTAGCAATCGATGGGGCTAGAAGTCTCTTTCCTGGTTCAAATGGAGATAAAATGCCTAAATACAGAAACAACTTACCTCAATTACCAAACAATTTATTCCTTACTGATGGAGGGATCGAAACCACACTAATTTTTTGCGAAGGACTGGATTTACCACAATTTGCTGCTTTTGATTTATTGAAATTTGATAATTATTGGGCACCGGACAATTAAACGGAGTTCAAAGATCGCCCTTCTCCTCTCCCTAACAAAGGTACGTGAGTCTCTTCAATCTGACCGCCCAAGCCTTATGCACCGATACATTGTTTAGTGCTTTTTTCAAACTTGAAGCCAGGATTAAAAATCTGCTCCAAATCGAACGGGAAATTTCAAGCAGAGGCAACTTACGTATTTCTTAGATTTGTCAGTTTTAACGGGCGAATGAAGCTCAATTGGTAGACCTGCCGACTCTCGATCGGTAAGTTGCAGGTTCGAGTCCTTTCATTCCCATCTGTTTGAGAAGAATTTATTTATTTTTGAGGGGTTGAGACAATCGATCGGCAATAATGTCTATTTTTTGAGAAATAGTGAGATGATTGATTTTGCCTTCTGGTGTCAATAGTTCGTCGGGGATATGATGGAGGCGATCTACATAAGCAGCTATTGCCGCTTTATCGTCGGCATGAGAAAGACAATAAGCTCTTAGTTCCGAATCGCTCATTTTATCGTAATCAATTTGGTTCATCGATTTAGTTCTCCTTGAAAACAAACAAGCAGTTCTCATGTATTAAGTTTAGCTAATTGCTCGTGACAGTAAGCTCAGCGCACCGCGTACACAAAGTGCAGCGAAGCTAGCGGACGGGAGAAGAGGGATCTTTAGGAGTAACCATAAGATTATTTTCCTCCCTAATTCTGCTCTAACTGTTGAAAAATCTCTTTGAGCTGTTCTTGATAGCGGCCGTATTCTGCCCAATTCCCTTCGCGCCTTGCCGATTCTGACTTTTGAAAGATAGTGGCTGCCTTTTTAATTAAATCCGAGTCAGCTTCGATCGGCTGGGATGGCTGGGAAACTGGCGGCGAACCCCCTTTATTAAAGATAGCAATTAAAGATTCTTCCAAACTAGAACGCATTACTATTTCTTTATCGTAAGCAACAATCACCCTTCTTAACTCCGGCAATTCTCCTTGTTCGGCACGTAAATAGATCGGTTCGACATACAGCAAAGAACCGTCGATCGGAATCACTAAAAGATCGCCGCGAATTACCCTCGATCCTTTTTGACTCCAAAGGGTTAACTGTTGGGAAATTTCTGGATTTTGGTCGATTCTGGCTTCGATTTGAAACGGGCCGTAAATTAGTTCCTGTTTGGGAAATTCGTACAACAAGAGTTTGCCATATTGTTCTCGATCGCAACGGCCTGCCATCCAAGCAATCATATTATCTTTATTGACTGGAGTGAAGGGGAGAATGAGAACAAATTCTTCTGGGGAAGACCCTGGCAAGTTCATAATTTGGTAGTAAGGTTCGATGGGCTGTTGATTGCCATCGTAGTTTTCCGTCGCCAAACGCCAGAGGTCTTCGCGATTGTAAAAGACTTGGGGATCGTTCATATGATAGGACAAATACATCTGAGCCTGAATTTTGAAAAGATCGAGGGGATAGCGAAAATGGGCTTTTACTTCAGGGGGAATGGTATCTGGGCCTTGAAAGAGATTGGGAAAGATTTTGCGGTAGGTAGCAAGAACTGGTTCGTTGTCTTCAATTACAAAAAACTGCATTGTCCCGTCTTTGGCATCGACGAGGACTTTAACTGAATTGCGAATGTAGTTGATTTTGTCGCTTCCGAAGACTTCTGCTTGAGTTTGAGAGAAAAACGGTTCGGAATAGGGAAAGCGGTTACTGGTGGTGTAAGCATCGACGATCCACTGCAACCTGCCATTAATGACGGCAATATAAGGGTCGCGATCGAACTGCAAAAAGGGAGCGACATGAGCGACCCGTTCTCTGATTTGGCGATAGTAATGGATGCGAGAATTGTTCGTAAAATAGTTAGAAATTAAAATCTTTAAACTGCTGAGATCGTAGGCATAAGCCAATCTGTGCCAAAGACTGGGAATTGCTACGCCACCAGTTCCCTGGTATTTAGTAAAAGCATTAGCACCGCCTCTGGGGTAGTCGAACTCTGAAGTAGCAGTCCCGGTAAAAATGTAACGCTCGTTCTCTTCGCCATAATAGATCGCTGGTTCTTTAACTTCTAAATCTACTTGAGAAACCGGAGGAATATCTTTAATCAAGAAAACTGGCAACCCATCGGGAGTAATCAGATTAACCGGACTCATGACTAAGCCGTAACCGTGAGTGTATTTGAGGCGTTTGTTGACCCAAGTTTGGGCTGGTTGCGGAACTCGTTGATAAGATAATTCTCGCGGTGACAGCATAACTTGACGATATTTGCCATCGAGGGTGTAGCGATCGATATCGACATCGTTAAATTGGTAGTAGGGGCGAATTTCTTGGAGTTGACGATAGGTATTCAGAAGCGGTCGATAGTCCCACAAGCGAATATTCTCGATCGTGCCTCGAGCTTGCGCCAACGTCTCAGCAGTTAATTGAGAAGAGACTGAATATTTTTCTCGTTCTATATCGTGTAAATTGTAAGCAAGTCTTGTAAATTCTAGATTGTGTTCGATATAAGGCAATTCTTTATCTAGTTCGTTAGGTTCGACAATAAATCGCTGTTGGAACTCGGGATAAATACCACTAACCAGAACTAAAGCGATCGTATAAATGCCAATTCCGTAAAGCGGCAGCATCGTTTTCTGCGACCAAACTGGCAAAATCAAAGAAATCCCCAACATTAAAGCCACGATCGCCATTACCCAATAGGCAAATAGTTGGGCGTGGCTATCGGTATAGCCCGCACCCCAAACTACCCCTCGAGTAGAATACAGCAAGTCGTAACGTTTCAGCCAAAAATCGAGGGCAATAGTGGCGGCGATCGCTGCTAATAAGAGGCTAATGTGAATTTTCTGTTTGCTTTGGAGATAATTTTGCCATTGCTGTTTTAACTTGACTTTTTCTTGTGAAAGATTGAATCTAATTATGCCTTTCAACAGATAAACTGCGATCGCGACCACTAATCCCGTTACTAGCAAATTAAATAACCAATTTTGTAAACCTTCGTACAAAGGCAGCTGAAATAGATAAAATCCGATATCTTTGCCGAAAATTGGATCGCTACGGTTCAAATCGGTGGCATTAAAGAATTTTAAAATAGTTTGCCAAACAGCCGAACTGGCAGTTGCTGCGCTGAAGGCAACTAGAAAAATAAGCACTAAAGCCGCCAATTTTGAGATAGTTTTGCTGTAAGGTTCTAATTCGCTGCCTTCAAACAAGCGAAAAGAGCGATCGCTGGTTAAACTCGTAGCTAACCAGTAGTTGAACCAAAGAAAGGAACTGTAAATAGCAAAGGTAACAATCCAGATCCCGATTTGCCAACTAATTCTCGTCCAAAAAACCTCCTCAAAGCCTACAGCCTCAAACCACCACGATTCAGTCAGTAGATGGATTAGACTCGACATCAGAGTCAAACCTATTATCCCTATCAAGATGAGCGTAACAGTAACTTTGGATCTAAATTGCATATTTTTTTTGCCCTGCGATCGATTTTAGATTGAAAATATATCCTCAGAAAATCAATTGCCAACTCCTGCTGCGAACAATGCAATTGATTCTCTCTGCAAAAAAGATATTTTTATTTTTAATCTAATTTTTTTCTAGTTGGTTCAGCTTGAATTTGAATCTCGATCTGCAGGCCAGACTGATTCTGCCATTAGCAGAGCAATTGGCAGTAAGGCGACCGTTCCAACTAAAAATAAAAAAGTTAAATCGACAGGAAACATTTTCTTTTACCTTAGTGAAATCTTATTTAGGCACGAAAAGCGATCGCTCTTTCATTTTTATTTTAATTAGAAATCGATCTCCTAATTAATAAGTTTTTTGCAATCGCAAAAATTTAAGCAAAGTTAGATAATTTGTGGTGGTGACAGTAGGCAACTATTTAAGTGGAAAAAATTTAATTTATCGCCCCAGAATTTCAAGTAGATGCAACTTTTAAAGAATTCCAATTTAAATAACTGCCCTTGCTAGAGATCCTCATCTCGTAATTACTGTTAGTTTTGCAAGTTAAGTTCTGTAGAGCCATATTTATTACTAATCTTGATTTTTATTAAATCAGGCGATCGCCTACTTAAGTAAAATTTAAAATGAAAATGACAAGATCGGTCTTTCTCAGGAGGGCTGAACTATGACAACTAAAATAATCCGTTCAGCTTTAAGTT
>JASJCW010000107.1 GCA_030065265.1 Prochloraceae cyanobacterium
CCTAAGTCTGCTTCGATATCCATATCCATTTCTAACATTTCGCTGGGATATCCGGTTTTTTCGCTGACTACTGCTAATAATGTTTCAGCTATTTTCTCGTAACCAACTACGGCAATAATTTCTGCTGGTTTTTCTTGTGGTTTAGTAACATCTAATGCAGATTTTTGCGGTTGTTCGCTCGCTTCTTTTTTAATTGTTTCTGCAGTAATTAATGGTGAGAAAGTGGCTCTTTTTTTAGTTCCGTTTCCATTACTAGCAGCTTTTTTATTTACGTTTGTTTGCAGTTTAGTAATTAATTGGGTCTTCGGTTCTAATTTTTTATGTCCGTTGCTTTTTATAGTTTCTGGTTTAATTGACTCTTTTTTCTGGGATTCAATTAAATTTTTTACGGGAGATAATTGCTCGAATTTTGGTGCTGAAGATTTTCGATCGCTTTGAATCGATTCAGAAAATGCTTCTTTATTATCTAGATCGGTAAATAATAAATTGTATTGTCCTTGAATCAACTGACAGAAATTTTTAACCGATTCTACTTGATGCTCGAGCGATTTTTCATATCCTTGCAAAGTTTGAGATTGGTGCTCGTGAAAGCGGTTCATATTCCGCTCTAAATTATCGAGAATTGCCGATTTATGTTCTTCTGTAGCAGCCGCATAATTGTCGCTTGCAAGTAAGGAATTTTGCTGCTGAATTAAGTCGAAGAAGATTTTGGCGTATTCTTTTTGATAATCTAAATAATCTTGCTGAATTTCTAAGGTCGCTTGTTGGTAGCGATCGAATCGAGCCGAGTTATTTTCTACAGCTGTTAACAGCTTTTCGCGATCGAGTTTATAAGTTGATTTCATAGTTGTTTTTATATTGTTTAAATCTGGTTTTAATTCGTTTTTTTTCGGTTCGGAAATTTTAGTTATTTTACCGCCATTGTGCAAAGCTTTAATAGCATTTGCTTTAGTTTTCTCGCTGACATAATTGATACCGTTTAAGGCAAAGATTAATTTAGGCGATGTTTTTGGGGTTGAATTAATTTGAGAATATTGTTGATAAGGATCTATATTATTTAAATTTAAGCCTGCTACTTGCAGTTGTAAAACTCCTTCTTTAAATTGTCGATCGCTGTCTTTTTGACGGCTACCGTTCAGACTAATTGCTAAATGGGGGCGATCGCCGAGGATATCTTTTACCAGTCTAGTTAGTACGTTTCTCGGCCCGATTTCCACAAAACAATATCCGCCATCGGCATAAATATTTTCTATTTGTTGTTGAAATTTAACTGGGTTGATAATTTGCTGTTTTAATATGTTTTGAATTGCTTTAGGATAGGCTGGATATGCTTTGCCGGTGACGTTGCTGTAAACTGGTGTTTCTGGTTTATTAAAGTCGATCGCCGCGATCGCTTTGGCAAAGGGTTTGACTGCATAATTGAGGTTTGGAGTATGGAATGCGGCAGAAACTGGCAAAATAGCTGTAGATAAGCCGCGATAGTTTAAAATATCCTGAATCTCTTCTAGCTGTTCTAATTCACCTCCTAAAACTACTTGTTGATTGGAATTATAGTTAGCAATACTGACGCGATCGAATCGAGCGACTATCTCCTGAATCTTGCTTACATCGCCGCTAACTGCTAGCATCGATCCGGCATCCCCAGAACTACCCATCAGTTGTCCTCTGATTTTGACGAGGAAGAGGTAATCTTTTAAATTCAACACCCCAGCAGTCCAAAGGGCGGTTAATTCGCCAAAACTGTGACCGGCGCAAAAATCGGCTTTAAAGCCTGCTTTTTCGAGAATTCGATACAAACCAACGCTAAAGGTACCGATCGCTGGCTGAGCGTATTCTGTCAGGTTTAAATCTTTGATTTGAGCTTGTTTCTCTTCTTCTGTAAATACCGGTTTGGGGAATACGGCCTTAGAAATTTCGATCTGTCCGTCTCTAGTCAAAAGCCGATCCATTTCGGCATATACTTGACGCAGTTCGGGAAAATTAAGGGCTAATTCTTTACCCATTTCTAAATATTGCGAACCTTGTCCGGGAAATAAAGCGACGACTTTGCCTTCTAAATTCAAACCGGATTCGCGGTAGTATATTCCTCGAGGATGCTCCCAAACTTGTTGCGATCGCGCTTCGCGCGCCACCCTTGGCGATCGCCCTGCTTGAAGTAATTTAATAATTATTGCTAATTTCTCGATCGCTTCTGAAATCGCACTGGCAACAAAGCCAACTCTGGCATTGGATAAAGGTATTTTTGCTTGCTTGGACTCTTGAATCGTTTCTCGATAAGACTGCTCTTTTAAATCGGATTTTAATTGTTCTAAGAGGTTGCGGGATCTATCTAATAACTCTGCTGGTGTCTTAGCATGTAAAAGAATCGTCTCCCCAGTTTGATGCAAACGATAGGGGCGATCGTGTTCGCAAGTATGTTCTTCTAAAACGACGTGATAGTTAGTTCCGCCAAAACCAAAAGAACTTACTGCCGCTCTTCTCGGTTCTTCTGGTAAACTAATCCAGGGTCTCGTCTCAGTATTTAAGTAAAAAGGCGACTTGTCGATATTCAGTCGTGGGTTTGGTTTAGTAACGTTAATTGTCGGCGGTAGAATTTTGTGATGTAAGGCAAAAGCTGCTTTAATTACAGCAGCCGCACCGGCCGCACCTTTAGTATGGCCGATCTGAGATTTGACGCTTCCTAGGGCGATCGAGCCGTACTGTGCTTTATCTGCGCTAAATACTTGGTTAATAGCCGTAAATTCGGCAGGATCGCCTACATAAGTTCCCGTACCGTGTGCTTCGATTAATTTGACAGTTTTTGGGGCAAAACCGGCATTTGCGTAAGCCCTTTTCACTGCTTTAACTTGTCCTTGGGGAGAAGGTGCGTAAATACTTTTATATTTTCCGTCGCTAGAAGTTCCGATTCCTTTAACTACTGCATAAATGCGATCGCCGTCTCTTTCGGCATCTTCTAACCGCTTCAATACCATCATCCCGATCCCTTCTCCTAACATCATCCCGTCGGAGTCGATATCGAAGGGTCTAATTTCTTGTTTTAAGGAAAGGGCTGGTGTTTTACTAAAACACAAATAAGCAAATGCGGTATTATCTAAATCTACTCCCCCAGTCAGCATCATATCCGCATCCCCTTCTAAGAGTTCGCTGACTGCCATTTTAAATGCGGCTAAAGAGCTAGCACAGGCTGCATCTAGGGTGCAGTTAGTTCCTCCTAAATCGAGTCTGTTAGCTATTCTTCCGGCGATAATATTACCTAACATTCCGGGGAAGGAATTTTCTTGCCATGCTTTATAGTTAGCTAGTATTTTTTCGATAATATTTTCAGTTTCTTGGTCGGAAAGCCCGCTACTCTTAAGTGTTTTGCGCCATACGGGATGTTCTAACCTGGCACGGAGGGGAATACTTGCTTGTCCTCCCATGGCTGCTTCGCCGATAATTACCCCGACTCGCTCTCTAGCAAATTCTCTTTTTTCCCCGTAACCTGCATCTTCCATTGCTTGTTTGGCGATTACCAAAGAGATTAATTGAGATACGTCGGTAACTTCTAATACGTTTGGTGGCATCCCAAATTCCATGGGATTAAATTTTACTTCGGGAATAAATCCACCTTTTTTACAATAAGTTTTATCTTCAGCTCTGGGGTTGGAATCGTAATAATCTTCTACTTTCCAATGGCTCTCGGGAACTTCTTTAATACAATTAACTTTATTAATAATATTGTCCCAATAAGCTCGGTTATTTTCTGCTTCTGGAAATAGAGAAGCTATCCCAACGATCGCGATCGGATTTTTTTGTAGCTTGGAGCTATTTATAGTTGATTTTTCCATATGCTTACGATCTTTCGATCTTTAATTTTAAAAATGTTTATAAACGCGACTTAAGAATTTAATATATCGGACTAGTTCTATTTTCTAATAGCTTGATAATTTCTTGCCGATCTAATTTCTTACTCAAATCTACGTAATGTTTTGCTAGTTCGTCAAGGTTTGTTTGTCTAGTCGTTAAGACGAAGACTTGTTTTAGATTAATTCCTTTAAATACCATGGCATTTTTATCCCGGTACACACCATTTTGATTGGCTTGAAAATGTTCGTAATTCTCACTCCAATGACGAGCAGGTTGCAAATGATGAGAAAGATGATAATTTTCGTACATAAAATCATCTTTGTCTTCAATTAAGGTAATACTTCCGGTGTAGTAATTTTGCGGCTCTTCTGGATCGGCAAAAATATGCCAAGTCCAATTTAAAAATGCATTTAAACACTGATGGATTAAATGAGGCAAGATTAAGTACATTAAACTAAATCGCCAATCTAGCCACAAGGTAATCAGCACGGCACTGTAGAAAAATATTACTCCTACTGCCATTTGCCGGAATAGCTTCCATCTTTTATTTTTGTAAAAATAGACTAAAGCTCCCAAGCCGCTGTTGTGCCAATAAGAATTATAAAAGACATATTCTATAAAATGAAATAAGTTAGTGCGATCGTATTTTAGAGTTGATAAGTTATCGTGAAGATTGTTATTTTCGGCGTGATGAATGCCGACGTGAGCGCACCTCTCCATTTCTGGAATGTTGCCGTAAAAAATCCCTAAAAACCATTCAAAATATCGATCTAAAAATAAGTTATAGGGCTTTTGATATAAACCTTGGAGGCGATGGGCTTCAAGATGTTTGCAAGCAAAGAAATGAAAGTAAAAATCTAACTTTCTCGGCCCGAAAAGAACGATAATATGAGCGATAGCTAATCCCCAACTAAATCCTGGAGATAGTAACTGCAAACTTAAAGAAATAATTAGTAAAGGCGTAATAATAAAAATTGTTTGTAAGAAAGGATAATCCCTTGCGTCCTTCATTGTTTTTTTGGCAACAATAATCGCAGTTCGATCGCGAATCTCTGCTATTTTTTTTACTCCAGGAATCCAGAGCAATATCTCTAAAATATAAAAAAGTATTTTGCTCGTCAATTCTAAAGCAAATACATAAATATAAGGCGCGATCGCCATTAAATTGAGCGGATAAAGTAAAAGTTTTCCTAACCGGCTTGAAACATTATTTTGCCCTAATTTTAAAATATCTAAAAAAGCAATATTTTTTTCCATAATTGCTAACTCGATTAACTTTTTTGCTTTATTTCTTGAAGGGATACTCGTTTGACATTGCTGACTAAACCTAGTTTTTCTAAGGTAGCGATCGCAAAATAATTAAAATCTAATTGCCAGGGTTTCAAACCTTGATTTGCAGAATAAGGAAATGCATGATGGTTATTGTGCCATTCTCCTAAAGATAAAAGGGCGATCGGATGGTTTGTGCTGTAATCTGTTGTTTCAAAGTCGCGATCGCCCCAATAATGCGCCAAACCTCTAGTGCAAAATTCAATCTGATCTTGCAAGAACATCCGTATTAATCCCCACCAGAAAAATCCCGTAATTGCTCCTTCTACGTTGCCAAAAATTACCCAACCCAATAAACTCGGTAAAATCAAACCCAATCCAACCCAGAGAAAATGCAATTTGTCAAGTTGGGAGATGACCCGATCTTTTACCAAGTCAGAAGCATATTTATGTTTCAAAGCTTCAATATCTAAATCTGCAGCAAACAACCAACCCGTATGGGAATACCAAAAACCGCGCCAAAATCCCTTTGCTAATCTGGGAGAGTGGGGATCTCCAGGGCGATCGCTCGTTGCATGGTGCGCTCGGTGTATTCCTCCATATTCGGAGATAGTTAAATGCGCTCCCATCAAGCCTAAAATTGCTAAACAAATCTTAACTGGTTTTACGGCTTCAAAGCTGCGATGGGCAAATAAACGGTGGTATCCTACCGTAAATCCCAATCCGGTTATTGCTGTAAAAACGTAAGTGGGTAAAAGCAACTCTAAGTGAAGGTTGCGATCGCTGAGGATCGTCGACATCCCAACAATCAAACCAATATACGGGATGATTAAACGAAATAGTTGCCAAGATCGATTTAATTTTATGCTTGCTATAGGTCTAGTTTGTGTTGTCATCAGAGGCTTTAGTTGTTTTTTTCTTGTTCGAGCGATGAGGATTTATGCTGAAATTGCTTTTGTTTTGAAAATTCAAATTTTTAAAATTTCAATATTTTCTTAAAATAAGTTAGATTCAGAAATATTTGGTATTTGATTTTAAATTTAATTTTTATATTTGCTATTGTAAGTATAAATATCTATGAATATTTTATGCAAGTTGTAAACAGTTTAATTTATGAGTATTTTATACAGGTAGCTAGATCTGTGAATTTTGGATAAAGTCCAAAATTATTAATGAGTCTTACTATATATTGTCAATCGAGATAGCAGAAATTTTAAATTTTCTTGCCACTGCTAGATAGTGTGAGTTATACATAGAATTTAAGCGAACTAGTATTAATACTTAATTTACTAGATTCGGTCAAATGGTAATTGACCACTTTTTGAATTGTCTTGACTCGGTCGATCCGATTGAGGATTAGTTACTTAAATAATGACTAGCTCAGGATGAGTCTTCAGCTCGCAATTAAGTTGAGATCGAAAACAGATTCGATGAACAAAATCTCAGCCGAAAGCAGTTTCATATTCCTATCTTCGATTTTCGATAAAACTAAATCTTTTGTAAATTGTCAAATAATTAAATTTAAAGAAATAAAAATATTATGGCGCAAAAAGAATTATTAGATCGCAATAAAATTGCAATAAAAGAGAAAAAATTAGTCGACAATCTTCAGTCAGAAAAACAAGAAAAAAAGACTGGCGAAGGATTAAATAAGTTTAATTTGACCTGGGGGCTGATTAATATTTTCATCTCGGCTTTTTTGTTAATTGTCGTAACTCCAGGAGCAAGAAATCTCTTAGGATTTAGCACTAATAAAGAAGCAGAAAAATTAGAGAATACGATCCTTCCAGTACAAAGTGTAGAAATAGAAAAAGTAGATGCTTATTCAGTTAAGAGAAACTATAGCGGAAAAATATCGGCAAATAGAACTAGCGAATTAGGGTTTGAACGTTCTGGACAGATCTTGAAAATTTTTGTAGAAGAAGGAGATAAAGTAGTAAGGGGAACTCCGCTAGCATATTTAGATACGAGAAGTATCAAAGCACAAGAAAGGGAATTAATCGCTCAAAGAGCGCAAGCAAAAGCAAGATTGAGGGAATTAAAAGCAGGGCCTAGATCGCAAACGATTGAGGCATCTAGAGCATCTGTTAGGGATTTAGAAGCACAATTAAATTTAGCACAAAGAAAAGAACAAAGAAGACAACAACTATTTAGTCAAGGAGCAATATCTAACGAACAACTCGACGAAGTTACCTTCGAGAAAAGAAGAATAAGAGCGCGTTTAGAAGAAGCTCAAAGTAGACTAAATGAATTATTAGCTGGAACTAGACCGGAAATAATTCAAGGACAGCAAGCACGAGTAGAACGGTTAAATGCAAGTTTAGAAAATATTAGAATTGAGTTAGAAAAAAGTATTCTCAGATCTCCTTTTGACGGAACTATTTCCTTAAGACGATTCGATGAAGGAAGTGCGGTTTCAGCTTCTCAACCTGTTTTAAGATTAGTAGAAAATCGGAAAATAGAAGCTAAAATAGGCGTTCCGGTGACTACAGCAAGTCAAATAAAAATTGGCAGTTCCCAAGATTTAGAAATTAACGGCAAAAATTATCCTGCAGTAGTTACTTCTCTTTTGCCAGAATTAGACTCGAGAAATAGAACTGTTACCGTAGTTTTAACTTTAGATCGAAATAAGTTTCAAAATATTTGGCCCGGTCAAGTAGCAAAATTAGAAGTGACTGAAAATATTGCTGGAACTGGATATTGGGTTCCGACTACTGCATTAGTTAGGGGCACTCGAGGACTTTGGTCTGCTTATGTTTTAGGCGATCGCGAGCCGGGTGAAAAAGATATTTTTAAACTAACTCGAAAATATGTCGAAGTAATTCATGCAGAAAGCGATCGCGTTTTTGTCAGAGGGACTTTAGAACCGAAAGATCGCATTATTATTAACGGAACTCATCGCTTAGTTCCCGGACAATTAGTAACTTCTATAAAAGAATAATGTGGAATATATTTTATCGTAATTATAGATTATTAATCCTCACTGTAGGACTAATTTTAATTTGGGGAATCTCTGCTTTTTTGAGTTTACCGCGCATGGAAGAACCCCAATTATCGCCAAGATATGCCCTCATCCAAACTTTTTTTCCCGGAGCTTCGGCCGAGCGGGTAGAATCTTTAGTAAGCGAACCAATCGAACAGGAATTATCTCAAATTCCCGACATTAAAAACATTACTTCGACATCTCGTCTCGGAAATTCGGCGATCACTTTACAATTAAAGGACGAAGTGTCTGACGTTAAAGAAGTGTGGTCGCAGGTACGCGATCGCCTCGAGGATGTCGTTCCCGATTTGCCCCGAGAAGTAACAGAACCGGACTTTGAAGAAATAGAAGCTAGAGCTTTTACTAAGTTTGTTGCCCTGCAATGGAATTTACCTCGAGAGCCTAACTATAATATCCTCAATCGTCTGGCAAAAGATCTTAAAGAAGATTTGCGAGCGGTAGCGGGGACGGAAAAAGTAGAGCTATTCGGCGATTCCCAAGAAGAAATTATCGTTAAAGTAGATTCTGCCAAATTAGCGGCTTTAAACTTAAATTTAAAAGAACTATCCCAGCAAATTCAAAGAAGCGATGCTAAAGTATCGGCCGGACAGTTGCGCGGGAGTAACAGCGATCTGCTCTTAGAAATTAAAACGGAATTAGACTCTTTAGAGCGAGTTCGCCAAATTCCGATTAGATGCGACGGGTGCAGCAGCGATCGCGACGAGTCGGGTCAATTTAGCAAGCTAGGTGATATTGCTTTAGTTAAAAAAGGTATCAAAGAACCCCAAGCTGAAGCAAGTATCGTGAATGGAAAACCCGGAATTGTCCTGGCTGTCTTAATGAACCCCAGTCAAAGGATCGATCGCTGGAGTTTAGCAACAAATCAAACTTTAACAAAATTTGCCGAACAAAGACTTGCCGACGGAATTGGCTTAGAAATTCTCTTCGATCAGAATTTTTACGTTCAAGATACCCTATCTCGTCTGTTTCAAAATTTAGCGATCGGGATTGTTTGCGTAATTGCCAGTACGGTTTTATTGATGGGTTGGAGATCGGCGATCGTGGTCGGCGCTTCGATACCTCTATCGATCTTAATCGTTTTTGGCGGGATGATCTTATTGAAGATTCCCTTGCACCAAATTTCGATTACTGGATTAGTGATTGCTTTAGGATTGTTAATTGATAATGCGATCGTAGTTGTCGATGAAGTAGAACAAAAACTAACAAGAGGCATCAAACCAGCCAAAGCCATAGCTTCTACAGTCAAATACCTTACCGTTCCCCTTTTAGCTTCAACTTTAACTACAGTTCTCTCCTTCATGCCGATTATCTTGCTTCCGGGAAGTTCTGGGGAATTCGTACGGGCGATCGGTATCAGCGTAATCTTAGCTTTATTCAGTTCTTTATTCGTTTCTTTAACCGTAATTCCCACTTTAGCTGGAAAGTTGAATCATCTCAATTACGAAAAAAGATATCGATCGCTCTGGCAAAAAGCTTGGCATCGAGGCTTTTCTCATCCGAAAATAACCGCTATTTATGCTAGTTTTCTAGATAAAATTTTTGCTAAACCGATTTTGGGGGTAGCCTTAGCCTTAATCTTGCCCTTAAACGGTTTAATTGTTGCTTCTAATTTACAACAACAATTTTTCCCCCCAGCAGAGCGAGATCAGTTTTACGTTGAATTGGAACTACCCCCATTAACTGCGATCGAACAAACAAAATCGACAGTAATGGAAGTAAGAGACAAAATTCTGGCTCGGCCCGAAGTGGTTAACACCCAGTGGTTTTTAGGGGCTAACCCACCGGCATTCTACTACAATTTACCCAGAAGTAGAAAAAGCTCCCCGAACTACGCTCAAGGAATTGTTAAAGTCAATTCTGCGGCTAAGAGTAGGGAAATGATTCCCAGCTTGCAAAAAGAATTAAATCAAGAATTTCCTGCTGCAAGGATTTTGGTGAGACAGTTAGAACAAGGGCCCGTAATTAACGCACCCTTGGAAGTGAGAATTTACGGCTCGGATTTAGAAAATTTACGCAACTTAGGCAAAGAATTGCAAGGGGAACTGAATAAACTAGATAATGTAATTTACACCCGCGCCAATTTAACAGAAACAGTACCTAAATTAGCTTTTTTAGTAGATGAAGAACAAGCCAGACTCGCAGGCCTCGATAATACTCTAATCGCTCAACAACTTGACGCTCTTCTCGAAGGTACTACCGGAGGATCTATCTTAGAAAGTACCGAAGAGTTGCCAGTTAGGGTGAGAGTATCTAACCAAGAAAGAGGCAATTTAGATGAAATCTTCTCTTTAGAATTATCCGCCAGACAAAATGGTAGTGACGATAATAATTTACCTTCGGTTTCGCTCAACGATTTGGGCCAACTTAAACTAGTACCGGAAGAATCGACGATCGTTCGTCGCAACGGTCAAAGACTCAATCGAGTTCAAGCTTTTATTAATGCCGGAGTTTTACCTTCTACTGTAATCGCAGATTTTCAAAAGCAACTCAAAGCAGATCGCATTGAAATTCCCTCGGGCTATAAAATTGAATTTGGCGGCGAAGAAGCAGCGCGCAACAATGCGATCGGACGGTTGCTATCTACTGTCTGGATTTTACTCGGCATTATGACGGCAATTTTGGTTCTTTCTTTCGGTTCTTTTCGAGCAGCCTATATTATCGGTGTCGTCGGCTTTAGCGCGATCGGATTGGGCTTACTTCCTTTATGGTTGTTCGGTTATCCTTTCGGGTTTATGGCAATTCTCGGCACGATCGGTCTGGTTGGCATCGCAATTAACGATTCGATCGTCATTTTGGCCGCTTTGCGAGCAGATCCCAAAGCAAGAATGGGCGATCGCAGAGCCGTTCGCGATGTAGTTGTCTATTCTACCCGTCACGTTTTAACCACGACCTTAACAACTGTAGCTGGATTTATTCCTCTTTGGATCGATGGTGGTGCTACTTGGCCTCCCTTGGCTGTAGCTATTGCTGGTGGTGTTGGTGGTGCTACTTTCTTGGCTATTTCACTCGTACCTTGCGCCCATTTACTATTAGTTAAATACGGGCCTTAACGAAGACGATCTATTTAATAGCGAGTAATATTTGAGGAGTTTCGCGACCAATAAAATTACTTGGAATGCGAAACTTCCAATCTTTTTAAATTATTGGGAAATTGATTTTGTTAGGGCTAAATAAGTGGCTCTCGATACTATTGTCAGCCAAACTCCAGTAGCTAATAAATTAATTCCGACTAAAATACCGATAGTTTGAATGCTATTAAATCCAGAGCTAATTAAAATACCTAAAACTATCGCGATAATGCCGCTTAATAAGATCCAACCCCATTGAAAAGCAATTTGTTTGACTTGAACGGCTAAAATAATTTCGACAATACCGCTTGCTAGTATTGCAAATCCGACAAGAAGGATCGTATCGGGTGCGATCGTTATTAGTAAACCAGTCACTATATAGATTAAACTAACTATTAATTTAAGGGAGAATTTTTTCGATTGACGAGTATTCAAGGCATAAATTAACCGAATAATTCCCCCAGCTAAAAACATTTCTTCAAATAATAACTGAGTTGTTGAAAGAGCAAATAATCCTTGGACAATTGCAATTATCCCTAATACTATCAGCAACAATCCTAAAGCAGTTACTCCTTTGATTTTTTTGCTTAATTTTTGTTTTTCTTCTAGTTCTATGTGAATTGTCATTGTAGTATCGTAATTGAAATATAGATATAGATCGGACTAAATTATTTTCGTTTCAAAAAGATCTCGATCGAATTTATTCTAAAATAATTCATACAAGCTAACTATCTTATCAGATGGAAAAGTTAGATTTTTTTTATGATTCAGGCTTGAAAAGAACTAAAATAAACATCGATTTTTTTTAATAGCTTTTAGAAAATAGGTTTTAAACCAGCTATACTAATACCCCTGTATGTTAATTTTTTTTTGCGTTCTTGGATCGCCTGTTTAGAGATAAAGACTGTTTTTTTTAGAGGTTTGGAGCTTTCTATCGATCCGTATTGGCGATTTTGTTGATTTTCTACGATTGTATCTGCTGCAGAGATTTTATTTTCAAATAACTCACTATTTTTTTTGTTTCCAGAAGGTTTGATTTTTTCTAAACGTTCGTCATGAATCCAAAGACCCACATTTTCCGAACTTTCAACTATAATCGCCGTTAGATTTGTTTCTACTTGTAAATACTTTTTATATAATTTTGTCGCTTTTTTCAATTCATTTTTAGAATATGATTCGGCCAGCATAAATAAGCGATCTAGATAAACAAGACCGGAAATAATTTCCTGAGAATTTTTAATCTTAAAAACTAGGGCACAATATTCTAGATCTGAATTATTGGCGTTGATAATGAATACCATATATTTTAATTTTACTTCTATCTTTAAATAAAAACTTAACGTTTAAGTGATTTTACTGAAGCGATCGGAATCACTTTGCTCGAGTGCAGCGAGTTAAGTTCTTTTCCTAGAAGTAAGACTTAATTATTGCGAGGAAACAATCAATCTTTGAACTACTTTCATTTTGACCCAAGGATTTGAATCTTCTACTAACATTTTGAGAATACAAGTCGGCGTGTTGGGATTTTCAGCGACTGTGATTCTAATATGAGGATCTGGATCTTTTGCCAAGATTTCCAAAAAATTGACCGGGGAATTAGGATTTTCGGCTACTTCAATTTTGAGATCTAGCTCAGCTATTTTCAGCCAATTAGTAAAAAGTATGTCTTCGTTCATAATATAAATGTATTTAACTCGGAGATGTTATTTAATTTGAAGTTAATACCAGAAAATACTTGGCTGTTCTTTATAAATCTAACTAGTTTCACAATTGAGTAGCTTTATTATAGAACAACTACTAAATTAAATTATAAACAATTTAAAAGATATATCTCAAGAAATAGCGCGTAGATTAAATTTAATTAAGCTACTTTAATTACTTATTTTCTCTGTAAGAATCAAATCAATTCTTTTGTTAAGAAAAATAAAAAATGCGTAAATTTTTGTATATCTAGATAGTGATTGACTGAAGAAAAACTAATTTTTGTTGAGACAATATAGTCAGAAAGAAGATTTTCAATCCCAATACCAAGATCGAACAACAGCAAGAAACTAAGGTTGGGAGGATAACGTCATAGGTTATAGTTTTTCTGAGTGGAGAAAGAAAATGAGAACCTCTACGACAATGAAGCCATTTCCGCAATTATTTGCTGGATTAACCGTACTTTCTTTATCGTTATTTGGTAGTGCTTTTGTGGCGGGATCGGCAATTCGCGATTTTAAAGCAGCTAATGACGTTTTAGTAGTGACTGGTTCTGCCAAAAAACCGATTAGAGCTGACTATATTATTTTAAGTTTTTCTCTTTCGAGTCAAGAACCAACAGCTCGAGATGCTTATCAAAGTTTAAAAAGTCAGATCCAACGAGTAAAAACTTATCTCAAACAAAAACAAGTTCCCGATAATGCAATTACTTTAAGTGCTATTTCTAATTATGCTATTCCTCAGCGAGGGTATAACGGAGTTGAAACTGGTAAAGTTTTGGGTTATCGCTTATCTCAAAGATTTGAAATTCGCTCGGATGATGTCGAAAAATATGCCGAATTATCTCAGGATTTAAACGAGTTAATCGAGCAAGGAATTAATATAAATGTGTCTGCACCCCAATATCTCTATACAAAATTAAGTCAGTTGCGGGTTGAAATGGTAGCCGAAGCTACTAAAGATGCCAAAGCTAGGGCCGAGGCGATCGCCAAAACTACTGGAAATCAGGTTGGTATAGTGCGAAGTGCTAAAACTGGCGTTTTTCAAATCACTTCCCGTCATTCGACTGCTGTCAGCGATTACGGTATTTACGATACTTCTTCTCTAGAAAAAGATATTACTGCGGTTGTATCGGTTCAATTCAGTCTCGAATAATTTTAAATAAACGGGGTGGGTCACTTTAATATTCGATCGGATAAGAAATATTTAGGATTAATTATACGGTGAGATTATTCTCATTTCAGATCCGATCGCTCATCCTTCTATTTAATTGCGATCGAAGATTTTTTGCCGATTAGTTGCTTCGGTTGCAAAAGAACCTTGAAAATATTTTATTATGGGTTGAAATAGAAGTTTAAAAGGATTGTGTCCGGCAAAACCAGTAGTAACACCATAGATGACTTTTTCTGTTTCTGGTTGATAAGTTCCAAACAAACGATCCCAGACGATAAATATTCCTCCATAGTTTTTATCAATGTATTTTGGGTTTGAACCGTGATGTACTCTATGAGCAGAAGGTGTATTCAGCCATCCTTCAATTAGAGGAAGTTGCCCGATAATTTCTGTGTGCAAGAAAAACTGATAAGCAAGGTTGAGAAGTAATGAGATGACGATCGGTGTCGGCGGAAAACCCAATAAAATAACAGGAAGATAAAATATTGGACTAATGAAAGCACCCAACCAATTGAGTCGAAAAGAGGTTGTAAAATTCATCCAAATACTGGAATGATGCACGTGGTGTATTGTCCAAAGAAATTTTATTTCATGAAGCAATCGATGATTCCAGTAGGAAATAAAATCGACAATAATTAAAGATCCGATAAAGGAAAAGGCATTAATCGGAATATCAAACAGGGCGTAGGGTTGAAAAAAACCATAAAATACATAAATTAAAGGGGCTGTCAGTGATTTAAATCCTCTTCCCCCAATAAAAATAAACAAATTAGAACAAGTTTCTTTAAAGTTATAAACATTTTTCGATTTCGCAATCGACCAAATAATTTCTGTAATGATTAAACAAAAATAAATAGATATAATAACAGTGGCAATTGGTTTCATTAGATTAACCTCAATTTTTTAATCATTAATAATCTAAGCTGAAATCGAGAGAAACACATCAGACACGAGTCCCAAAAATGCTTAGGACTGAAGTCCTAAACTGATTTAAAAGGTCTAAAGTAGAAGATAAAAATCAAACAACAAGGTTGAGTTTGACTATTTATTGCAAAAAATAACTAGCTAGTTATTGAGATAAATATTCAATTTTCCCTAAATCAATTCAAACTTAGATAAAAATCAAAAGTTTAATTGCTCTTTAATGCGATCGCAAAAAATAGCAGTTATAACTTTAGTTTTTACTAACTAATTTGCAATTAATTTTGATCGATCTCGCCCAATTATTTGCCAATTAATTATTGAGAATTGATATTTTATATTAAGAAAAATAGTCTATAATAAATTAAACCAGTTAAATTTAAAATAAGAAGAAAAGTGATGTGGGTGTTTTTGGATATAGATGGAGTTCTCGTTCCTGAAAAAAGTTTTAAAAACTCAATGGGTTCTCAAAATTTGTTAAAGTTCGATCCCGTTTGTTTAGAGTTATTTGAAAATATATTAGAAGAACATCCAGATGTTTTAGTAGGAATTTGTTCTTCTTGGCGAGATTTATTTACACTAGAAATGGTTCGGAGTTTTTTCTCTCCAAATATTGCTAGTAGAATAGCTGGATTTACACCATTATTAGATTCTGAAAATGATGAAGTATATCAATATTATCGCTATCAAGAAGTACAAGAATTTTTGAAGATTCAGAATTCCTCTGAAGACGATTGGGTAGCAATTGACGATAATAAAGACTACTATCCATCGGATACTAACGTTGTTGTTACCGATGCTTATAATGGATTCGATCGCAATGCAGCTTCAATTTTAAAAGAGTATTTATCAGCTCTTAAAACCGAAAATCTAGCTCTTTGTACGGCATAGTAGATCTTAAGAGCGATCGAAGAATTGTTTTGGCAGCTAATCGATCTAAATTCACCAAATTTACTGACTAACAACTCAATTGAATCAGATTGCGGGTTTAACGAGGTATAATATTGACCTTAAAAATGTGAGATTTCAAGCGTTACTTTTAAGGATTTCTCAGATCGATTCACTTTCAATATGCAGTGAATTAAAATAATTTTTGAGTCAATTATCTATCGCTCGAAGAACTGAAGTAATTAAGACACGATTGAGGAGATCGGATCTCTAGCTAAAGATTAGGAGTAAAGATTGGTCAGTTCGATATTACCAATATTTTTCAAACATTCAAAATTTGAGCGATCGCATCCAGGGTGCGATCGTCTCTTACCATCATTCTGTGGCTGAATACAGGTAATTTTATTTCTTTTCCTACACCTAGTAAAGAACTTTCTGCCGGAATAATAATAAAATCGTAGGGTGTCCAGAGACAAGTATAATCAACTTGATTTAATCCTTCTAAATCTCGATTTAAATCTGCTAAAAAATGGCTATCGGGCCGCATTTGCATGCAACTATTTACAGGAAGAAGATAAGCCATTAAAGTCCCTTTATGAGGCGAAGAAATACTAATAAATTTATTAACGCGATCGCTTCCTCCTAACCTTTGTATATAATACCTGCTAACCAGTCCCCCCATGCTCAACCCAACTAGATCGAATTTTTGGGAGCGATCGAAGTTTTTATCTGCATATTCAGATATTTGTTCTGCTAATTTTTCAAGTCCTAAATTACCGTATTCAGTTGCTAAATTAAAGCGATGAACTTGTTTACCTAAAGAACTTAAATAAGCAAACATTTTATCAAAAACTCTCATACCCACGAAGAAACCGTGAACGAGTAAGATCGGATTAGATTCCATTTTTTGTTAGTTCTAGATAAATATGTTCTAAATCTACATCTTTTCTAGAAATAGATTCCAAATTAATATTAGCAAAAAGTTCGAGCGTTTCTCTTAATTCTAATTTCTCTGGCAACCAAAAAGCGAGATCGTTACCGTAATAGCGATGACAAAAACCTAATTCTTTACCTCTAGAGATAGCTTGTTCTGTTTCTTTAGTTTTAATGATGACAATTTCTGCGGCTGGAATTAATTTTCTTAACTCGTTTAAACTTCCTTCGGCGATTATTTTACCCTCTTTAATAATGCCGATGCGATCGCATAATCTTTGGGCTTCATCTAGTAAATGAGTTGTCAGTAAAATTGTCGTTCCTTGTTTTTTTAAATCCTCAATTAATTGCCAAATTTCGTAGCGAGTTTCAATATCCAATCCCGTAGTTGGTTCGTCTAATATGACTAACTTTGGTTCATGAATTAAAGCAATAGCAATATTGATCCTTCTTTTCATTCCTCCGCTTAAGGATTCTACGGGGGTTTTGGCTCGATCTGATAGGTTAACTGCGGCTAAAGTTTCTGCAATTCTGCGATCGCATTTTTTGCCGTCTAAACCGTAAATTCTGCCGTAAAATTTGAGATTTTCTTGACAGGATAAATTTTTATACAGTAAATTTTCTTGCGGTGCAACTCCGACATATTTTTTAGTGCCTTGAGAAACTTTTTTGTTGTTAATTTCGATCGTGCCGCTATCGGCTTCAATTAAATTACAAATAATATTGATAGTCGTGGTTTTTCCAGCACCATTTGCTCCTAACAATCCATATATTTCTCCGGCTTTTATTTCTAAATTAAGGTCTTTAATTACTGCTCTCTTGCCGTAATTTTTCTTGAGATTTTTAATGGTTAGCATAGTTTTTACAATCTTTTTTCAATGTAAATTGTACTGCGATAAGAAATCCATCCTAAAGCGATCGTCACTAAAGCAAAAATGAATAAAAACCAGAAGCGATCGGCTATTTCTGCAAATTCCTTGCCTCTAGCCCAAACTCCTACTAAAGCTTCATTCATGTGATAAATAGGATTAACTTTAGCGATTGTTAGTAAATTTTTTGGCAAAATAGATGTCGGTAAAAATGCTCCACCTAAAATTAATAAAGGTACGCCGAAAGTAGCGACGATCGCATTAACATCTTCCGCTCTTTTAGCTAATTGAGTACCGAGAATAAAACCTACACCGACATAAGCAAGAATACTTAAAAAAACGATCGCCAATCCTAATAGAATCGAACCGTCAAACTTCGCACCTAAAAATGCTGCTACCGTATAGACTAAAATGGTTTGGCCGATACCGATAAAACAATGAGCCACAAAAATTCCTAAAAAATAGGAAACTCCACTTAAAGGAGAAATAAACAGTCTTTTGAGGGTTTGTTGTTCTCTTTCTGAAACTACTGTCGCTACGCTACCACCCAAACAGCTAAAAAATAAGGCCGCACCAACTAAACTCGAAGGGGCCGCAAATTCCATTGCTTTCGCTGTCGGGATTCCCGCTCTTCCTCCATAAATATATCCGTTAAGTAGTAAAATTGCGATCGGAAAAACGCCCCAAAAAATTAAACTTCGTTTGCGTCGCCATAATTCTGTTAAAATCCTTTGAGCTACTGCAATCGTTTCTCGCCAATATTTCATTTTGAAGATAAGATAGTCTACCGTTGCTAATTTTAACTTGCTTCGATCGCACCAGAAAGTAAAAATAGATTTTTGGTTGGATCGAAATAAATCTAACTCTTAGGCGATCGCCGTGATACCATATGAGAAACCAGTCGGTCTGAGTAATGTCCAGTCAGGAAACCAAAGCAAAAATAATTAAGATTTCAGCCGAGTTGTTTAATACTAAAGGCTACTTTGGAACTTCTATTTCCGATGTCATGAAGGCTACTGGGTTGAAAAAAGGAGGAATTTACAACCACTTTCAAAGTAAAGAAGAATTAGCTTTAGCAGCTTTCGATTATGCATTTCAACAAGTTAGCAAACGCACTCTCAAAGTTTTGAAAAAAAAGACTAGTGCTAAAGATCGTCTTTTGGCAATATTAACTAACTTTCTATCTTATATCGACGATCCTCCTGTTACTGGTGGTTGTCCGATTTTAAACACGGCGATCGAATCTGATGACGCTCATCCAGCTTTACAAAAAAAAGCCCTAGCAGCAATGGATTCTTTGTGCAATCTAATTTGTCGTATTATCGCAAAAGGTATTGCTAAAGGGGAAATTAACCCGAATACCAATCCAGATGAAGTTGCTAGCATTATCGTTTGCACCGTTGAAGGGGCGATTATGATGAGTAAACTATACCGAGATCCGATTCACTTAAACAGGGCAATTAAGCATTTAAGTCAATACATTGAAACTAACCTGTAACAATTTTTTTTGTCATTTTACAGACCGTTCGGTCTCTGAGGAGTTATGAAAGTAAAAAACCGCTTGATTACAATTACAATCAGCCATTATTGCGAAAAAGCTCGTTGGGCATTAGATTATTTAGATATTGAATATATTGAAGAAAATCATGCCCCACCGTTCCACCAATTTTATACCAATCGGGAGGGTGGAAGTAGCGTACCGGTTTTAGTTACTGAAAATGGTGCATATACCGACTCTACCGACATTTTAGAATATCTCGATCGCCAAAAAGAAGGTCAACTATACCCTACAGATCCCAGTTTACG
>JASJCW010000108.1 GCA_030065265.1 Prochloraceae cyanobacterium
ATGGATATTATCCATACCTATATTACTTAAATAATCTACCGCAGCACCGATCGCGATCGCTTCTCCAATTGCAGGAGTTCCTGCTTCAAATTTATGGGGTAATTCGCCACAAGTAAAATGGTCTAAAAATACCTCATCGATCATTTCGCCACCGCCAAAAAATGGGGGCATTTCTGTTAGTATTGATTCTTTACCGTACAAGAAACCGATACCAGTTGGGGCGCACATTTTATGACCGCTTGCTACTAACCAATCGCAGTCAATTTCCTGCACGTCTACTTTCATGTGGGGGACGCTTTGGCAGGCATCTATTAATACTTTAATTCCGCGATCGCGGGCAATTTGAGTAATTTCTTTGACTGGATTGATGCAACCTAATGTATTAGAAACGTGAACGATCGCAACTAATTTTGTTTTTTCTGAAAGCAGAGATTTATATTGTTCTAAATCTAATTCTTCGGTTTCAGTCAGGCCGACGTGTTTAATTACCGCACCTGTTTTTTGGGCGACCATTTGCCAAGGAACTATATTGCTGTGATGTTCCATTACCGAGGTAATGATTTCGTCACCTGGTTTTAAATTAGCCATTCCCCAACTATAAGCAACTAAATTAATTGCTTCGCTAGCATTGCGAGTGAATACTATTTCTTTTCGCGATGCTGCATTAATAAATTTAACTACTTTATCTCTGGCTGCTTCGTATGCGTCGGTAGCTTTGCCACTCAGACAATGATCGCCTCTGTGGACGTTGGCGTTATAAGATTTATAGTAATTATTTAACGTTTCTATGACAGCTAGAGGTTTTTGGGATGTAGCCGCACTATCAAAATAGATTAACGGTTTGCCGTGTACTTCCTGGTTTAAAATTGGGAAGTCACCGCGTATTTTAGCAGCAAGGGTTTTTTCTTGTATGGCGGTCATTAGCGTTTAGATTTTTGTTTAATTGACTGTTTTACAAGCAACGCATTGAGTTAATCGCTTGCGTAATGATTCGATGCTAATGCGATCGATGATTTCTGCTGCAAAAGCGTCGATGAGGAGAAATTTAGCGTCTGTTTCTTTTAAACCGCGACTGCGAAGGTAAAAGATCTCATCTTCTTCTAATTGAGATATTGTTGCACCGTGAGCGCATTTGACATCGTCTGCGGTAATTTGCAGTTCTGGTTTGGTATTGACTCTTGCTTTGGGAGATAAGAGCAAATTGCGATTTAATTGAGTTGCGTTAGTAAGTTGAGCTTTTTGAGGGACTAAGATTTTGCCGTTAAACACTGCCCGAGCGCGATCGCTGACAATGCATTTATGTAATTGATTGACCGTACCGTGAGGCAAGTTGAGGGAGACTAAACTGTGGGTATCGGCTAATTGCTTGTCACTAATAGTTACTAAACCGTTTAAGTTAGTTTCGGTTTGTTCGCCTTTTTGAGTTACTTCGATGTTATGGCGATATAATTTGCTACCGATACTAATTTCGTTCCCAGTATAGTGGCTGTCTCGTTCTTGAAAAACGGCTGTTTTAGCGATGTGAAAACAACTTAAGGCTTCTTTTTGAACTCTAGTATGATTTACTCTCGCGTTTTCTTCGAGCCAAATTTGAGTAACTGTATTGGTTAAGTAAGGTACTTTTCCGTATTCATCTCCAGCTACGCCGTATTTTTCAACGATCTGGAGGTTAGAACTCTTTTCTGCGACAATAATAGTCCTCGGTTGAGAAAATTTTGTCGATTCTTCCGGCGCGCTGAGGTGTAAGATCTGGATTGGTATGGTGGCGATCGCATTGGCTTTGGCCCAAATTACTGCAGCATCTTCTAAACCGGAAGTATTTAAGGCTGCAAATAGTTTTTCGTTGCCAACTTCATCAGCTAAATGATTGACAATCTTTGCTTGTCGCGCTTCGTCTAACCCTTTTAAATTACCGACATAGACTGTCGCGTCGATTGCAGAGATATTTGATAGCTCTGGGCTATAATATCCATTAACGAAAACAATCCGGCTTTCACGGGTTTCTAAAAGAGCGTATTCTTCGAGTATCTGAGTAGATACTTCTGCGACGGGAGCTAGTTGAAAATCCTGTTCTAAAAGCTCCGATAAGTCCGTAAATTGCCACTCTTCATCTTTTTTATCGGGAAGACGAGAACTTTCTACTAAAGACTTTGCCCGATCGCGCAATTCCTTGAGATTTTTAGATTGAGAATCGGATGCAAATTGTTTTAACAACTTGCTGAGGTAGGTATTTGTTTCTGTTTTAACGCTCACAAGTGGTGACATTATGCACCTACCTCCACTAATTCATCGATAAATTCGTAGCCTCGTTCCTCTAATTCTAGGGCTAGTTCTTTTGTACCAGTCTTGACAATCTGACCGTCGTACATTACATGAACGAAGTGGGGTTCGATGTAGTTGAGCAGACGCTGATAGTGGGTAATAACGATCGAACTATTTTCAGGAGTTGCCAGTTGATTGACACCTTCAGCGACAATTCTCAGTGCGTCGATATCCAAACCGGAGTCTGTTTCGTCTAGAATTGACAAACTCGGTTCTAAAAGAGCCATTTGCAAGATTTCGTTGCGCTTTTTCTCACCACCAGAAAAACCCTGATTTAAACTTCGCTCTAAAAAGCTAGGATTCATTTTGACAACATCTAGCTTTTCTTCTACTAAGTCTTCAAAATCAAAAGTATCGATTTCTTCTTCCCCGTGATATTTTCTTTTTGCGTTGTAAGCGACTCGCAAGAAATCTAAATTGCTAACTCCGGGAATTTCGATCGGATATTGAAAGGCTAAAAATATGCCTTCATTAGCTCTTTCATCTGGTTCTTTTTCGAGGATACTTTCCCCTTTATAAAGAATATCTCCTCCTGTCACTTCATAAGCAGGATGTCCGGCTAATACTTTAGAAAAGGTACTTTTTCCAGAACCATTTCTCCCCATAATGGCGTGAACTTCTCCTGCTTTTATCTCTAAATTTAAGCCTTTGAGAATTTCTTTACCATCAATACTTGCTCTTAAATCTTTGACAGATAATATTACTTCGCTCATTAGTTACTGTTACTCGTTAACTCGTTACTTGTTACTCGTGATTTTAGATAATTAACCGACGCTACCTTCTAGTTTCAGACTTAATAATTTATCAGCTTCGGCAGCAAATTCCATCGGTAACTCGTTTAAAACATCTTTACAGAAACCACTGACGAGCATACTGACAGCATCTTCTTCGGAAATACCCCGTTGAGCGAAGTAAAATAACTGATCTTCACCTATTTTAGAAGTAGAGGCTTCGTGTTCTACTTTGGCGCGATCGTTATCTGCTTGAATGTAGGGGAAGGTATTGGCTTCGGCTGTATCTCCAATTAACATTGAATCGCATTGAGAATAGTTTCTTGCACCGTCAGCTTTCGGGCCCATTTTCACCAAACCGCGATAGCTATTTTTCGATTTTCCGGCCGAAATACCTTTAGAAATAATCGTGCTGCGGGTATTTTTACCGATATGAATCATTTTAGTACCGGTATCGGCTTGTTGTTTGTTATTTGTTAGGGCGATCGAGTAAAATTCTCCTACGGAGTTATCGCCAATTAAAACGCAACTGGGATATTTCCAAGTAATTGCCGATCCGGTTTCTACTTGCGTCCAAGAAATTTTAGAATTGACACCCTGACATAAACCCCGTTTGGTTACGAAGTTATAAATTCCACCTTTACCGTTTTCGTCGCCAGCGTACCAGTTTTGAACTGTAGAATATTTAATATCGGCATTATCTAAAGCGATTAATTCTACTACTGCTGCGTGGAGTTGGTTGCTGTCGTACATTGGTGCGGTACAACCTTCTAGATAGCTTACTTTCGCGCCTTCTTCGGCAATAATTAAAGTACGCTCGAACTGTCCGGTATCGCCGTTATTGATGCGGAAATAAGTCGATAGTTCCATCGGGCATTCTACCCCTTTAGGAATGAAGACGAAAGATCCATCGCTAAATACGGCAGAATTGAGGGCAGCAAAATAATTATCGCCGACAGGGACTACAGTACCGAGATATTTTTTAACTAATTCTGGGTGTTCTTGCAATGCTTCGGAGATCGAACAGAATATTACCCCTGCTTCGCCCAATTTTTCTTTGAAGGTAGTTCCAATCGAAACGCTATCAAAAATCGCGTCTACAGCTACGTTAACGTTAGCTAAGCGTTTTTGTTCCGATAGGGGAATACCTAATTTTTCAAAGGTTTCTAAAATAGCCGGATCTACTTCGTCAAGACTATTGAGTTTTTCTTTGCTTTGTTTCGGGGCGGAATAATAGATGATATCCTGATAATCAATTGGAGGATATTCTACATGGGGCCATTTTGGCTCGGTCATTTTCTGCCACTGCTTGTAAGCTTTGAGACGAAACTCTAGCATGAATTCTGGTTCGTTTTTCTTAGCAGAAATAAGACGAATAATATCTTCATTTAGTCCGCGAGGGATGGTGTCGGTTTCGATATCGGTGACAAAACCGTATTTGTATGGTTGATTAACTAGGTTTTTAACTGTTGTCGAACTCATTTTTTTAGCGTTCTCTTAAGTTTTTCAATCCCAAAGCCACAAGGATGGCAGGTCTGGATTTTCAAGCCTGTTAGATTCGACCTGAAGAAAAACAACATATTTGTTGTTTTATCTATTTTTAGGCTACATTAAAAATAAGTTAGTTGTCAAAGGCGAACTGTATTTCTTAAACATCCCGTTTGAGACGACAGTAAGCAGAAATAAGAATTTAAGCCCGCTTAAAGATTTTAAAAGCAACTGAATTGTAGGCTACCAAATTAAAAATTTTAAGGGCATTTTAAACACAGACGCGAGTTAAATTTTATTTTGATTTTTTTGACTTTTGACTTCGAGCAAAGCGAGATAATAGGTTTTCCCAGTGGGCTATAAAAAATGAGTATTACCTTGCAACCGTCTACTAAAAAAGAGATATTGCTATATTTGTACAAACAGGGCCGAGCAACAGCAATTGGATTAGCTTCGAGTTTAAAAATTAGCCCTCAAGCAACTAGAAGACACCTTCAAGATTTAGAAAGCGAAAATTTAATCGAGCATAAAGCAATACCGCAAAAAATGGGAAGACCGCAATATATTTATCAGCTTAGCTCTCAAGGTCGTTCGAGTATAACTGCTATTTTAGCTCCAAAAGCCCCCCAAAATTATGGAAAATTTACCGTTTCTGTTTTAGATACGATCGCAGAAACAGTAGGAGAAGAAAAAGTAAAAGAAGTATTAGAAAAACAGTGGCAAAAAAAAGCTCGAGAATATCGCGATCGCATCGGTAATACAGCTTTGGGCGATCGGTTAAATAAATTAATCAAACTGCGCCAAGAAGAAGGTTTCATGGCAGAATTATTTGTAGAAGGAACGAAGTTTTTTCTGGCCGAGCATAATTGTGCGATTCAAGAGCTAGCCTCATCTTATCCGAGCGTCTGTTCTCACGAACTAGAAATGTTTGCGGCTGTTTTACCAGATTGTACGGTAGAGCGAACTAACTGGATTAACGATGGCGAACATCGTTGCGGCTATTTAATTCAGGAAAAATAAATCCTGACTATTACTAAATTGTCAATTAAAAATTCAATTGCGATCGATGAACCAACAACAACAATTTTTAACCCCAGAAGAGTCAGCAGATGTAGACGGAGCTTTGTTAGGATCTCAAGAGAAGTTTCTAGCTCGCTTAACTATTTCTTCTTTAAGATTGTTAAAAGTAATCGCTGAAGATCGGGGTGTTTCTATTGAAAATCTGACCCACAAACAGGTAATTGATTGGTTTGAAAAGGATGGTAAAATCAGGCGCGAACAAGGTGCTGATGCTGCTGTTTTAAAATGGTAAATAGGAGAGAGGGCAGCTCAGAGAAAAAATCATTTATATTTCTGGTAATCCCCAGATTTTAATGCTTCCATAGTTACTTCCAGTAACAATAGTTTCTCCATCCTTACTGATTGCTACCGATAAAATTCTCTCTGCATCTTCTATTAAAATTCTCAATAATTTTTCAGTTTTTCTATGCCAGATTTTGATACTGGTATATTGTTCTCGGTATCCTCGATCGTGACCAGTAACAATTATTTCATCATCATCGATAGTCGATAGATCGATATTTGATATACAGTTGTAATGACCTCCTAGGGGAAGCAAGCCAAAAAGACAACCCTTGTATTGAGGTTCTCCACTGATTATTGAATAATACCTAGGATACCTATGTTTTTATAGTTTTTAGTAATTGTCCTGTTTTTAAAGACCACATTTTAATGGTGCAATCTTGACTTGCACTCACAATAATTTCATCATTATTTCTGATTGCGACGCAATTAACTTGTTTTTGATGACCGATTAAAGTGTTTATTAATTCTCCTGTCTTTGAAGACCATACTTTAATTGTTTTTTCACCACCAGCACAACTTACAATAATTTTACCATCACTTGTTAATGCCATTGAATGATAATCAATCAAATTGTTTCTTATAGTTAACTTACACTCGAAAAAAAGATATTTATTTAATTCTTTCGTTGCTTGAATCGCTCTTTTTTCTTTTCTTTTACTCAGCAAAGAATAAGCAACCTTTTGAAGTGTAAACTCATCCGATCGCAAAGCCGAAATTACTAAATCTAAACCGCGATCGCCGTAATTTAAAGCATTTTTAAGTGCAGCTATTTTTAGAGAATCTTGTTTCGATTCTAATTGTTTTTTAATCCCTTCAATATCTTCTGAAACTGAATCGTATTTTTTAGGTTGTTTATTTGCATCTGACATTATTTTAAAATTAATATCTAATTCTAGATTATTCTAAGCGATCGCATAATCTTCGCTCCACATTATCGCCGCTCGCACATCTTTCTTTAGTGTAAACATAAGTAGATACTCTAACTTTAGAATTAAATAAAGCCGATCTTCTATTATCACCAAAATTATCTTTTTTCTCCCAAGGTAAATCGAAACGCTCTACTATCAAATCTACATCGCTATCTTCACCTGAATTAAAATAGACGTAAGCCCAAAAAATTTGACCGCGACGGGGTAAAGTATCGATAGAATATCCTTCTCGCTCTTGTAAAAGTGTGTCAGCAAAAGCTTTATAATAGCCGTAAGTCGCAGCAAACGCATAAATACCAGTATCGAGATCGAAATTACTAACTGAATATACAGCTTCTTCTTTCTCGTTAGTAAAACGTCTTGTTTTTGCTTTTTCTGCAATAAAATTTACTAAATTTGGATGAGTCCAAGGCTTATACTTATCCTTAATTTCTCCTCGGACGTTCAATAAATTGTCAATCCCTAAATAGCCAAATCCGTGAATGTCGCAAGTTTGATTAGCAGCAACGGGAAAATAACCACCTTCCATTAAGAATAATAAATACAATTCCATTGGCGTAATATTGAAATTGTATCCTGCTTTTTGAGCTACTTCAGAAATGTAATTACTAGCTGCGATCGCGCGATCGATAAGTTTTTTTTCCGCACAATCGTTACTCGGAAAAGAACAAGTACACTCATAATTGGGTTCTAGATTACACTGACAATGTTTCCGAGCAGATTTAAAAGCCTCACTTTGCTGCGAACCGTATTGAATCGTATTGCAAACGCTTTTCAGTGGGTTAATGTGAATGTTATCCCAACAAGGATAATATTGCTGACAAGAGCCATCTAAGAGCATATCAAAGCGCATTCTCGGGCCAGCTTGATATTTTTGATGGATGCGATCGACTCTCATTTTGCGAGAATTAAAAGCCGCTTCTAAATCGCGCTCGCTGTATCTTGGTTGACTACTAGTAGCTGTAGTTGCGATTAAACTCGAAAGTAAGGCGATCGCAAATAAACTCTTTTTCATTGCTAAATAATTCTCGGTTTAGTGTTTACCCCAGTTGTCATCGATCCGCAAAAGCTGCTTGTTTGAATTGATTTTTAAATACTAAAAATCGAGCTAGCTTGCGATCGAAAAAAATAGCTAATTTTTGCCGATAACTATACTGAATTTTTGCAATAAAATTTTATTTGCTTAATATTATTTTAAGTTTAATTACTTAGAAATTCGTTCTTAAAAGAGATATTTTTTAATTTTTTATAAGTAAAAATACGGTTTGATTGGTTATTGTTTTTTTGACAACTAGTTTTTATTTCAGTATTTATACTATTCTTATTTTTTCTAATTTGATTCAAAATAATGATGGTTAATATTACTTAAATAATTAGTGTATTTACTTAGTTAGAGTTAACAAAAAGACTAAAATCTGCCTTGAGATTATTTAGAGAAGTTGTTATCCAATTGCAACCGAATAAGGAATTAGAAACTTGAAAATTATAAATTGATAATATTTATTTTCAAAGATTAATCGTGAAATAGTTTCTAGTTAACAAAATAAGTCAAATAAATATTAATGAGTAAATTCAAAATCGACTTGTCACAAACATAGGAGGCATAGTATTTTAAAGAGTAAACTAATTTAATTTAATACTTCAAGCTATCGGGATAGAATTGATTATCAATCAATCGCTCTCGTCCCGGACTAGCAATTAATTAATTTTTGTAATATGAATTTACCTTTTTTTAAAAGTTTGCGATTTCGGATGCCTTTATTAGTATTATCGGGTATCATTCCTTTAATTTCATTGGCGATTATCGTCGCGAGCGATCGCGCTTCAAAAACCATTGAAGAAGAATCAAAAGCCAATTTAATTTTAAAAACCAAATTGTTATCTGAGAGTATTAAAAGTTGGGATAGAGCGAATATTTTAGCCTTGCTTAATTTGAACAAGCAACCAGATATTATCGATCGAAATATCGAGGGACAAAAAGTAATTCTTTCAGAGATGGTAAATACTTACGAACATCTTTACATTGCTTTGACAATCGGTTTAGATGGGTGGGATATAGTTCGCAGCGACGGTCAAGAGTCTAAATATTATGGCAAAAGAGAATATTTTAAAAAAGCTCTTGAAGGAAATCAAATTAGTTATCAAACCTTAATTGGTAAAACAAATAAAAAACCATCTTTATGTCTTTCTTCTCCAATTAAAAAACAGCAAGTAATTCAAGGGGTAACAGTAATATGTAGCGACTTGGAAACCTTGGCTAAACAAGTGGGGAAATTGAAATTTGGCAGCACTGGATATGCTTTTATAGTCGACAGGAAAGGTAGCATTTTAGCTCATCCAAATACTGAATATATTTCTGGAGCGCAGCTCAAAAATTACAGCGAATACCCACCTGTAAAAAACATATTACAGGATAAAGGCGGCTATTTATCTTTTGAAGATAGTCAAGGAAAAAAATGGGTTTCTTATACTTCTAAAATAGACAATAGTTGGAGTGTAGTCCTGCTTCAAGAACAACAAGAATTTTTTGATAATAAAAGAAAGTTTGAATATTTATCATTTTTTATTGGGTTGGTAACCATATTAGGTACGAGTGGATTGACTTTAGTATTAGCAAATCGTCTCGTACAACCGATCGCAGACTTAACAGGTGCAGCTCAAAATATTGCTAGCGGAAAATTAGATAATAAAGTAAAAATCGATCGTCAAGATGAGTTAGGAATTCTAGCATCTTCTTTCAATCAGATGGCTAGTCAGTTAAATACTTACTTTGAAGAACTAGAACAAGCTAAAGAATCGGCGATTTCAGCCAATCACGCTAAAGATAGATTTATCGGCAATATTTCTCACGAATTACGCAGTCCTCTGAACGGAATTATCGGTTATGCCAAAATACTTAAAAGAGAATTACCCTTAGATAAAAGACAAACCCAAGAATTCGAGATTATCGAAGAAAGTGGACTGCATTTATTAACTTTAATTAACGATCTCTTAGACTTTTCCAAAAATCAAGCAAATAAAATGAAACTCAATCCCAACGAGGTAAATTTGCCTAGTTTTTTGAAAGGGATTATCGGAATTGTTAGCAGCGACGCGAAACAGAAAGGATTGGAAGTAATTTGTACTTTTAAAAATTTGCCAGATAGTATTGAAGCTGACGAAAAAAGACTCAGACAAATTTTAATCAATCTATTAAATAATGCTATCAAGTTTACTGAGAGAGGTAGAGTCATTTTAAAAGTCACGGCGATCGATAAAACCCTTGACTACGAACAAAAATACGAGCAAAAAATTCGCTTTGAAGTAATCGATACTGGTGTAGGAATAAGCCAAGTAGAACAGTCCAAAATATTCCAACCTTTCGAGCAAGCTGACCAAGCAAGATTAAAAAATGTCGGTACTGGTTTGGGCTTGTCTATCAGCCAACAATTGGTAAGATTGATGGGAGGAACGCTACAGGTAAAAAGTAAGTTAGGCCAAGGTTCTAATTTTTGGTTTGAAGCTCTATTTCCTTTAAGAGAAAGCAAATCTAATTGGCAGAAACAAAGTTTAAAAATAGAGAATCTATCCGGTTATCAAGGAAAACAAAAAAATATTCTGATTGTAGACGATCTTAAGGCAAATCGTTGGCTTTTAGTCGATCTGCTCGAACCTTTAGGATTTAAAGTATTAACGGCTGAAAATGGCGAAGCAATGTTCGATTTGCTCCAAACTTTAGAGAAACCAGATTTGATTTGTCTGGATTTATTTATGCCTAATAAAACCGGATTTACGTCGGTCAAACAATTGCGTAAAATTCCGAATTTTAAAAATATTCCAATTATTGTAATTTCAGCTACTTCTATTACCGAAGAAATGCGGCAATATCTTCAATGCGATGCATTTTTAAGTAAGCCTCTTGATGAAGTGAAACTATTAAATTTATTGCAAGAATTACTAAATTTAAAATGGATTTACAAAACATCAGACGATACTAAAAATAAAACTAAAGCTGTTTAAAATAACATGGCTCAAAGCTTTAGTAGAATATAAATAATTAACCAAAAAATTTTTAACTTTTTGTGAAAGCAATAAAATCGGCACTCAGACAAGCAAATACATCAGACTTCGTTTATCAAGCACCAATCGCGGCTCAAAATGCCCGCAAAATCTTGGTTAAGCCCAACCTAGGTTACCCCGTTCGACCTCCAGTAACGGTAAGTATGACAGTATTAAAACAAGTTTTGATTGGGTTAAGAAAAGCCAGTCCTGATGCCGAAATTTTAATTGTCGAGGGTGTATGTTCGTCTGTTTCTCTATCAGAAATAGCCAGTCGCAACGGTTTATACCAAATTCTCGATCGCGGTATGGAATTGCTAGATGCCGATACTCTAACTTTAAAAGAATATCCCAATCTCAGCCCAAATCCGGTCAGATATCAATCCATGTTTGCACCGGCTATTTTAACAGAAGTAGATTGTCGAATTACTGTAGGAGCTTTAAAAAGAACCAATCTCAAAGGAGAGCCATTAATTTCAGCCTCCTTAAAGAACTTATACGGTTTGTTCCCTCGCGCCCGTTATCGGGCTAGAAGTCCCCACTCTAGAGGACAATTACATCGCCCTTCCGTACCCCTAATTTTACAAGATATCTACTTTTGTATCGGCCATTTATTCGACGGTGCAGTTGTCGATGGCGATCGCAAATTTGTTAGTCCCGATTGGAAACCGGATCGGGGTCAATCGATCGACTTAGGTAAAGTTTTTTGGGGCGAAGATCCCCTTGCTGTGGATCGAGAAGCTTGTATTGTCGCTAATGAAGCCATACCTAGCTATTTAGATGCGATCGAGAAGTTGAGAACCCAGAAAACAGAAAATATAGCAACTGAACTATAGATTAGGACAATAATTGTCACAGCAGAGAATAGTTAGTAGGTAGTAGGGTTACAATGAATTGAAAAATCAAGGGGTCTTAATTTAAATTTATTAATTCTGCTTGACCAACGTGAGTTCGACGAAGTTAGAAAGCTTGAAATTAAAGCTATTTGGAGATATACCGATGAGCGTGCGTATCGGTATATCTCCCCCCGATCTAGAGATATTTTTACTTGGTGAGTTCTTTGGTTCAAATTAATTGAATCTCAACTAAGAAACTCTGTTATAAATCCACTCTAAATTCAAGCATCTTTGCAGATTTAATAATAATTCTTCTTCATCAATTGGTTTGTTTAAAACAGCATCGCAATCGAGGTAATTACTCATCTCTTTTGTAATCGAGCTTGCGGTAATAACAATGATGGGAAGATTTTCAAATTCTGATTTCTGGCGCAATTCCCTTAAGGAGATAAAGCCAGTTTTAACGGGCATAAATAAGTCTAGCAAAATCAGATCTGGCTTGAAAAAAGCTGCCATTTCTAGCATCTGTTGACCGTTGCTAGCTTTCTCAATATCAAAACCGATCGGTTGCAGTATTTTTACTAAAAGATCTCTATTCTCTTTTTTATCATCAACTACTAGTAGCTTGCGCGGAGGGCCTTCGTAGCCTTTAATTCTGCTAGAGTTTATCTCTCGATCTATTACTTCTGGTGGTTTTTCGATCGCATCTACTAAATCGAAAATTACATCAAACCAAAAAGTAGTACCAGATCCTAACTGTGTGTTAACCTCCAATTTGCTGCCCATCAGTTCGACTAATTCTTTGCTCACGGATAACCCCAAACCAGTTCCTTGACTTTGATATTGAATATCGCCAACTTGCTCGAAAGGTAGGAAAATTTTATTTAATTGCTCCGAGTCCATACCCACACCGGTATCTATTACTTCAAATCGCAGCTTTTGCTGGCTGATAATTCTCGAAGCAGTATCGATATCGTCTAAAACTCTAACCCTTAAAGTTACTTGACCTGAACCAGTAAATTTCACTGCGTTGCTGAGCAAATTAATCAAGATTTGTCGCAGTCTTTTTTTATCGGCTTTGATGTTAAGGGGTAATCGCTCGTCGGTTTCAAGTTTGAGAGGAAGTTGTTTTTCTTGGGCCCACATTTTAGCGATGCCAATTACTTCATCTAAGATTGAATGCAGGTCAGTAGGTGCAGGATTTAATTCCATTTTCCCCGCATTGGTCTTAGAAAGATCTAAAATATCGTTAATTAAAGTTAGTAAGTGGATTCCGCTTTGCTGAACGATTTGCAAATCTTCAATTTGACTCGGATAGAGATTTTCATCCCTTTGCAAAATTTTAACGTAGCCTAAAATGCTGTTGAGAGGAGTCCGCAATTCGTGGCTGATATTAGCCAGAAACATATCTTTACTTTTAGAAGCTTGTTCTGCTATTTCTTTAGCTTGTTGAAGTTGAGCGTTTTTTGTCAGTACGACTTCTTGAGCTTGTTTGAGTTGGGCGTTTTTGGCGATCGATTCTCTTTGGGCCTGTTTGAGTTGGGCGTTGCGCTCTTCTGCAGAATCTTTTGCTGCTTTAAGTTCGGAAGTTCGAGCGGAAACTCTTTTTTCTAGTTCTTGGTTGACCCCTTTTAAGATTTGAGAAGACTTTTTCAGCTTTCTAGTCATCATTTGCAAATCGATTTTTTGCGCTCGCATCGAAGCCATTAAAGCTCCAAAAATCATGACTATAGTGACTATCCCGATGGTAGAAGCTAAACCTGTATTTTCGATCGCAATGTAGGAATTTGGCGTGGAAGGACTCGGAGTAAAGCCTACTGCTATCATCCCAATGTAGTGCATGCCACTAATAGCCGTTCCCATCAAGAAACTACCTGCTATTTTGATTTCTTCGCGATCGAGAAATCCTTTAATGACGTAGTTAGCTGTTGCCAGAGAAACGCTCGATAAGATCACCGCAAACACTACTGACAAAATAACTACTGAGTAGTCATAATGCATATTGGCTGGTACTCGCATTGCTGCCATCCCGATGTAGTGCATTGCACCTATTCCCGACCCCATCAGAGTTCCAGCCCTAATTAGCTCGAATGCGTTGGCAAACCCTTTATCAAGATAGTAAAATACGATACCAGAAGCAATTATGGCCGGTATCCAAGAAATAACCACCGTAGTTAAGTCGTAGCCGATGGGAATACCGATGCTATAAGCGAGCATCCCGACAAAATGCATCGACCACACACCAGTTCCCATCATAAAGGAACTTCCTACAAGCCAACCTGTCTTAATTTTTCCTCTAATGCTAATTCTCTCTGTCAGTTCTAATGCCGTATATGCGGCTATAACAGCAATAAATACGGAAAAACTGACCAAAATAGGATTGTAGCTACTGGCTAAGTCCATGATTTTTTATAACTAATAACTATTTTTACAATTAAATACGACTAAAATTTTTTAAAACTATTTCTGTAATTTTACCTTTATTTTTGCGATCTATTTTTTTTCTTTACTTGAGATCCAGGCAATAATGAATTGCCACATTTTTTAATTTTTTATTTTCAGAGCGACTTAGATTATTTATTATTTAACTGATAAAGATCCCATCAATACCTTGCTTAGTTTAAAAGTATTGATGAGATTTTAATGAATATTTTCGATCGAGACTCGATATTAGTCTTTTTATAATCTAAATCGATTGAAGATTATCCTTTTTTGTGGAACGGACAGCCGCCTGCGGTTAAATCGTTTAAGAAAGCACCATTATCAAAATAGTGTTCCATAGTAGTAATTTTTAAATCTTCTGTCACGTTGGCAACGGAAATTCCGCATACCTCTATAGTTTTACCTGTTGGTTCAAAATCTCTGTAAGGGCCGGTAAAGTTACCCCAGTGTCGCCACTTAAACACAACTTTTGGAGGGCCAGAGATGACTTCGCTGACTTCCCATAAAAATCCTTCAGGAAAAGCATTGTGGAATAGTTCGGCAGAAGATTCAAAAGTTTCTTCTTTAGGATCGTAATGCTCTGATGGTTCGATGAATAGGTTGTAGGTTCCTTCTTTAACTACCTCTTCTGCACCGTAGGCTTTTTTACCGTTACTGGAAATGCTAAATTTATCGGTAACAACGGATAACCATTGTTGCGGATTAGATTTGTGGGATACTTCCATCTCAAAAGTTCTGACTAGGTTCTGTACGAGTGCTTCTAAAGAACCTTCTGGATGGTTGTATTGTTTTCCTTTAGCAAAAGATTCTTTTTGCATGGTGTAGTCAGGAGGTGCTTGCTCGCGCCATTCTACTTCAGGCCCTGCGTTAGCAATTACTTCGTCTCTGTCTCGTACCCAAAGAGGTAATTTAGATGTTGACTCGCTCATTATTATTCCTGTAGTTTTTATCCGTTCGATAGACAACCAATATATAACTCTTCGTGGTAAGAAAGTCCAACTTTTTTTATAGATTGGTCTATTCTTTGAAGATTACTTTTTTTAGAAGTAAGCCTAATATTAAGAAGAGCTTAATAGTTATTAATATATCAAATAATTTACCTTAATTTAAACTGCACTCTCTAATTTTCTTAATTTAATTTTAAGTTTAATTTCTATGTACAATAAAATTGGGTATTTTGGTGTGACTTCGATACATTAACTAGAATAATTTTTTTGTGAACCTTTTTTAGATCGCTCCAGTCTAAACCAAAGAATCAATACTAAAAGAGCGATGGTCAAGGTGTTAGCTGATGAGTGTCAAGAAGAGGTTAAGAATACAGATCTAGATCTAGTATTGCGCTGTCAAAGTGGCGATCGCGCTGCTTTTCGCGAATTATACCGACGCTATCACAAGCGAATTAGATCTACTCTTTACCAACTTTGCGGAGAATATCTTTTAGAAGATCTCTTACAAGAGGTGTTTTTGAGGGCCTGGAAAGGATTGCCAAAATTGCGACAACCAGAACATTTTCCAACCTGGATTTACCGAATAACTTGGAATGTAGCGACAGATCGTCGCCGAGAGTTAGCGAAAATGGCGAATTTCAGGCTTAAAAACGATGAATCTAATCAAGAGGAGCAACTATTAAACAAGCGCGCTTCTCGCCCCCAAGATTGCCCCGATTTGATGCGATTGCACTATGAAGATTTGATTCGACGGGGTTTAGATCGATTGCGTTTAGAACATCGAATAGTTATCGTTTTGCACGATTTAGAAGATTTATCTCAAAAAGAAGTCGCCAACATTTTAAATGTTCCTGTAGGTACGATTAAATCTAGACTTTTTTATGCCCGTAAATCTCTCGAAAAATATCTCAAAAACCAAGGAGTATCATTGTGAGTAAAATTAGTTCCGACGACGATCGCAATTTAGTTGCTTTTTTACAGCAGTATCGTCCCATTCCACCCCCAGCAAATGGGGCAACTGAAGATCGATTAATGCAAATTATCGAGGAAAAAGAAAGCAAAAAAACTTTTAAATTTAACCCTTTAATCGCTGTTTTCTCTACTGTAATAATAGGCTCGATTTTTTCCTTATTCAGCTATCGTTTATTTACGCCTAATTATACTAACGCTCAACTAGAATCTTTTATGGCTAATAGTTGGGATAGCACTCTTGAAGCAACCTATGATGATGATTGGTTTCTTTTGAGCGATCGCGAAGTTGATTCTGATTTTTCGACACAATAAAACAATTTTTTTTGGAGCAAAAATATGATGTTATTACGTAATATTTCTTTGTTTGCAGCTCTTGCTGCTGTTTCTCTAGTAAATATTTCCGATGCGGTTGCAGTTCCTAATTTTGAGAATAACAATCGAGTTGTCGCTCAAAAACAAGGCGATCGCCGCCAGCGATGGATCGAAAAGCTCAATCTCAGCCAAGAACAAAAAAATCAAATTGCTGAAATTAGAGAAAAGTATCGCGATCGGATGTCTCCTCTCAGAGAAAAATATAAGTCTGCACGTCAAGAGTTGCGAACTATGCTTAATGGAACTGCAAGAGATTCTCAAATTCGAGCTAAACATCGAGAAGTTGTTAGATTGAGACAGCAATTAGACAATTTGCGTTTTGATAGTACCTTAGAAATGCGTAATGTCATGACCGTAGAGCAACGCCAAGAATTTGCAAAACTAATGGAGGAGCGTCGTCAAAGATATCGTCGCAGAATGGAAAATCGTCGCAGAGGCGAATTTTAAGTTTACTTAGAAAAACCCATCCCAATAAAACCGGCCTCACCAATCATTTTCTGACCGAGGTCGCTCGACAACATTTTGACGTAAGTCAAGCCGGCTAATTCATCTTTTCTGCCATCTTTTCTAATAATTACAAATAAACGGCGGGTGATCGGGTAATCTCCATTGACAAAAGCTTGTTTGTTTAACTGATTGTGGTGCAAAGAATTACACTGAGAAGGAGGCAAATAAGGCAGACGATAAGGAGAAACTAAAGAATTGCTTTGACGACCGATCGCTAAGGCTTTAACCGTGCATTGAGAGACGATTTGAGAGGCACTAGCATAGTAAATAGCTCCAGGATTTTCTGCTACTTTGCGAATTCCTGTAGTCGTATTCGGAACTTCAACCACAGTGTTGGCAAATTGCCGATCGCCGAGAACGTTTTTAGCAAAGAATTCGACCGTTCCTCCTTCATTTAAATGACGAGAGTAAGGCGCGATCGGCAAATCGGGCCCGCCAATTTCTTGCCAGTTGGTAATTTTCCCACTGTAAATATCGGCTAATTGAGCTATGGTTATACCCGAAATTGACAAAGAGGGATGGGTAGCTATAGCAATAGCATCGATCGCAACGGGTATTTGTTCGATGGTATAGCCTCTGATTCTTGCTTGTTGGAATTCTTTATTTTTGAGGGGACGGGAAGAGAGGGAAAATGAAAGTTGATCTTCTAGGAGCATTTTAATGCCAACGCTCGAACCTGGATTGCCATTAACGGGATCTAAATAACGCAATTGATAGTCGGGCCAGGCATTCTGAATTTCTGGATACATTTTAGCTCGGATCGAGGCCCAGGTCGTGCTGCCGCCATAATTAAACAGTCCTGAAGGAACTTGTTCGATTTCGGAAAATATTACCCCTTCTTTTTGAGAATCCGATCTATCTGTTTGTTCTGCGGGAAAATTTAATGATGTGTTGGGGTTTCTGACGAATTGAAATGCTAAAAACAGAGTAATTCCCAAACTAGCAATCAAACTTGCTTGCAGTTTATTGATTTTTTGAGGTACTTTTTGCGGTGGATTTGCTGTTTTGGTGCGACTGGAGGAAACCGGATCCCTATATTTTGAAGCGGTTATTTCTGGTTGAGAGTGGTAAATATCGGAAAAAATTTCTTCTGTTTTGATTTTGTTATCTAAAATTTTATTGACGATATTCTTTTCTTCTTGAGGGTCGTAAATGTCTGAAAAAAGTTCTGCTTGAGAATCTAATTCGATCAGTAAAGAATATTGCGATTCCGAAGGCTTTTGTAAATCTTTAAGAACTGCTGCTGCTGTTTGATATCGCTGCTTGAGATTTTTTTGGAGCAACTTATCTAAAATTGCAACTAATTCGGGACTTAAGGAAATTTTAATTGACTTTTGCCAGTTTTCGACCCAACTATAACCGCGATCGAGCCATAAATGATAAGGACTGATCCCGCTCATCAAACAAAAACAGCATACTCCCAAACTGTATAAATCGCTAGCTGGAACTGCATTACCTTTATACTGTTCTATAGAAGCATAACCTTGAGATCCGATCGAAGTTCCCGGGGTATTTCCTGAAGATTGATTGATGATTTTAGATACGCCAAAATCGATCGCGATATATTTGCCATCTTTATGACGATACATAATGTTACTTGGTTTAACATCGCGATGAATCACCCCTCGCTCGTGAATGAATTTAAAAACCGGTAAAATATCATTCAAGAAATGTCTAATTTCAGATTCGTTATATACTCCTTCAAGCTTGAGTCGGTCGGCTAAATTTTGCCCTTTAATATATTGTTGTACTAAATAGAGATAATTATCTTCTTCAAAGTAAGCTCTTAAAGAAGGTATTTGGGGATGTTCTCCCAAACTTTGCAATTGTTTCGCTTCGAGAAAAAATAATTCTCTGGCTTTTTTTACTGCTGTTGTCTGAGTTCCGTTAAATGCTAGCTGTTTAACAACGCATAATTCGTTTAGCTTGTCAGTATCTTCTGCTAGATATGTTTTACCAAACCCTCCTTGACCTAAAGGCTCAATTATTTTATAGTGATTTCTCAACCTAGATTTTAGTTGAGTCCCGCAGTTTTGACACTCAGTAAGAGAATCGCTATTCATCGGGCGATCGCAATTAGGGTTAAGACAACAAATCATTGACTAAATTTTTTGATGGAGATATCTTGGTGTTTTAGGTAGATTTAGAATTGTTGGCAAGTAGGTTTCTAAGTATTTATTCAGAATTATAGTTTTATTTTTACGCAAAGTTCAAACAAAGCCAATCAAATTTTAAATTTAGAACATTAGTATTGTATTTTTTAGGATTTAAAAACCCTTCTCAAATTGAGAAGGGCGCGATCGCTAATATTCTTAAGGTTTTAAAATTACAATATTTTTACCAATTATTGGACTTCTTGCGACTAAAGTCCCTTCTCGGTCGATAATTGCTAATTTTTTAAATTCAAATTTTCGAGATTCTTCTAACCATTCGTTTGTCATTTTTTCTTTAGTTTTTCGATCTAATTCTTGCCAATCGTCTGCTAATTGTATCGTGAGGGTGTCGGCAACAAAATTAGGCTCGATCTTAGCAATTCCGGCTTTATTATAATTAACTAGTACGGTTTCAATTTGTTTGTCAATTGAGGCGATCGCTTTTTGTTCTGGAGTGAATTCTAACGTACCTTGAGGTACTTCAATTGCAATTTCTTCTTGAAGAGAGTTTTGATTTCCTACTAAGAAAGAGACAGAAACTACAATAACTAAAATTATCG
>JASJCW010000109.1 GCA_030065265.1 Prochloraceae cyanobacterium
CGTTGTTTAACTGCTCCATTTGGTTGATAACCAAATAAACCGTAATATAAATTATCGGGAACATTCGGATTAATCCAAGCTTCGATGGTGAAAGTTCCATCAGTGCTTAAATCCAGATTAGAATCGCCATTAACTTGAACGTAATCGCCAGAACCATCTAAACTTAAAACGCCATCACTTACGGTACTATTGCCGAAGAGCGTGCCATCATTGCTTCGATCGATAACAGTAGCATTGCCGACTAAAGTGCCATTTTCTTTGTCGTTGTAATTATCGCTACCTTCAACAACTAAGATATCTTCGTAAACACCATCAATTCCAAAATCGATGCGATCTACTTCGATACTACCTTGAACTTGACCGCTATCTAAATCCCCATTGATGGCGACGATCGCTTCTTTGCCAAAAATATCGATCGTACCGTTGATACCGAATCCTTCTTCGATGGTTACTCCAGCAATAGTGGTTGCTACAGGAACGATTTTAATTAAAGGATCTAATTCGCCGTCACCATCGCTGTCGATCGAACTAATATTGAAATCTAAATAATCATCGAGGAAATCGGTCGTATTTGTAATTAACGCTTGTCCTTCTTGGCCTAATTGGGATATAGCTAAGCCAGCAGGCCCACCTGTAATTAAGGTTGCCACAGAGATCGATTCGTTGAGTGTCAATTCTAAAGCAAAGTTATCAGGATCGTTAAGATCGACTAAAAACGCCGATCTAAAATCGTACTCATTGAACTTGAGATCGCCAATAAAGCCGACATTATCGATCGCAGTTAAGTAACTCGCACCGATTTGGAATCCTAACTGACGAATTTCTGTATCGGAAATACCAAAAGGATCGATCCAAGCTTGTTCGGTGTCTAAAAGGAAATAGCCAGTAATCGATTCTGGTTCAAAGGCAATTCCTCCGCTTAAGTCTAAATATTGATTGTCAACGAATAAACTTAAATTTCCATCTAGTTTAAAGCTTGGCTCTGCATCCGTACCGCTAATACTGAAATCTAATGCTAAGTTATTTAAATCGGCACTAAATTTATTAGTAGAAATTAAGTCAATATTTCCACCAATGTTAGCACTGACACTAACATCTCCCGAAGACATATAAGAGAAGTCTAGCGCAACAGTACCTAATCCTAATTGGTCGCTAATCCAGTTCAGGGCTCGATCGTTAGAACTAGCAAAGTCTACTTCTATTCCTTGGAAACTGATTTCATCAGAGCTGAGTGTTAGATCGATTTCAGGAATTATGCTGCCAAAGATACTATCTACTTTACTAATTCCACCACCGATCTCGCTAACAAGTCCGCCAAAATCTAAATCTTTTATCGTCGCGCTATCCCAACTTAAGCTGTTTCCACTACTATCGCCAGTGAATTGAGTTTCAATTTCATAATCGAGCGAACCAATTCCGACTATTCCTGACAATCCGTATACACTAATATTATTTTCCTTTCCAACTGTAAAGGTTGCTTCGCCGATCGTTAATTTTGGCAAGAAGCTATTGAGATTGAATAAACTTGTTAAATTAATTGTTTGCGGTAAAGCGATCGCATATTCATTATTTCCATTTTCATCTTTAGCAACGCTAAGATCGACTGTCGCTGCATCTCCTACCCAAGTTTCTACTACTCCTAATCCTGGGATGGTACTAACTAAACTACCAATATTAAGACCTTCTATTCCTAATTCTTGCCAGCTTAACCCGTTCGTATCTTTAGCAAAGCTACCAGTTAAAGTAAACGGATCTTGATTGGCTATCCCTATCTCTCCCGATAGATCGAAATTAGTAGTTCCCCCCTCAGTTGTTCCTATAAATGTAGCGTTCCCAATTGTAAAATCTGGCAGGAAACTATTGATATTAAATAAAGCAGTTAAATTAGCTTCATTGTTGAAGGTAAAGCTAAAATCATCACTGCCTGCATATTCTAAAGAATAATCACTATTTTCTAAATCGGCGAGATCTTCTGCACCCGTAAAAGTAATTGCTCCGTTATCTTTAGATAGACTTAAATCGATCGTACCTAAGCCACCGACGAAATCATTTACTTCCTGTAAACCTGGTATTTCACTTGCTAAACTACCCAGATCGAAATTTTCTATTCCCAGTTCGTTCCAATCTAGTCCGTCACTATCACTCGTGAAACTGCTGTTAAAACCAAAATTTTGATTGGCTATACCAATCTGTCCGTTAAAGTCAAAATTAGTGCTTTCACCCTCAGATGCTGCGGTAAAAGTTGCGTCGCTAATGGTTAAGTCTGGTAAGAAATTATCTAGGCTGAATAGAGTTGTGAAATTAATATTGTCATTAAGACTTAAGCTAAAGTTACTATTATCGGAATAGGTAAAATCTAGAAAATCTGAAACAACATCAAAATCGATCGAGCCTCCTTCATCTTTTGAAAAACTTAGATCGATTTCCCCTAAATCTCCTAAGAAGTCACCGACTTCTTCAAATCCCCCTTTTAATTCATCCCCTAAACTAGCTAAAGAAACGTTTTCAACTGTTACTGTATCCCAGTCGAGTTGATTGTTTTGTTCGGTCAAATTAGTCCCGATTCCAAAACTTTCATTGCCGATCGCAACATTTCCAGTAAATTCATAACTGTTACTCGCACCAAGATCGGTAACCAACAAACTAGAATCATTAATTATAAGGTCTGGTAGTAAATTATTAGCACCAAATATGTCACTAAAATTAATATCGTTTTGCCAGCTCAATAGATATTGATTTTCTGCTGGGATTTCTATTGTTGCTCCGGTTGATGGCAAGTTTAATGATGGTAATAAGGCATCAATATCTTCTAAAGTTAAGTCGCTGTTAACTATTGTTCCTTCTTCAAAAGGGACGGTCATGTTTTATTTCTCCTGATTTTTTATTGATATTTTTTTTATTTACTACTCTTTTTTTAATCTATTTAGTTCTTGAATAGCCATCGATTGCTCCGCACTTTATCATTTCTTTTTAATTAAATAAATTCGTTTTTTATTTTCTGATATTTTTTCTATTTTAGGTGGATATTTAGCTCTAATTACTGTGTTTAAATCTGCCAAAATAGAATAATATGACTGTATCAATTTAGTTGATTAAGTGAAGCGAGCTAAGTGTTATTGGATTTTCAATCAAATTCAAATAAATTTAAGCTAAAGTCCGGCATTTAGGAACAACATTTTCAGCAAATTTTCGATAGTTATTATTCCAGCCAATAATAAATTATCTTGTTTGAATAATTAGATCGGGAAATATTTAAGTTCGTAAATAATCGGTAGTAACTCCTGGGTTGATGCGATCGTTCTCGTTGTTTTCATCTATTAAATACCTCGTGCTATCTCTCGATCGTTGGCTCGATTTATTTTAATTGTTTAGAGCTTGAAATCATCAAGATTTACTTCTTTAAATTCAGTTAAAATATTTAGGTTTAATCTTATAAATGATTTCTCTATTAGTTTGTTTAGAAAAATAAAATTTAATCTTGTTTAATTGGAGAGCAATCTCAAAAGATTCTGTTTGACTAAAATAATTGGAATTATTAACTAGTTTTTTTTAACAAAGCTCTCCTTGAGATCGAAATAAGAAAAAGTTTGTCGATTAGCTGATTGACGATCGCAATTTTGAATTACCCTGTAAAGGGAATTTACTATTTGCTGGGACGTTGTGGATATTAAACTGTTAGTTTTAGATATAGATAATACGATCGCTGGCAAATCGAATCAAGTGAGCGAAACAGTATTGGAGGCGATCGCCAAAGCTAAAGCCAAAGGAATTCAAGTTGCGATCGCAACGGGCCGGATGTATTGTTCTGCTTTGAGATTTCATCGCAGCGTTGGCTCTCAATTACCTTTAGTTGCTTACAATGGTGCTTTAATTCAAGATCCTCAAAATAAAGCGATCGACCGACATTTACCCGTCAGTGTCGAAACAGCTTTGGAACTATTAAATTACTATGAAGAGCTAGAATCTAGTTCTAGTGTCGAAGTTCATTTTTACCGCGACGATCGCCTTTACGTCCGGGAAATTACGCCACAAACCGTAAATTATGCCGAGCGAGCAGATGCAGAACCGATCGCCGTTGGCGATTTGCGACAAGTTTTAGACAAGGAAATCACTAAAGTTTTGGCTTTGTGTCGAGATACGGAATTAATGGAAGCAATAGCCAAAGATCTGCGCGATCGCTATCTTCCCCAACAACTCTATCTAACTCAATCAACAGCAATATATTTTGAAGCAACTAATCCTTTAGCTAATAAGGGATCTGCCGTTCGTTACTTAACAGAAGATATCTTAGGATTAAAACCGGAAAATATTATGGCAGTAGGCGATAATTTTAACGATCTCGAAATGCTCAAATATGCCGGCATTGGGGTAGCGATGGGCAGCGCGCCGACTGGAGTTAAAGAAATTGCCGATTGGGTAGCTCCTGATGTCGAGCAAGAGGGTGCGGCCGCAGCAATTGAAAAGTTTCTCTTGCACGCTTAATCTAGATAAAAAGAAACCGACGACTGTCCTTGTTTCGTCTCGGCTTCTTTTGTATTTTGCTCCTCACACGAAATCAAATTACATCAATATTAGGGTATTTGTCAACACTTTACTGTTTTTTAAAGTTCTTGAGGGGCTGTAACGCCGATTTTCTCAATTAAAAGCCAGTTTAAGAAATATTGCGTTACTTGTATTAGTCCTAATCTGACTTTGGCCGATCGCAGAAAATTAGGGTTAGTTCGCTCCCAAATCGGACATTGACGGTGTAATTCTAAAAAGGTCTGAGTCAATCGCGCGGCTAACTTATACCAATCTTGAGGTCGATCGCTTGCTTTGACATCGGCTAATTCTAATAATCGATCGATTGAATTTTGCTCTGCTGGATGGACTACAAACAATTTTTCCGAGTCATTAAACTCGATCTCGATCGATCCTTCTTCCCTTGCCAAACGCAACAGAGAACAGCAACGGGCGTGGGCGTATTGTATCGGAAAGACATTTTCAGAGCAAGGGGGTAAAGAGGGATCGGGAAACTTGGGTAAAGACGAAGCAGTTGCTTGGAGTAAACTTTGCAACCAAAAACAGAGCGAGCGATCGCTCAAATAAAAATCGATCCAACCCTCGTTGCTTACTCGGATCGAAAAATCCAATTGAGATTGAGATCCTATAGGGCTATTTCGAGGCAGAGAATTCACTAGTGCGATCGCAATTTCAGTTGCAGGTAAATTGGTATTTTTTGCCAAACTCAGGGCGATCGCGCAACGATAAATAACCCTAGAAGAATTTTTTAATCGATAGAGCGGAATTTTCGATTTGTGTGAATTTTTCAAAAAGACAAAAGACGATTTTGCGATGTTTTCGGTCAGTATTTGTTGAATTGATAAAGATTCAAGAGTAATACTTAACTGAAAAGACTGACATAAATAAGTATTTTTTGATACATTGAAATCCATAGAAATATTAATTTCAGGATTGAATTAAACTAAAATTATAATGAGTAGCTTTTCAACAAAATTACCGGAAGCGTCTCGGCCGTTTTTAACCTGGCAAAGAATTATTGATTGGGCCCAATCCCACTATCGCAACCGAACGTTTACCAGAGATGAAAAAATTCCCGCTCGTCCCGGACTTTTATATTTAGTTGAAAGAGGTGCGATCCGTTTAGTCGGTCAAGCACAAATAAACCAAATTAATATTAATAGTAATGGTGGCGAATCCGAAGATGGGCCAGATACGATCGAAGAGGCTTTTCTCGGCTTCATTGGTGCCGGTCAGCCTTTTGAAATCGTGACTCATTCCCCCTTTTCAATTCAAGCTTATGCTCACGTCGATCGCACTGCAGTTGTTTGGATGTATTGGCACGAACTAGATAACTGGCCTCACTTTCGCCGCGAAATATTTGAAGCAATTCGCTACCAACACCAACGTAAATTACTTTGGTTGAGCACTTTAGGACAAAAAAGAACTATCGATCGGCTTTTAGGATTTCTCACCCTTTTAATCGAAGAATACGGCGAACCTATCGGCGATTATTACTGTTTGCCATTTTCCTTAACCCATTCCCAAATTGGTAGCGCGATCGGCTCGACAAGAGTAACAGTGACTAGATTAATGGGCAAGTTACGGGAAGAGCGTCTAATTTATATTCAACAAGATAATTTAATTTGTATGCCTCTATCAAATAAAAATGGAGCTAAAATCCCCTTACAAAATTGATTGTTGCCAATATTTATAACTAGCATTTGCCAGAGTTACAACTCCGGTAATAATTGCCGCTTCATCAATTTCAAATTGGGGGTGGTGCAAAGGACGGTTAACTCGATCTGCGTGTCCCACCCCGAGACGAAACATACAACCAGGAGCTTTTTCTAAATAAACAGAGAAGTCTTCAGCACCTAAAGAGGGTTCGGAGATAATTTCGATTTTTTCGCTGCCCCAAGCTTCCCGACTCGCTTCTTCTAAAATTTGCGTCAAACCCAAATTATTGTTTACTGAAGGTACGCCGCGACGATATTTGACTTCGTATTTAGCTCCGTAAGTTTGACAAATATTAGCGACAATGTTTTCAATCCATTGGGGCAGATCGGCATGGGTTTCTGGGTGCAGCGATCGCACCGTACCGGCCATTCTGACGCGATCGGCGATTACATTAGGTGCTCTACCGCCATTGATTTCGCCAATTGTTAAGACGAGCGGCCGGAGCGGATTTTGAGTTCGGCCGATCGATTGTTGCAAGGTTGTAATCACTTGGGAAGCGATCCAAATTGCGTCGATCGCCTGATGAGGACGGGCCCCGTGTCCCGATTCTCCCTGAATTACGATTTCTAATTCATCTGCTGCTGCGGTTAGAGTACCGTAGCGTATGCCTACAGAACGGGCAGGAATTGAGGGAAAGACGTGAACGCCAAAAATGGCACTGACATCTCGCATCGCCCCGTCCTGAACCATCCAGGTCGCACCCATAGCGATTTCTTCGGCTGGCTGGAACAAGAAACGAGTCTTTCCCGGTAAAGGTTCGCTCAGTTGAGATAATACCATCGCCGTGCCTAAACCAACTGTGGAGTGTACGTCGTGTCCGCAAGCGTGCATTATTCCGGGTTTGCAAGAAGCAAAGTCGAGTTTAGTCCGTTCTTGAATCGGAAGGGCATCCATATCGGTACGAATTGCTAAAATTCGCTCGTCCGAACCCGTTCCTGATAATTCTCCTACCACCCCAGTTTTACCAACGGCTTCTTTAACGCTCAAACCGCAAGAGGATAAGACTCCGGCAATATATGCCGCTGTTTGATATTCTTCGCCGCTTAATTCTGGATGAGCGTGAATGTGACGGCGGATTTCTATCAGTCTCGGTGCTATTTTTGCAGCTATATCTTTGATTTCAGAAAGCATTCAAATTAAGGTATCGATCGCAGTGCTATAGTCTTTAACTTTAGCAACATTTTAGTTTTTTTTCACGTCCAATCCTCAATTTTACGGAAAGTCTCTACAATCGGATTCATTTATCGATCGATGTATCCTCTTTGAAAGATAGTTGCGGAATTTCAGACCACAAAGTTATCTTATTTTTTTCTTTAATAACTATAGATATCAGCTTATCTCTTTCTAAAAATTCCCGACACATAGCTACGGCTATTTCATATTGTTGCTTGGTAAAACTTCCAACTTTAGCTAACAACAGTCCTTGATAGGAGATCCCCGGACAATTTTCTTGGGAACAATTTTTTTTGTAAGATAATCGGCAATATTTAATATCTTTTGAGCTTAAAACTAACATATTCTTTCAACTAGATTTGAAAATTGTTTTTATGTTTAGCCTGCTATTAATGACTTATTGAAAAGTTAATATTTTTTTACATTTTTTTCGTTGAATTGTAGATGAATATTAACTGCATCATTAAACTAATTGTCAAAAAGATTGATATTTGTGGGCTACATTCCTGTTATAAACAATTATTTTGAGGATGTCTTTATCTAGCAATTGTTTTTCAAAACTTTTAATTTCTTTTTTATATTTATCGATCGCCACAAAGATAAAAAAATTATTTTCTTCCTTTTTTGTTAAGGTTTTTAATTATGATTTCATGTTATTGAGGATGAAACTTGATTTAGGCAATAGCTCGAAAAAAACCCTGAGAATCCTCTAAAAACCAGGCATCTAATTGATGATTTAATTGACTCAAAAGCAGATCGATATTCTTTTATCTCTTGTTATGGCAAAATTTAGACGAGAGAAATTTAAATTAAAATTTAAATTAAAATTTTCTTGATTGACTAGTAATGCTTGAATAAATTACTATAAGCCTCTAGTGGGACTTGCAAGCAAAATAAATAATTACATAATTTATAGAGCAGACTCGATGAATAATTCGATTGAAACAGAGATTCTCAAAGCTGAAGAAAAGCTTAGACTGGCAATGCTTAATTCCGATGTTAATGCCCTGGATCGATTGCTCGCACCAGAACTAATTTTTACAAATCATCAAGGTCAAGTATTGGGAAAACAAGACGATCTTAACGCTCATCAATCTGGAAAAATCAAAATAGAAGTAATAACACCTTCTCAGCAAAAAATCCAATTAGTTGGACAGGTAGCGATCTCTACGGTGCGAGTCCATTTAGTGGGTAGCTATGCTGGTATTCCATTTGATAATAATTTGCGATTTACCCGCATTTGGAATCTTGCTTCTGATGGCACTTGGCAGATCGTCGCGGCTCATTCAAGTATCGTAATATAAATTGTTTGAATTTAAAAGTGCGCACCGCGTACACGAAGTGCAGCGAAGCTAGCGGATCCCTGCGGGATCGCTCTATTTAGATGCCATATTTTGAGCGATTATGAATTCCTGTAAAATATTTATAATTTTAATTTAAAATTTTATCTTTCATCGTTTAAATTTATTAGTTTAAAGATAGATAGTTAGACAAATTGAATTATGAAAAAGCATTTTTTTGCCTTATTTATAGGGGTAATGTGCGGAACGCTAGCATTTTCAATGATTCAGATTTTATCTGTAACTAACAAATCCTATCGAATACAGGCAGATTTCGATAATATTTTTTGGCCGGCATTATCCACTGTGATTGGTTTTTCGATGTCAGAATTCATCTCAACAAAACTCGAATAGATAACATTAATAATTATCTTTGCGCTTTGATTAAATCCAGAGAGAATTGATTACAAGATTAAAAAAAACAAGGAGCTTATGACCTAAAAATTAATTGCTCCTTGTCCCAGCTTTAGTTTTCTTTTCTTTGGCGATCGAGTTTATTTTAATAGTCTCATTCAAAGTAAATTATTTTCAAAAAGCCTATTACTATACCAATTCTCAAAAATAGCTAGATACGTGATGAACCGATCTAAAATAAAATCTATTTTCAAAAATATTCCTATTTCTGAACTCTAACCTTTTTCCTGAATTGAGTCTCTTCTTACTTTCGAGCAATGATATTATTTGGAAATTAAATATTTATAGCAGTCGAAGTAAAGGTTATGACAATTTTATCTGTTACCTACTACCTACTAACTACTACCTAACTATTCTCTGTTTTTACAATTAATGTCCTAATCTATAGCTTAGTTGCTATATGTTAGAGATTTTAGTATCTAATATTAAAAAAGCAAATTAGGATCGTATTCGCATCTTTGCTTGTGCAATTTTTCAAGCTTTTTCTGAGCCTCGATCGACTCTTGAAAGTAATATTTCATCTTATCTGCATCTTGATAATTATCTAATTTTTCTACTTGTTGAAGGCAATAATTTTTATATTTTTCACAAATAACATATTCAAGAGTTGCGATCGCATTATTAATCTGTGTCGGAAGATTCGTAATATCTTCTTTGAGCAATTTTTCTTGGCGATATTCTTTGCGTTTTGAGTATAAAATATTGACAATTTTCGGCATATTATCGGTAAATTGAGAGCTAATATTTTGCAGGTTAAAAAGTAATTCATTCTCTGGATCGCTTTGAGTCGGATCGATATTTAATTGAATTATTTGTTGCCATAAAAAACGGTGGTGAGGCAAACTAAACAGTAAATCTTTATCTTCTAAAGCTGTAATTATTTGTTTCCTGTGTTCTGGATAATGCAAATAAATTCGTAATATATCTGTTTCAGCAGATTCTAAAAGATTGCTTGACGATCTACTGGGTAAATCTAAAACTAGAGAAGGATCGTTATTTTTTTTATTAACTGCTCTTTTATTATCGGGCAACTCAATACTCTTTTTTAGTTCTTTTTTGAACCGAGTATTTCTTTTTCTTTTCCTGTGCGTTTCTACCTGAATACTAATATTTTCTACCAACAATTTTAAATCTTGAGCGTCACCTTGGTAGAGAAATTCGGCGGATTTGATTATATATGCTGTACGCAAATCTCTATTATCAATTTTAGATAGTATTTGCACTATATTTTTAGCAACTTCTTGGAATACATCGGCTTGTTTGAGATTTTTATTAAATACTAACTGTTCGATCTGCCAGTCTAACCATAAAGGAGCATTACTAATAGAGTCATGATAAATATCAACAGCATTGGGGCTAGTTTGAAGAAATTCATCGGCATCTTTACCACCGGGAAGATGGAGAACTCGTAATTTGACTTGTCCCGAGTATATTTCAGATTCTATTTCCGATATTGCCCTTTGCGTTGCTTTAATTCCCGCAAAATCAGCATCAAAATTGAGAATAACTTGATTAGAAGGAGTGTAGCGCAACACTTGTTGTAATTGATTTTTAGTAAAAGCAGTACCTAAAGAAGCCACAGCATTAGTAATGCCAAAACTATGAAGAGCGATCGCATCAAAATAACCTTCTACTACTATTGCACGATCTTCTTTACTAATAGAATCTCTAGCGCGATCGAGGGCAAAAAGAGTTTTACTTTTATCGAATAATGATGTTTCTGGAGAATTGAGATATTTAGGTTTTTCGTCTGCTAAAGTTCTGCTACCGAAAGCGATAATTCTCCCTTTAGTATCTCGGATCGGAATCATCAGGCGATCGCGAAATCGATCGTAATGTCCTTGGCCAGATTTACGTTTTTTAATTAACCCTGCTTCTTCGACTAAAGTGAGAGAATATTTTTTGATTTCGATTAAATATCTGTATAATGTTTCCCATCCTGCAGGTGCATATCCTAAACTAAAATCTTGGATAGTTGCTTCTGATAATTTTCTTTCTTCTTTGAGGTAATTTAAAGCAATTTTACCTTGGGGCTGTCGCAAAGCATGTTGATAAAAATCAGCAGCTACTGCTAATATTTCATATAATTGTTCTCGCAGAGAAATTTGTCTTTGTAATTCTTGTTTTTGTTCTGGTTGTAAAGTTTTAATTGGAACTTGATATCTTTGAGCTAAATCAAAAACTACATCGCTAAAAGACTGTTTATTTAATTGCATTAAAAATTTAAAAACATTTCCCCCTGTACCGCAGCCAAAACAATAGTAAACTTGCTTGTCGCTGCTAACGCTAAAACTGGGTGTTTTTTCATCGTGAAAAGGACACAAACCCAAGAAATCTTTGCCCCGCTTGCGTAAAACAACATGGTCAGAAATAACATCAAGAATATCAACTCGTTGTTTAACTTCTTCGATCGTATCTGGGTGCAAACGGGGAATTTCCATTATTAATTTGAAAGTAAAAAATTAGAGCTATTTTTTAGATAGCATAAAATGCTGTCAAAATTTAAAAATCGCGAGCGCGAATCTATGCTATTCTACAGTTAATAACTATTATTGCGCCCCTCGGCTCGATATTTAACAGCACGGCTGCTGAAAACTAAATTTCTCGAACACCACAGAGTACAGGAAACCCTGTAAAAGTTGTATTATAACGATTTGGAGCAAAACCCACGAGCGATAGCTTTCTTTAGACGTGGGATGTAGCGAAGCGTACTTTAGTGCGCCGTCTGTATTTTACCTTACTTTTAGATAACGCCTCTTTTCATACTACCACTAAAATCAAAATACCAGACAATATTATTTGATTATTCCCCAGAATTAAATCCGATTGAAAGGGTGTGGGAATACATTAAAGATTGTTTACGAACGAGGTTATTTATTAATCTAGAAGATTTAAGAAATCAAACCGCTAATCTTCTTAATTCTCTATCAAAAAAACTAATTCAATCTTTGACTGGATCTAAATATATTATTGATGCCTTATCAATCTAAGTATTTTTGCAAAATGGTATTAGATAAAATTCTCAAAATTGCCGAGAACAATTCTTACACTCCAATTTTATTTTTTTTCTAAGTTTAATTTGTTAAGTGCCATTTTCACTCCACCAGAAGGGCTAAAAGTAACTCCTCTACGCATCGGTTTTAAGGGTTTGCGATCCAATAATGTTAGTTCGGATCGAGCTAATATCGTGCCCAGAACTAATTTCATTTCAAATAAGGCAAAAGCATAGCCTAAACAGCGACGATTTCCCCCACCAAAAGGTAAATATTCGTAAGCAGAAAAGGGGCGATCGAATGTAATTAAATTCTCATCGAGAGGATCGGGTTTTAAAAATCTTTCTGGTTTAAATTTTTTCGGTTCGGGATAAATATCTTCTCTTTGATGGACTAAATAAATACAAGGAGAAAAAATAGTTCCGGCTGCAAATTTATATCCCATTAGTTCCATCGGTTGTTTTAATTGACGAACGAAAGTACCGACAACAGTCGGAGATATTCGCAAAGTTTCTGCAACTACAGCACTAAGATAGGGCAACTTAGCAATCATATTAGGATCTGTATTATCGTTAATATCATTTAATTCATCGAGTAATTTTTGACGAACTTCTCGATGAGAATAAATCCAATAAAAAGCCCAAGCTAAACTATTTGCTGTAGTTTCGTGACCGGCAAACAACATAGTCATTAACTCATCTTTTATTTCTGAATCTGTCATTGCTGCACCGTTTTCATCTCGAACTGAAAGCATTAAACTGAGAATATCTTCTCCTAAAAGTTGAGAATTGTCTCTTCTTGCTGCGATCGCTTCGGATAAAATCTCCTCAATTCGCTTTTTTTTCCTAATAAATTGCCCCCAAGGACTCCAACTGCCTAAATCTTTTTGCAGCCAAGTAAACATTAATAAAGTAGATTTTAGCGGTGAATTAAAGATATCCAAACAGGAACTTAAAAGGTGAATTAATTCTTGGTATTGTTCGGTTTTATTTATACCAAAAACAGCTTTAACAATAACTTGTAAAGAAATTTCTGCTGCGTATTCTCTCAGTTGAAAAGGTTTGCCAACTTGCCATTGTCCGATCGCTCGTTCGGTAACATCGATAATGATTTGACCGTAGGCTTTCATTCTCTCGCCATGAAAGGGTGGCATTAATAGTTTACGTTGTTTTTGGTGTTCTACACCATCGAGCATGATTAAGGAATATTCCCCTAATAAAGGCTCTAAAACTCGATTAAATTTACCGATTGCAAATAAATTAGGATCGGCCGTAAAGACTTGCTCGATCGCCTGGGGATTGCTCAATAATACTTGGGTTATATCGCCAAAACTATCGATATAAATATCGCCATATTTTTGATATTCTGCTTCTAAAAGATCCCAAAGCTGAAAAATAGCTTGATATCTTTGAATTAAAATTGATAATCCTCGAGTAGGGGGCTTTTTGACGATGTTTATTTTTGAATTTAAAACGGTCATAATTTACCTTTAAAATACAATAATTGATTTGTAATCAATAGATTAATCAATAAAATCAAGCGAGAGCTAGAACCAAAAGTAATTAATATTAATGACTAAAGTCATGTTTGCTGCCAAGGGAGATGCTTTAAGATTAAAAATTAATCGCAGACTTTAATCAATATTATGGTAACAAGCCCGATCGCACCGGTAAATGATACAATTCCTGCTCTCGGTAAAACTTTGCGTTATGTCGAGTGGGCAATTTTGCTAGCCTTTATCGTAACAGTATTTTTGCGCCAAAACCTTTACGACACTATCTTTACCACAACCAAAGAATATTATATTGCTTATACTTATTTAGGTATTTGCGCTCTATTGAGTCTTTTTTTTCCGATCGCCCGTCCTTTATGGCAAAGAAGAATTTATATTTTTCTAGAAATTTTCTGTTTAACCATCGCCACTATTTTGACAACTTTTGAGTTGGAGCTTTTTCTTTATCTTTTGTTAGCAAAAAGCTGTTTTTTACTGCGTCGAAAAGAAGCAATTTTTTTAGCGATCGCTCTCGGATTGATTTGGCATCTTGTCAGGCTTTGGAGTTTATCGAAAACCATAGAAAGACTGATTGAAAATGCCGATATTTATCTAGAAAATTTAGCCGATATGCCCCGATCTATTTTAATAATTTTAAGCTCTCATATAGTAGTATATATCGCAGTCAGCAGTTTCATTATTTTAGTTTGTTTTCTGACTATTGCAGAACAAAAAAGTCGTCAAAAAGCGATCGCTTTAGCTCGAGAAGTAGAAAATCTGGCTTCAGCTTTAGAAAGAACGAGAATTGCTCGAGAAATTCACGATTCTCTCGGACACGTGCTGACAGGTTTAAACGTACAATTAGAACTAGTTCAAAGACTGCAAAGCAAAGATCCAGAAAAAGCCAAACAAGCCTTAAATACGGCTAAAAACCTGGCCAGTCAATCTTTAACCGAAGTTCGTCGCTCCGTAGCCACCATTCGCAATAATAATTTCGATCTCGACACCGCTTTAATTAATCTCGTCGAACAATTCAAATGCGATCGCAACTTTAAGATCGATTATCGAATTAATTTACCCCAACTTGGACTACAAACTAGCCATCAACTTTATTGCATCGTTCAAGAAGCACTAACTAACATCCAAAAACACAGCCATGCTTCTAAAATTACAATCCAAACTCGAGCGATCGCTTCTGAAACTATTCTAGAAATAATAGATGATGGAATTGGTTTCGATCTCGAAGAGATCCGCTTCGCGGCGCGCCAGCTTTTTAGTTCTGGTTTTGGACTTAGAGGGATAGCAGAAAGGGCGGAAATTATTGGTGCTAAAATAAACATTGAGACTGCTCCAAATCGAGGAACTCGAATTCAAATCAAAATTCCCTTCACTCGAGATAGTTTATGATTCGGCTTCTACTTGCAGATGACCAACCGATATTTAGAGAAGGATTAGCTTCTTTACTCGATTTAGAAACAGATCTCAAAGTAGTCGGCCAGGCTAATAATGGGATTGAAGCGATCGCCTCTGCCGCAGAACTGCAACCAGATATAATTTTAATGGATGTCAGAATGCCTATCTGCGATGGGGTAGAAGCAACCCGTCAAATTCATCGCCGTTTTCCTTGGATGAAAATTTTGATCCTGACAACTTTTGATGAAAACGAATATGTTAGGGAATCTCTCCGGGGTGGTGCTTTAGGCTATATTCTTAAGAGTAGCTCCTCAATCGATATTGCTAAAGCGATCCGCAGTTTAGCTCGAGGCTATTCTCAACTCGGCCCGACGATCGCCCCTAAAGTTTTTGCTCAATTAAATGCTTCCCCTGCGATCGAAACCAACCAACACGATCGATTATTAAGCGATCGCGAATTAACTATCTTAAAATTATTAGGTCAAGGTAAAAATAATCGCGAAATTGCGATCGAACTGCATCTCAGTTTGGGCACGATTAAAAATTATATTACTCAAATTCTCAGTAAATTGGAATTGAACAATCGCACTCAAGCAGCACTTTGGGCCAGAGAACATCTATTTTCAGCTTAAAAATTATTATTATTATTAGTGATTAATTGCCAAGACTGTGCTGCGATCGCCCAATCTTCTGCACTATTGATTACTAAGACTTTAACTGAAGAATCGGAACTGGAAATAACTGAATCTTCAGTCGCAGTATTATTTAAATTGGGATCTAATTTTAAACCTAAAAATTCAAAGCCATCGCCAACCATTTCGCGAATTATTGGGTTGTTTTCACCGATACCAGCCGTAAATACCAATACATCCAAACCGCCAAGACTTGGAAGCATCGACCCGATCGCACTTTTTAAACGATGGACGTACATATCTAATGCTAGTTTAGCTCTGCGATCGCCTCGTTCGATCGCCGCTCTAATTTCGCGCATGTCGTGAGATATACCCGAAACACCCTGCAAACCCGATTCTGAATTGAGCAGGCGATCGAGACTGTCGGCATTAAAATTATACTCTCGCAATAAATAAATTAAAATCGCCGGATCGATCGAGCCGCTACGAGTTCCCATCATTAAACCTTCTAAGGGAGTAAAACCCATCGTGGTATTAATACTTTTACCATCTTTTACTGCCGCAAGAGAACACCCATTTCCCAAATGAGCGGTAATTATTTTTAGCTCTTTTAAAGGTTTATTTAAAATTTGCGCGGCTCTTTTGGCACAATATTGATGGCCGATCCCGTGAAAACCATAGCGACGAATTCCTTTTTCAAACCATTGATAAGGAAGGGGATAAACAACAGTCTCGAGGGGCATTTCGGCGTGAAATGCGGTGTCAAATACTGCAACTTGAGGCACGTTACCTAACAATCTTTCGATCGCTTCAATACCTTCTAAGTTGGCCGGGTTGTGGATCGGTGCGAGGGGGATTAAGTCGGCAATTGCTTGTTTGACTTTCGGTTCGATCTTCGTCGCTCGATTGTATTCCGTACCTCCATGCACTACGCGATGGCTGACTAAATCTATTGCTTCAAAATTATTTAATACTTTGGTCTCTCCACTAATTAAAGTATCTAACATTTGGGAGATTCCTTTGGGGCGGTCTTCCGAGTCTAATTGTATTTGCTGTTCGATCTCGGTAGTAGTTATTTTTAATTGTTTTGATTTCCAATCTATCGATGAGTTCCAGATTGGTTGGGGGACTCGATCTGGCAAACTATTGCCGATTATCTCGTACAAACAGCTTTTTTGGGAGCTAGAACCTGCATTGAGTACCAAAATTTTCATTAGTAGTATTTCTCCGATCGCCCCGACAGATTTAGTTAAATTTATCTTTAGTTACTGGCAATTTTGCTACTGTTAACAATAATTTTGGTAATCTTTTTCAATTCCCAATCTTATTTGATTGGTAAGACATCTCCCCAGTCAAAGCCTCTATCGATCGAGATTTCCTGCAGTTCAATATCTCCGGCCACCGCGTCTTTTTCATCTTGATAGAAACGATATAAAGATTCGTTGTTGTTAAAGGCGCGATCGTCATTTAAGTTATTGATGATGCCTCGATCTATTAGTATTTGTCCTAATAAAACCGCTTCTTTTCTACTCATCCCTTCCATTCTCATCAGCCATTCTATTGCGTCAGAACCGATAAAAGTATTGCGATATCTTCTAAAATTAGACCATCTATTTTTAATTTCAATGCCGACATTTTCGTCTCTCATGCGATCGACTAGGGCAACTATTTCTGCCGCTTTTATAGTTCTTAATTTTCCTTGCTTAAAAGTAACTTCGCCTTTAATTAATTGGTCTTTTAAACTTTGCCAATTTTCATTTGGATTGCGCTCTAACCATTTCCTCCCGATCGGAATTGCTCCGTAAGGATCTAAACCAAAGCGCATCATTAATATAGATAATACTTCTTGTTGTGCTTTATCCACCCTTAATTCCCCCTAAATAACTAATTTTGAAAGTTTTTTTCCTAGCTTAAAAATGGATTATTTTTGTAATTTTCTTTTAATCTTTTTTTAATTAACTCTTTAGTTCGAGTCGAGAATATTAATGATTAATTAATACTCAAACTTTAAGAGACTAGCCAATCCTACAGTGCTATGGTAGCATTCCTAATAACATTTGACTGTACTATTACGGATGTTTTTAGGTTTATTTTGTAAATCTAAATTATTTTAATTTCTTATTTAAGTATATTTACGGAATTGGCGCAAATAAGCTTAATTTTAAGTTTAGGCAGTTCTGACGGACTCATATAATAAATCATTTTAGCAATTTTGCGGATTAAATTATAGCGATCGCCGAGTCGATTATGTAAATTTACGTTAAGCAATCAGGAGCATCGGCTTACAGGGGAAAAGGAAAGGAATGACTTGAAGGTGAAAAGCTTTTCTTAAAAGAATCTTGAATCACTAAAGTTGAGTTGCCGTTATATATTTGATAAATATATCTTTTTTTAACTTCGACTATGAACTCGTGATAGTTCGCTAAGTCGTCAAATCCGACCAGGTTTAAGACTATTTCTAGTAAAACCCAAGTAATTATTTTAAGTAATAAATTTTGCCATTTGATTGTTATTTGTACTCCCATCACTCCCATTCCGAACTAGTAAAACCTCCTCTTAATAAAAAATTAAAAATCTTAACTTATCTAAATAATCGCAAATTTAAATCGATCTTTCATATCTCATTGGGATGAGATTTAATTTACAAAAGTGCAACTTTAGAGGTAATATTTACAGTCTGAGGCGATCGCGCCGAGCTAAAATCGATCGCGAAGGAATATTAGATCTCTAAAATGAAGACAAATCTAATCCCTGTAATTCTTGCAGGTGGGAAAGGAGAAAGGTTTTGGCCTTTAAGTCGTACGAAGCGGCCGAAACAATTTCTCAGTTTAGACGGGAGCGGCAAAAGTTTATTACAATCGACAGCAGAAAGACTTTTACCCTTAGCTGGAGACTGGGATAAAATCTGGGTAGTCACTTCAGCATTAATTGCCGCAGGAGTTAAAGAGCAATTACCCCAATTACCAGAAGCTAATATCTTAATCGAACCTGAAGGAAAAGATACCGCACCAGCAGTAACTTGGACGACTTTAGAAATAGCCCGAAAATACGGAGCAGAAAGCAATATTGCCTTTTTTCCAGCAGATCATTGGATCGCCGATCGCGCTGCATTCGAGGATACTATCAAAGCAGCAAATGCTCTAGCTAAAGATATTGATGCGATCGTTACCCTCGGCATTCAACCTAATTATCCCTCAACCGGTTACGGATATATCGAAAGAGGAGACGAAATTGGTAAATACAATCAGATAAATGCTTATCAAGTAACTCGCTTCACCGAAAAACCCGATCGCCCTACGGCCGAATCTTTTATCAAAACTGGTAAATATAGCTGGAATAGCGGGATGTTCATTTTTCGGGCTAAAGTTGTTTTAGCCGAACTAGAAAAATTTGCGCCCCAACTTCTCAACTCCCTCAAAGAAAAAGGAATCAAAGCATATCCAGAATTAGAAAAGACAAGCATCGACTATGCTTTAATGGAAAAAACCAATCTAGCATATGTAATTCCGGCTGATTTTGGTTGGGATGACTTGGGAGACTGGAATGCTTTAGAAAGGTTGCAAAAAGAGAAACAAACCAACCTAGAATTAGCAAATCACGTTTCTAAAGATACTAAAGGAGCGATCGTCTATTCCAGCGACGAAGATGAAATCATCGTTACCATCGGCCTCGAAGATGTGGTTATCGTGCGCGATCGCAACGCTACTTTAATCGTCAAAAAAGATCGCACTCAAGAAATCAAACAGGTACTAAAATCATTAAAAGCAGATCCTAATGCAAATAAATATTTATCATAAATAGATAAAGCTGTAAGTATTGAGGGTGTTAGATCGAGGATTAAAATGAGCAAATATTTTGATGTAGAAGATAACAGTAAACGTAA
>JASJCW010000110.1 GCA_030065265.1 Prochloraceae cyanobacterium
CCCAAAAGATCGACGTAGTCTAATTGAAGGAAGGCTAAAGATTGGTTAAATTTGCGTCGAAATTCTCGAACATCTTGACTAGGAGATACTTTAGTTTGGACGATTATTTTATCTCTCGGAAATTTTGGGAGAATTTTGCCGAGTTGCATTTCAGAAGTACCGTAACCCCTAGCTGTTTCGACGTGGTTGATACCAACTTCTAGGGAGCGGCGAATTGTTGCTTCTAGGTTTTGTTGATTTTTTGCAGGAATTTCCCGTGCAGGAACATCTTTCCATTTATACTGATATCGCATCCCACCACAGGAAAATACTGGCATTTGTAATTCGGTACGACCAAATCTGCGATATTGCATAATACTAAAGTCATTAAAATGCTACAAAATTAGACATCGGAAGTTAAGGGTGTTGATAATTTGCGATCGATTCGATCGAGCTAAGATCGCCGTTAAAATTATTCAAGACAAGGCTAACAGCGTTTGTCGGGTGACTTCAACCCATTGATTGAGATAGAAAAAGCAAAAATCTTAGTGACTTGTTATTTTGTTCGCACACCCATTGTTGCCTTTTGCCTTCAAAAGATAAATTAGTTCACCTCTCAACTTCCGACCTAGATAAATATACCAAATATTGAGTTATTTTATTTTCCTTGAGTTTTAACTTCGAGCGAGTAAAGTCTAGTAATTCCTAATCAGGTCAAATTCAATCGGTTTTGGGCTGTTGAAACTACGAGATTCACTAAATTTATGCTCAAAAATATGCCTGTGCCATGAATTTTTGTTTATTGCATCCGATTCAAACTAATTCGGCAAAATACGATCTGAAAAATTAAGAGCATATGGATATAGGTACACCAGCAAAGTATTTTAATTTGCATTGTCAACTTGAACGATCGAAGAAAAATTGGGAAGGACAGTGCGATCGCAAAGATCTTCCGTACTTTCCTAATTAGTTATTTTTTTAAGATCGGAGCTTTTTTTATTAACGAGTTTTGTTTCCGCTTAAAATACGAAAAATCCAATACAAGCCAGAAAAAAGATTAATACATAAATAACATCATCAAGTGAATCCCAAATTTTTTCTAAAACAAGATCCAGAATATTAATATCTGCGATCGATTAGCCCCAAGCAAATGCACCAATAATGAGAAAGATAAAAGTTATCCAATCAAGCAATTTTTGGGTTTCACAATTGTATTTCTGCTTGCCAAATACGTGCAATATTAAAAGTATTTCAAAGCAAAGGTTCTGAATTTTTATTACTTTTTATAAGTCTCTTAGGAATCAATTAGCTTAGATAGCTTTGCCAATAAGAAAAACAATGACAAAATTAATTCTTTTAATTATATCTTATAAAAATAGAGCTAAAAAATCTAACAAAATAGCTTATTATAATTTTTTATATTTTTGATAATATTTGCTAATGTTTTTTCGAGAATTTAAAGCCAGATCTAAAAAAAATATGCAACGAAATAATAACAATAATTATATTGTCTAAATCAAACCTCTCTCAAATAAAAAGATTTAAAGAAATATAAAGTTTTAATGAAGTTTATTTTAAATCAATTTAAAGGAAGCAGATATTGTTAAAACAATAAATGTTTGTTAAATTACTTATGAAAAGATTAAGAGAAAATTAATAACCGATAAATAAATTGTCTAAAGCTGAATGGTAAATAATCTTTCCGAGTTGCCATCGTCTTTATATAAAAAGTCTACTGAAATAATTAATATTCCAATCAAAAGTCGGTTATTGAAAACAAGGCAGCACTAAATTTAATCTCTCAAGATTTTTTAAACAAATTGCAATTTTGATAACAATTAAAGATCTAATCAAAAAAATATCATGAATAGTAGAAAGATTCTTCTTACTAAAAAAATCAAGCAAGAACTAATTACCTTAGAGCTAGAAAAAGAAAATATAATTGAATCATCAATTTTTTGGGAACAAAAAGTTTTATTAGAAACTGCATTATCGCTCGTAAAACAAATAGAGATAGAGCGAAACTAAGGAATCAAGAAGGTAATTAAATAACTTGGTTATTATTTTACATTTCTGAGATTGTTCCATATATAATTGTCAATTTAGTTTGAGGATCTTCAATTACAGAGCGGCGATCTTTAACCCAGACAATTTGCCCTTCCGGTCTGACAATTCTGTATTCTATTTCTATATTTTTGGCTGATTCAAGCTGAAGCAAAAATGCCTCTACTCTTTGACGATCTTTGCGATCGATTACTTTTAACCACATCTGAGAATCTTTCCAAAAATCACTCTGAGGTCGATTGTAGACTTGTTCGACTGCTGAATTAAGATAAATTAATTTACCGCTTTCTAATTCGAGTGAAAATACCACTATTCTCAAACAATTGAGAATACTTTCTACTTTGATCTGCTTGAGTTGCACTTCTTGGGTTTCAACCCGAACGCGTTTGGTAATTTCTTGTTCTATTTCCCTAGTTTTATGTTGCAGTTTTTCTTGAAAAAAAGTATCGAGCCGGTTAATTTTTGCTTTAGTCTCTACCAAAGTCAATTGATTTTCAATCCGCGCTATAACTTCGGAAATTTGAAACGGTTTTATGATATAGTCCGATCCTCCTGCTGTAAAAGCTTTAACTTTATCGCAGGCACTATCTAAAACGGTGCAAAAAATTATCGGAATTTCTTTAGTTATCGCGTTGGCTTTCAATTTTTGGCAAATCTGATAACCGTCAAGATCTGGTAATTTAATATCGAGCAAGATTAGATCTGGCTGGTATTGTCCTACCATCATTAATGCCATCGCTCCACTTTTTGTACCGCGAACTTCATAACCTCGACTTGCCAAAGCCTCAGATAGCAAACGTAGATTCTCCGCCAGATCGTCTACGATTAAAATCTTTCTTTTGACTTTACCTTTATTCAAGAAATTTACTCAATTAAATAACTAAAGTAATATTTTAGAGTCAGTTATATCAATTCTGTTTAAGGTTGCTACAGTCAGGGGTCAGTCGGTCTAGGTAGGAGGTTAAATAAGGCTTTAGCCAATCTCAGCTTTTAGCGTTATCTGTAGCCTGATTTTTCAGAAATGGTATTATTTTATTTATTTAAGACAAACATCATAACATTAAGAGTATCTGAAAAGTTGGCAGGCTCGTCTTTATTGTAAAGAATCCTACAGACTGGCGATCAATACATCTTGAGAAATTTTTCTACCTCAGCCGCAGTTGCTTGAGCGTCGATCGCACCGGGTTTAGTAACAGTTAAACCGCCTACCGCGCTAGCATACGTAACAATTTGTTTAGCAGCATTTGGCTCTTGTAAGCTGCTGAGATTGCCAGTCACCGTTACACCGCCGTGAAACGACGGTGCCTGCGGTGACCGGCGTTCCCCGGTCAATAATTTATGAATAAAACCGGCAACAAAAGCATCCCCTGCACCAGTAGTATCTTCTACTTTCATCGCTTTTGGGGTAACTTTACCAACATTATTTCCAAAGCAATAATTAATGTCTTTCTCTCCAGCAGTGATTAAAATGCCATCGAGGGAAGGTAACCGAGAAGCGATCGCACGAACATCTCGAGTTGAAAATAGCCATTCTGCTTCTTCCTCGGCAAGTTTGAGAAAATTGACAAATTTTAATACTCGTTCGATTAAAGGTAAAGCCTCTTTTTCATCGGGCCAAAACATCGGTCGGCGATTAACATCTAATACCACTTTTAAATTAAATATTTTTGCTAATTCTAAAGCTTGAAAGATAGCCGAGCGAGTTTGCGGATAAGCTAATTCTAGAGTTCCTAAAACAAGAAAATTAGCTTCTTGTAATAATTTTTGATTTAACTTTGATTTTTGTAAAAAGCAGTCGGCAAATTCTTCTGTTTTGAAGTCGCCAAAACCAGCAAAAGAGCGATCGCCCTTGCGATTTCGCAAAACGTAAACCTTGCGAGTCGGGGCTTGAGGATGTTTTTGAATGCCGCTAGTATCGACACCGATCGAGTCTAAAATGCCGACTAACTCTTGTCCCGCTTCATCTTGGCCGACGCAACCGATAAAAGCTGCTGGAGTACCTAATTTGACCAAAGCACAAGCCACATTAGCCGGCGCACCTCCAGGATAATCCTGCCAAGATTGTACTGCTGCAAAGGAGTCGCTGGGGTTAAGGGCCAGGCGATCGAACAATATTTCACCCAAACAAACAACACGAGATGGAGATTTTTGCATTATAGTTAAGTTCCGATCGCAATCTGAGATTGAAATTTTATCAAACTAGAGCGCAATCTAGCTTTTGCTAAAACGATAATTTCAGATACAATAAAAACACCTAGTGAGTGAATTTACCTAGAGTAAAAGAATTTTATGATTCTCAAGAAGTTTAACAACGTTGCATCCCTAAGCGATCGAGAAATACAAGTAATTGAATTAGTATCTATTGGTCTGACTAACAACGAAATTGCTGAAAAACTAGAAATTAGCAAAAGAACTGTAGATAATCACCTCAGCAATATTCTCGAAAAAACTAAGACTGGCAACAGAGTTCAATTATTGAATTGGGCTTTATATTGGGGCAAAGTTTGCCTGAATGATGTTAATTGTTGTGCCGTACCTCTTGCCCAAAAATAATCAAAAATTGAGTTATATTTAATGAATTATTAACTCGATCTATTTAAGCAAACTAATTGCCGTTTCATTGCTATCTATGAGGCGGTTTTCTTAATAAAAAATCAATATATAGCAACTGAACTATAGATTAGGACACTAATTGTCAAAGCAGAGAATAGGTAGTAGGTAGTAGGTAGTAGATAAAATTGTCATAACCTTTACTTCGACTGCTATATATTACCATCGCACAGCCGAATTAAATTGATTAAATGGGTAGATCGAACAATAGATTTATGAAAGAAGCAATAGCTTTGTCTTTAGAAAGCGTTCGTTCGGTTGACCCACTCCCCGCAATAAAATTGACGGGGATTCAGGGTTCAGACAGCAATCGCATCTTGAAGATGTCTGACATCGCCTAGCCCCAAGGTTGAAGCCCCAACCTTTAAAATTACCTTAGAAGCGTTCTCATCCCGTCCATGTTTAGCATGACAAGAATTATTAGGACAGACCCAATATCTAACATCTAATGGCAGTTTATCTAAGACATGACCACAACTTGAACAAGTTTTACTAGAGGGATACCATTGGTCGATATATCTAACTGTTTTGCCTTTTTTAATAGCTACAAATTCCAATATTTTTAAAAATTCTGCAAAAGCTAGATCGTTTATTTTTCTCCCCCAAAGTCTTTGCATTCCTTTTAGATTAAGAGTTTCAAAAAACAAATAATCATATCGATCTGTTAGTTCTTGTGCTAATTTCCAAAACCAATCATTGCGACGATTAACTACTTTTTCATGAACTCTAACTAAATGATTTCTAGCTTTTTCTCTGTTATTAGAACGTTTTTTCTTTGTAGAATGTTGATGACTAGCTAGCTTTAATTGTTTTAAAGATTGGTTTAAAAACAGTGGTGATTTAATTTCTTTTGAATCGCTAATTGTCAGGAAGGTTTTTAAACCAAAATCAAAGCCTGCTTTTTTACCAGTCATGACAGATTCGGTTTGTTCGATATAATCTGTTACTACAAAAATAAAAACTTCTCCCAATGGATTGCGTTTAATAGTAACAGTTTTAATTTTCCCTTGTATTTGGCGACTTTTCCAGAATTTATAAATTCTTTTCCCTATTTTTACCTTATTGCAGTCTATAAATTTGTAGCCAGCTTGTTTGAGAGTAAAAGATTTATACTTAATTCTTTTCTTAAAATTGGGTGGTCTAACTCCTTTTTTGTGATGTTTAAAAAATAATTGATATGCTCGATCTATTCTTTGAACAATATCTTGCACTGCTTGAGATCCTACAAGTTGCCAATATTCATTTCTGTTTCTAAGTCTGGCAACGTGTTTCATCAATTTATTTTTATTTAAGTGCGCCCCATTGAGACGATAATATCGCTTATGCAGCGCAATACAGTGATTATAGAGATTGCTAGCGGCATTAATAGTGCGATGTAGATGCTTATTTCGTTTATGTTGGTATAGCTTAAATTTATAGGTCTTCATGATAGTTATTATGATAGCCTAAATTGTAGATAGAGATACTATATCTACATGAAGAATCATTACAGACACTATAATCATGCTTTGGGGTTAGCGACTGTTCATCTGGTTTGGATACCATGCAGGCGTAGAAGAGTATTTGCTAAAAATGAAGCTTTAAAATTGAGATGTATTGAGATATTTCAATCTGTAGCTAATGATAAAAAATGGGTTATTAAAGCCTTAGAAGTAGCTCCAGATCATATACATTTACTGGTAGAATATGACCCACATCATTCTATTTCTCAAGTAGTTAAAGCTTTTAAAGGCAGGTCTTCTCGTTATTTAAGACAAGAATTTCCAGAGTTACTTAAATTGCCCTCTCTTTGGACTCGTTCTTATATGTTTGACACCACAGGCAAAGTTAGCACTAAAAAGGTGTTAGATTATATTAACGATCCGCATCATGGATAATATTTTTCTGCCAAATAAATTTGGCTATTCGCAGAGCAATCCCCCGAATAAATTACGGGGGCTTTACGCATCACCATCGTAAAATTATCGCGCTTCATTTCCTCTTTGGTAAAAAAGACGGGAATACGCTTATCCCAATAGATCCCATTGGGCATAATATGTGCAGTTTGGGTATAGGGTTGAAAAATAGACTCGTAGCGATCGGGGTGATGATAATAGTGAGTCGCATCAAAATCACTCACCCCAGGTAGTCGATACATATCTTTGACTCCTAGTTGTGTATAGATCGCTTCGCTACCTTTGTGGGCTAAAAATTCTGTTGAGGATACTCTTTTAAGGTGAGTTCGACGAAACAAAAAGAGCTGAAATCTAGGCAGATGCGAGTATACTGATATGCAGGCACATCGGCTACCCGCAACTGCTTTTGACTGCACCCATCCCACACTGACCACTATCGTGGTGCAGATGTGGGGCTGATACTTATGGGAAAATGTCTATTACCCTTCTAGCTCAAGAGTATAGGTATGTGTTCCAATCGTTCCCGTGATCGTCTGCTCAGGGGGTTCAGCGACTTCACCGGGTTCAGCGGGGTCAGCGGGTTCAGTGGTGATTATTACATTCTCGAGTGTTACTGTTCCCGTTGGTGATACTGTCACATTGCCGCCCGTTAGGTTAGCTGCTTCAGCATCAGTAAGTTCTTGGAAAATTAGTTTGTCAATCATTTTCTTTCTCTTTATTTTTACTTTATGTTTAATTTCTTGGTTAAGAGATTAGAAAAATAGTTGCGTATCAACTTTTATTTCTTTATTATCTCTCCCGTCAGAATATAACAAAATGTAAATCAAAAACCCAGAAGTGTTAAATCTTGAAATATAACTTTACATATTTATTTATACCAATGGGAGCGGAAGCGAAATTCAAGAGTATCGATCGAAATCTTCTAGTTGGCACGGGTTAAAGCAGAAAACCAACATCGTGAGCTGTGGGAAGATCCCTTTAAAAATCTTTAATTTTAGCGGGAGAGGATCCAATACTGCTCGGTTAAGAATTTTGATTTATCCTGCTAGGTTTGCAGAGGAGCAGGGAGCGCAATCGCTGTGAGCATTAATAGATAATTGAATGCCTCAAACGATAATAGGAGGAATCGATCTTAAACTTAATCTCCCCGAACCTGCCCTGCCCCCATGCCACTTTCACCAATCTATTTTTGCAAATCCCGAGTAGTATTGGGAGAGGATCTCAAACGCTTAGCTAGTCAACCAGCACAACCAGCCCTAAAATTCTTAAAATTTTAGAAAGTAATTTAGCCATCTTTAACTATCTGGACTCGAATTAAATCGAGACCTTCTCAGTTACCCAAGATACATTACAAGGGTCAAAATATAAGCTAAAAACCCCCAAAACTAAACAATTTTCTTAGTGTTACTTTAAATAAAAAAAGCTTTTTAGCAATCAAACGTTAAGATCGGAGTTCTAATGACTAATAATAATTATGCAGATCCGGGTAATTTCTTTAATTTAGATTATCGCCCCCAGCCGAGGCAAGATAGCGATTTGCTACAACAAATCGGTTTTATTCCTGGATTGAAAGAAATCTTAATGTTACGCCAAGTACACGCACTAGAACACGGAACGGTATGGGTTCTTAGTGAAGGAGAAAAAAAGCTGCAAAATCCAATTTTAGAAGGTAGAGACATTCAAGTTGATAATGAAACATTGGGCGGTTTATCGACCGATCGCGGATTTTATTTATACGGTCAGGTAGATCGATTAGATTTGAAAAGAGCAGTTTTCACCGCCCTCGATCGCTTCAAACAAGGAGAATGGAATTTAGCAATTCATCCCCGTTGCGGAACTAACTTATCTGTAGCAATGCTTTTGACTTCAGGGCTGATTTTAGGCACTCATTTGCTTTTACCCAGATCGCCCCTAACTCAGCTTTTTGGAGCGGGTATCGCCTTTACAACCGCCTCTCAACTCGCACCAGATTTGGGCAAAGAAGCCCAAAAATATCTAACAACTTCCGTTCCTTTTAATTTACAAATCCGCAATATAGCTCGAACTACTGATATTTGGGGGCGTTCTGCTTATTTCGTGGGTGTCGAATGGGTCGATTGCAATAAAACTTAAAATTTTTGGTTGCCTGTCAGCCCCGATCGAGTAGTACGCTTTAATCTGAAGGGTTTAAGGAATAATTATGGTTAAACGCGGAGATAAAGTAAAAATTCTACGTAAAGAGTCCTATTGGTATCAAGATGTTGGCACTGTTGCCAGCGTAGATAAAAGCGGCATCATCTACCCCGTGATCGTTCGCTTTAATAAAGTTAACTACACTGGTTTAAGTGGCAGCCCCACAGGACTTAACTCTAATAACTTCGCAGAAGGCGAATTGGAAGTAGTTGAAGCAGCACCAGAGAAAAAAAAGTAAGATTAACTAATTAAACTTAAACTTTTTTTTGCTCGTGCCCGAACTTCCAGAAGTTGAAACAGTCCGTCGGGGACTCAATCAATTGACTCTCGGACGGAAAATTAAGGGTGGGGAAGTGTTGCTAGCTCGCAGTCTTGCCCCACCTCTTTCTGCAACAGATTTCGATCGCACCATTGCCGAAACTGAGATTTCTCTGTGGCAGCGACGGGGTAAATATTTATTAGCTAAGATCTCTGCTGGCGGTTGGTTGGGGGTACACTTGCGGATGAGCGGTCAACTTTTGTGGGTTGAAACAGCAGAACCGCTTCAAAAACATACCCGAATTCGGATTTTTTTTGCCGGCGATCGCGAGTTGCGCTTTGTCGATACTCGTACTTTCGGTAAAGTTTGGTGGGTAGCTCCAGAATCGGAATTAAATGAAGTAATTACCGGTTTGCAGAAGTTAGGCCCCGAACCCCTCTCGTCTGATTTTTCTGAATTAGAACTAGCAAAAAAAATTCAAAAAAGTCGCCGTTGTATTAAAACTTTACTCTTGGATCAGAGTTTGGTTGCTGGAATCGGGAATATTTACGCCGATGAAGTCCTCTTTGAAAGTCAGATTGCACCGACGACGATCGCCGCAGAATTAAATTCAGAGCAGATCGAAAAGATTCACGCCTCAATAATCAAAGTATTGCAAACTGCGATCGATTTAGGTGGAACTAGCTTCAGCAGTTTTCTCAATGTTAGCGGTGTAAATGGTAATTATGGCGGCTCAGCCTGGGTTTACGGGCGAAATGGCAAGGCTTGTAAGGTTTGTCAGAGTAAGATTGAAAAAATTAAATTAAACGGGCGATCTGCCCATTTTTGCCCCCAATGTCAGAGATAAGCAGAACTCAGAAATTTCGAGTAACAATAACGACTTCTGAGTTTCTGAGTTCGACTACATCAATGATAGACCCACTCTAAATTTAAAAACTGTTTCAATAAGGTAAATAATTGCTGTTCGTCGATCGGTTTATTGAGATAGCCATCGCATTCAAGATATTGAGATGTTTCTTCTGGGATCGAACTTGCTGAAACGATTACGATCGGAATATCTTCGCATCCGGGAGTGTGTCGCAACTCTCTTGCAGAGAAAAAGCCTGTTTTAACGGGCATAAATAAATCTAGTAAAACCAGATCGGGACGGTCTTTTTTGACCTCATCTAACATTTCTTGACCGTTTTCAGCAAGACTAACTTCAAAGCCGATCGGTTCGAGGAGATCTACTAATAAAGATCGATTCTCTTTTTTATCGTCGACAACTAAAATCTTGCGTTTTTCCCCTTGATAAGATGTTATGACACTGCGATCGCTTGCAACAGAAATTGAGGACAATGTTGGCAATGGGAAAACAGCTTCAAACCAGAAAGTAGAACCTTTTCCTATTTGACTTTTTAATTGTAAATTACCGCCCATTAATTCTACTAATTGAGAGCTAATTGCTAATCCCAAACCAGTACCAAAACTGTTCGCTCTCAGTCCACCAACTTGCTCGAAAGGTTGAAATATTTTTGCTTGTTCTGCTTCGCTTATTCCTACTCCAGTATCAATAACTTCAAAACGGATTCTTTGTTTTTGTAAAGCTTTGTTGGGGTCAATATTGTTAATTCCAGTAACCCTTAAAATCACCTTCCCGCGATCGGTATATTTAATTGCATTATTCAAAAGATTAATTAATATTTGGCGCAGTCTTTTGTCGTCTGCTCGAATGCGATCGGGTACGTTTTTAAACTGAGTATTTAAGGCTAAGTTTTTTTCTTGTGCTTCGTGTTTGACTATGCCGATAACTTCTTTTAAAAAAATCGGCAAATTGACATTACTAGGATGCAATTCTGTTTTATTTGCTTTGTTTTTAGAAAAATCTAAAAGATCGTTAATTAGGGTTAATAAGTGCATTGCACTCGTTTCGACAATATTAAATTCCTCAGTTTGGTGAGGTTTTAAAGCTAGTTCTCTAGGAATTATTTTAGTGTAACCAATAATACTGTTAAGGGGGGTTCGTAATTCGTGGGATATGTTTGCTAAAAATCTATCTTTAGCTTGATTTGCTGCTCGTGCTTCCTTCACCGCATCTTGAAGTTGAGCCGTCCTTTGTTCGACTTTTTGCTCTAAGAGATTGTTAACTTGTTTGAGGGTTGCATTGGCATTTTGAACGGCTTGGCGAGCTTGTTTTTGCTGGGAAATATACCAGTTTATTAAGCTATAAATAGTTACCCAAACGACTAATAAAATTGGAAAATTGATTAAACTGGAAAAAGCTGCATAAAATAAACTTTTATGATAGGAATCGATTTTATATTTAATTCTCGTTTCTAGAGCACCAACTGTTTCATTTAAGCTTTTTGCCGCCAGACTTTTCTCGAACATATATTCTTGACTGAACAAGAGATCGAAGGCTTCTTGTTGCTCGTTTTGGCGAATTAAATCGAAAGATTTTTGATCTATTTCCAATAATTTTTTATTGGCAGCATTGGCTTCGATCGCATAAATTTGATAAGATTTTGGTGCGATTACCAGCAGTCTTTCGAGATGATCTTCTAACTTCGGTTTAAATTTGAGATAGCGTTCTTCCCAGTCTAAATTTCCCGTCGCTGCTGCCATTCTTGCTGACATAGTTAATGCTTCGTCAAAATAAATAATTTCACCGGTTAAATCTTCAATTTCAAATTCACTTTGAACCACTTTGGTAAAGTCTTTATACATGTCCCAGACACTCCAACCAACAGAGCCGATTAACATTAAGCTGAGAACTATTGCGACCGTGATAAATTGTAAAAAATTTGATTTTATAAACTTAAAAATTAAATTAGAGCGAATGTTCATTATTTTATCTTGGGGATGATCCTATCTTTATAATTTAGTTGGGAGATCGATCGTTTATTATAGCTGTAGGTCAGTAAATATAATGACTTAACAAAGTAATTTTAATGACCCGATTGCGGTAAGGAGGATTTGACTGGGATGATAAGGTTAAATTGAATGACAGAATTTAAGACTAAAACAAAAAGTAAACTGTTCCGGTAAAAATTTCGATTCCGATCCTATTTATCTGCGAGAGATTTTATTAACAGCGAGATCTTTTTCTGGAAGCTTATTTGTTGAATGAAACTAAATAAAATTAATTTTTATTTTTTGGTGTTAAACCAAGTTTTTGCGATAGTTGTCGGTCGTAGTAAGCTAAATTCCAGTTCCTTGCAAATTTGAGGGCAAAAATATTCACTTTCACTTTTTGTAACTGAGCACCTTGAATATTTGCATTGGAGAGATTAGTCCCGCTCAGGTTAGCATTTTTGAGATTAGCATCTTTAAGATCGGCATTAAAAAGATTAGCATCAGTTAAATTAGCATCTTTAAGATCGGCATCAGTTAAGTTAGCTAAAGTTAAATTGGTAAATAGGAAATTAACCTGACTGAGATCGGCACTTTGCAAGTTAGCACTTTTAAGATTGGCATTTTTGAGGTTAGCACCTCGAAGATTAGCACCGCTTAAATTAATGCTTTTGAGGTCAGCACCTTGAAGATTAGCACCGCTTAAATTGACACTTTTGAGGTTAGCACCGCTCAGATCGATGCCGTTTAAATCTGCATTATTCAAACTAATTTGTGCGAGATTTTCATTGGCATTAACTAAACTTTTAAGTGCCGCAATTCGACCCGGACATATTTTTTTACCTTGGCATTTTTTGAGTAATTGACGATCGCTATAAAGTCTGATTTTTGAGAAGATAAAAAATCCAATGACCATAGTTGCGATCGCAATACCAATTGTCAAAATTTTACTATTATGCTTCAGTTTCAGATTCATTTTTTTATTAATCAAAGTATCTCTGAATGATTAGCAGTTATTTAATAATTGATAATTACTTGCCCTTACTGAAGAGCGCGATAAAGTTAGACTATTTTTGATTTTTTGTTTGATATTGTTCGAGCGATAAGCTCAAAAATTGATTTTAGTGCGATCGGCAAAATAAGCAGTATTTTCTAATCAGCGATCTTTAAATCGACTAATCTCGGGCAAATGCCTTCGATGTTTTTGAGTATTGTAACCAAAAATTCAAGGCTCTCAAAGCATTAATTCCAATAACTGCATTTTTCAATCGGAGCAACCATCCCACTTTCGTTAAAAAGATGAGTCTCGCTCGAAAGTATGTAAAAATTGGAAAAAGATTTACAAAATATAATTACTCGGAATCATGGCAGGTAAACTAAAGAAAGGTACTCTAGTTCGTGCTGTTCGCGAAAAGCTAGAAAATAGTGTAGAAGCTAAAGCAAGCGATACTCGCTTTCCCCCTTATATCTTTGAAAGTAACGGTGAAATAGTCGATCTTAACGACGAATACGCTCTAGTCAAATTCTACGTTCCTACTCCCCAAATTTGGTTCCGCATCGATCAATTAGAAGTGGTTTAACGATTTAACTCGTTAATAAAATTATGAACTATTCCCCGACTGCTCCAGTTTCTCGCCGAAATCCTAAAGTTACCGTCATTGGTGCTGGTAAAGTAGGCACTACCTTAACTCAGCGAATTGCTGAAAAAAATCTTGCCGATGTGGTATTGCTGGATATAGTCGCGGGAATGCCTCAAGGAATAGCCCTCGATCTTACAGAAGCGCGGGGAATAGAATTACACGATAGTAAAATTGTCGGTACTAACGATTACGACGATACTGCTAATTCCGATCTTGTCGTCATCACTGCGGGGTTGGCTCGCAAGCCAGGAATGAATCGAGAAGATCTTTTACAAATTAATGCCAAAATTGTCGTTGATGTCGCTAAACAAGCCATAAAACGCTCTCCCAAAGCAATATTTATTGTCATTACCAACCCTCTCGATGTAATGACTTATTTGGTTTGGCAAGCAACTGATTTGCCTCCGCAAAAAGTCGTGGGAATGGCTGGTGTTTTAGACTCTTCTCGCTTGCAAACTTTTATTGCAATGGAATTGGGGATTGCACCTCAAGATGTCAGCGCGATGGTCTTAGGCGGCCACGGAGATTTAATGCTACCATTGCCTCGCTATTGTACCGTAAGGGGCATTCCGATTACCGAATTAATGGACGATTCCACGATCGCCAAGTTGGTAGAGCGAACTCGTCACGGTGGCGGCGAAATTGTCAAATTATTGCAGACTGGAGGGGCTTATTTTGCTCCGGCATCTTCGGCTTGTTTAATGGTAGAAGCAATTATGCACGATCGCTCGAGCTTGCTTCCTGCTGCTGCATATTTACAAGGAGAATATGGTTTAAATAATATTTTTCTCGGAGTTCCTTGTACGTTAGGCTCTCAAGGTGTAGAAAGTATTTTGCAAGTTCAATTAACTCCAGAAGAACAAGAATCTTTACAAGCTTCTGCTGAGTCGGTCAGAAAAAATTTAAAATTGGCTCAAGCTAGCGCAAAAATTTAACTAATAATGAATTGGCAACAAAGAGCGGTAATAGCTCGAGCAACGCTACAAATTATCGATCGCGGTATTTATTTAAATCAAAAAAGCGAATCGATCGACTTAGGGAAAGATTTAGCTTCGGCCGTTTTATTTTGCCTCTTGCCTGTCTTGGTGAGCGTTCCCTTGCGCGTTAGCCTCGCGCGGGGTCTCACCGCTCTTGCCTCTTGCCCTTCGTAACCAAAGTTTAGCGACTTTAAACAGAATTCTTCTTACTTTCAGATTTTTGCTTTTTTGCTAAATATTGTTGATGATATTCATCGGCTAAATAATATTCTTTTGCTGGCTTTATTTCTGTGACAATACTTTTATTATCTTGTCCAGAATTTTGTAAATCTTGTTTCGATTTTATTGCAATTTTTTCTTGTTCTGGAGTGTGAAAAAAAATAACCGATCGATATTGTTCGCCCCGATCTGCTCCTTGACGATTTAAGCTGGTAGGATCGTGGATCTGCCAAAATATAGCTAATAAATCTTCGTAACTAATTAATTCGGGATTATACTCGATCTGGGCTACTTCAGCGTGACCGGTAATGCGAGAAAGTACATCAAGATAAGATGGGTTAGGAAAATCTCCCCCCATGTAGCCAACGGAAGTAGATACTACTCCTTTTACCTTGCTAAATTTTGCCTCTACTCCCCAAAAACAACCAGCACCAAAAGTAGCTTTTGCCATAATTAATTTTTTTAAATATCTTATACCATTTCTGAAAAATCAGGCTACGGATAACATTAAAAGCTAGGATTGGCTAAAGCTTTATCTGACGTCCTACCTAGACCAACTGTAGCAATCTTAAATAGAAACGGTATTAGCTCTTTTGGATTTTCTTTAAGATATTGCCGCCTCTAATTGACCGCGATCTTTTTTAGATAAAGTAGTTTGCAAGATCTTACCTTTAAATTGAGCCAAAGTTTTGACGACTAGATCGGGATCTGCTCGATTGACAAAAATAAATATAGCAGAAGTATCGGGTGACATATTTGCTTCAATCTTTTCAACAAAAGCGCGATCGATTCCAATTTCAGCTAAACCAGAATTATTACCGTCTAGTAATAACATATAAATAAGTTTGCCCCAAAACCTGCTAGACAAGCCGTTACAAGCCGCTAAGAGATCGTAATATGGTTTGAGACGGATTTTACCAGCAGAATTTTTTGTAATTACTGTAGCATCTTCCAAGTCAATTAAATGAGCTTCTTCAAGTTTGAGAAGGGATAGCATTACCTCATCGGCTTGATGTTTTTGGTCAAAAGCGATCGCAATTAGTTCGCTCATATTTTTACGGTTTAAAAGCGAGTAAATTTTAGTATTTCCAAGATTACCATAGATATCGAGCTTATTTTTTTCTAAACAAAGAGATTGCTCGATGCGATCGCAAACCAATTATTCAAAGCGATCGCGTCCGATATGGACTTGCCATTCTACAACTCTAGCAGACTCTGCTAGTAAGCCATCGCGTGCGCGAGGACTGCTATCGACAATAGCTTTAGCTGCTTCGAGATTTTCAGCTTTAATTACCCAAATTCCAGTTCCATCGTGGGGAAAAAACGGCCCGCAACAAAGTAGATTGCCTTGCTTTTCTTGTTCTTTAAACCAAGCTACTTGGTTGAGATCGTGTTCTGGGTGAGCTTTTTTATCACCGAGTGTGAGAGAAGACTCACGCTTATTGGCGATAGCCAAAAGCGATGAGATGAATCGAACTAATGACTAAGCAGGTCGATCTTGCTCTTGAACATATTTTTTTAACACATCTACTGTAACTCCTCCGCACGAAGATATAAAGTAGCTACCTGACCAAAGGGCATCTTTCCAATAGAACTGAGAAAATCTATTTGGAAATTCTTTTTTTAAATAACGACTGCTGACAGTCTTGAGATTATTAACCAATTTGCTTAGTTGAATCTGCGGAGTAAATTGTAAAATTACGTGCAAATGGTCTTTCTCTCCGTTTACCTCTATACATCGGCAATTCCATTTAACTAACAAATCTTTGACTATTTTTTCGAGTCTGACTAGCATTTCATCATTAAATAATGGTCTTCTGTATTTAGGAACTAACACTAAATGAGCTTTTAAAGACGAAACACTTCTGGCACTTGATATTAAGTCATTATATTTTTTAGACACTAAGATTGAGGTTTGTGCTACACTGATTTAAGTTTATTATTTAAGTTAGCTGTGAGACAAGCATTACAATATAAATTGTTACCAGACACTAACCAACGTCAAGAAATTGAACGCTGGCTAAATATGCTGCGTTATCAATACAATTATTTGCTTGCTGAGAGATTTAACTGGTGGCAATACAATCGCTCTGATTGCGTAATTCCTCAAGGACAATTTTGTCAAATTGCTTGTACTGTAGGCAGTCAGGTTTTGAGAAACAATCCAAACTGGCATTCTCAATCAGCTAGCTTGCCTTGCCTTAAAACCGATAGACCTTGGTATAGAGACATCTACAGTCAAGTTCTTCAAGATTGTGTAAAAAGGGTAAAGCTTGCATTTGAGCGATATATAAAAGGAGATTCAAAAGGTAAGCGCAGTGGTAGACCTCGTTTTAAAGCACGTAATCGCTATCGCACATTGACTTTTCCCCAAGCTAAAGATAGTTGGCTCAAGGGAAATAAAGTTAAGTTTCCAAAACTAGGGTTAATAAAATATATTTGTCATCGTTCTATTCCTCAAGGATTTAAAGTTAAAACCGCTTCTGTTACCAAAAAAGCTGATGGGTATTATTTAACATTAATCGTTGAAGACAAGACTGTTCCTGAATTTGAATTAGATATTGCGCCAACAAAGAACAACCTTATAGCCATAGACTTAGGCTTAGAAAAACTGTATGTTGATAACTTTGGAAATCAAGTTCTCCCTCAAAAATATCTAAGAAAATCGGAAGAGAAGTTAGCTAAATTACAGTGCCAACTAGCAGATGATAATCGGAGTAGAAAGGCGAAAAAACTTATACGACGAGCTATTGCTAGACTCCATCAAAAAATATCTAGACAGAGAAAACAATGGCATTTTGAAGAAGCAAAAAAACTTTGTCAAAAAGCCGAAGTAGTTTGTATTGAGGATTTGAGAATTGCTAATCTTCGCCGAAAAAACCAAGCCAAAAAAGTTAATGGCAAGTACGTGGAGAATGGTCAATGTCGCAAAGCAGGGTTAAACAAAAGTTTTTCTGATTGCGCTATAGCTCAATTTGTTGATATTTTGCATCATCAAGCTCGAAAACTTGGTGTCAAAATACTAAAAATTAATCCAAAAAATACGAGTCAGACCTGTCCAATTTGTCTCAATAAAGTATCTAAAACTTTGTCGGATAGATGGCATGATTGTCCTGTCTGCAAAGCATCTATGGACAGAGACTATGCAAGTGCATTGCTCATCAAAAAAGTGGCGTTGGGTATCGTGTCACTATAAAATGCTCGAAGGCTATAATCGGCTGTAGAGAAGCCCACGCCTACTCGAAGAGAGGCGATGGGAGTATATCACAATCGTAATATTCTGGAACTGTTGCAACTATAACCGCAAAAAGTTTGCTCATAGTATTGTTTAAGCATAATTTGAAACTACTTTGAGAATTTAGCAAATAAAAGATTAATTTGCCAAGATTTATCAGCCGGAGGCCCAAGGCAAGAGGAATATAGTTTTTACAAATAAATAAAGTTCTTCTGTTGCCCTTCTTTGGGTTTAATACCTCACCTTCTGCAAGGGTATCCCCAATTGAACTGTTGCCTATTGCCTATTCCCTGTTGCCTATTCCCTGTTGCCTATTCCCTATTGCCTATTCCCTATTGCCTATTCCCTATTCCCTTTTATTCCAGAAATGACATAATAATTTAGTCTCGATCGGCATTCTATTTAAATTTTAGATCGCCGTTGTCTTCTGACAAAGAGCCATATTTATAACCTCCTACGATAGTGAATAATAAACGTTTGGTAGAAATAGCAAAAGTATTCTTGCGACTGGGTATAATTGGTTTTGGCGGGCCGGCCGCTCACATAGCCATGATGGAGGATGAGGTAGTTAACCGTCGTCGTTGGTTGGAGCGATCGCAGTTTTTAGATCTGATCGGTGCAACTAATTTAATTCCCGGGCCAAATTCTACGGAAATGGCGATTCATGTCGGCTATCTTTATGGTGGTTTGGCTGGTTTATTTTTGGCTGGATTTTGTTTTATTTTGCCTGCTGTTTCGATTACTGCGGTTTTAGCTTGGTTTTATGTTAAATACGGTAGTCTCCCGGAAATAGCACCAATTTTAGGGGGGATTAAACCAGTAGTAATTGCTATTATTATCGGTGCTTTATATCGTTTAGGTAAAAAAGCGATTTACAAACACGAGCGATCGCGAATTTTAGGGGCGATCGCCGCAGGAGTAATAATATTATTATTTCTCGGTATCGATCGAGTTATTGCTTTATTATTGGGCGGATTGTTTGGTGCGATTTTGTTACTTTTAACTGCCAAAGATCGGACTCCAAAAAATAGTTCGCTCGGAATGTTTGTTGGCGGTTTGAGTGTTAGTAATGCTATCAAAACTACGGCTGTAAGTTCGACTGTTGCAGCTAATCCTAGTTTGTGGCAATTGGGTTTATTTTTCTTGAAAATTGGCAGTATTTTATTCGGTAGCGGTTATGTTTTAGTTGCTTTTTTAGAAGGAGAATTAGTTAATAAGTACGGCTGGTTAAACCAACAGCAATTATTGGATGCGATCGCGATCGGTCAATTTACTCCCGGGCCGGTACTTTCTACTTCTACCTTTATTGGCTATATTATTTTAGGACTTCCAGGGGCGATCGTCGCGACAATCGGCATCTTTTTACCTTCTTTTTGTTTCGTTTTTGCCCTCAATCCTTTAATTCCCAAAATGCGACAATCTAAGTTCGCATCGGCATTTTTAGATGCAGTCAATGCCAGTGCTTTAGCATTAATGTTGTTTGTGGCTTTAAAATTAGCGCAAAGCACTTTTATCGAGCCTGATTTTAATTTAATTTATCTCGCGATCGCTTTGATTGCTGCTGTTTTAGTGATTCGTTTTCAGGTTAGTCCAGTTTGGTTAGTTTTAGCTGGTGGAATCTTAAGCTGGATCTTCTCTTTATTAATGTAAAGAGGTTTCTAAAATTTCGACTGCTTCGATAAAAGTAGTCCCCAAGCAAATAATAATAAATATTTGCACCAATACGGGTCTAAAAATTTTTATTCCTTTGGAGATGATTTCAAAACTATTTCTGCGATCGCTTTGCAGCATACTATAAATGTGTAATGCTCCAAAGACAAAGAAAATAGTGGCTAAAGGGTTTTTTTGTGTTTGAGTCTTCATGTTTATCCTCTCTGCGATCGGGCTTACATATTTAAGTGACTTAAGTCACATTATAGCGAATCCGAACTGATAGGGCGTTCTATCTACTGATAGATAAAAAAATCTAATTTGTAAGCTGAGACGCATTTTAAATGCGCCTCAGCAAGGCAGAAGGCAGAAGGTGCATAGATCCTGTCTTTTTACTTTTAATTTAATAATATGCAATTTAAAGGATTAACA
>JASJCW010000111.1 GCA_030065265.1 Prochloraceae cyanobacterium
TTTGTTTTTGAAGTGGCTGAAATTTTTTGATAAATATGCCTTGGTTGTTTAATTTTATTTTTACCTAAATGCGATCGCTCTTCGCTTACTAATTCGGCTATGTCTTCGTTCATGGTCAGGGAACGAAAAATATCGGCTAAATAAAGCAAAATTTTTACTCTCAAATAAACAAGTCTTCCGTCAAATTGTGAAGCATAAGATTCTGATGTTAAATGTTTAGCTTCGGCACAACAAACGAAATACTTACCCGAAAAAGGACAGTCTAAAAATTCCTCAAAAGATAAACAAGATTTCTCAACTCTCGAGTCGCATTTCATAATTTTTCTCTCTAGGATTCGATTATTTTTTACTTGGTTGTTTTATTGGATAAACAACTTTTAATATAGATTTGTCTCTTACTGTAAATTCAGTATCAAGAAATATTAAACAATATTTGCGATCGCGAATCTCAACTTTTTACACCACTGAGTGCGATCGATTCCTGTTTTTATTGCTGTAGTGGGCTTTTCCCGATCTTTTTAAAAGAGAAATCCCTTATTTTGCTTGAAGAACTGCAGTAATGACATTTAAATTTGAAGTTGTTCTATTTCCAACTTTTGTGTTTGCAACTATACTTGTTTATTTTAAGCTGTTTTGTATCTATAAATACAACTTAATCAATCGACTTTAATGATTAATTAATTCAATCGTCAAATCGTGGATTTTATGTCCTTGAGGGGATTCAATTTTTTGACCTAACGGACGGGGACGAAACCCGCTTCTTCGATTAATTCCTGTCCTCTTTGACTCAATAGCAAGTTCACGTAGGCTCGACCTGCTTGAGTTTCTATATTGGCGTTTTTTTCGATAATGACGTACAAATAGCGGGTTAAAGGATAACTAGCATCTCGAAACGCTTCTAAATTGAGCCGCTCTTTTGGATTTCTCGTGCAACGATAATTTTTATGGGGGAAAATAAACCGATCCGAGTCGCCCCGAGCTAAACCAATCGGTTTAGTTTTGCATTGACCGATAATTTCGGGTGCAGAAGCATAAAAAATTGCTCCTGGATTATTGGCGACTAAATCGATTCCGCTCCTGACATTGGCGGCTATCTTGACATTGTCGCCGAAATTTTGGCGATCGAGAACGTTATTGACGAAAAATAGAGCCGTACCGCTTTTTGGTGCGGATCGAGAATAAGGTACTATTTGCAAATTGGGGCCGCCAACTTCTTGCCAATTGCTAATTTTGCCTGAATAGATATCTTTTAGTTGGCTCACACTCAAACTGTTAATGCCGAGATTTTGATTGACTGTAAATACTACTGCATCGATTGCTACGGGAATTTGTTCTAAAGGCACGTTATTAGCTCGTGCTTGTTGGAGTTCTTGGCTTTTGAGACGACGTGAAGATAGAGCGATCGAAATTTGATGCTTTAAAATCATATCTACTGCAGTAGCAGAACTTTTTGGAAAAATGGGATGGGTGACGTAGCGAATCTTAAATTCGGGCCAAGCTGCTTCAATCTCTGGCTCGGTTTTAGTGCGAATTGTTTCCCAGATATTGCTGCCACCATAATTAAACGTTCCCCTCGGCACTCCGCTTACATCTTGGAAACGGCGATCTGGTTTGTCGATTTCAGGAGGAGGATTTTGAGGCAATCGATCTATTTTTTCTGCTGGGCTGGGAGTAGGATCGTTTTGAGAACTATTGTGAGAGTTGAGGTTTCTATTAATAAACAGTTGATATTGCACGAATTCAAAAATCAATAAGCCTGAAACGATCGCCAAACAACCAATTAAAGTATTTTTTAGAATTAACCAATTAAGTTCGTTTTGTTGTGAACTTGTTTCTAAAACATTCTCTTGTTTTTGCGAGCTTGGCTGCGAATCTTTTGCTAAAGTTCGCTCTATTTTACTTTCAACTACTTTAGTATTTATTATTTCATCTACTTTTTTAATTTGTGGTAGATATTTGATTGGAGATTCTTGAGGTTGCTCTAAGAGATTACTCCAAGTTAAGGGGGGTACGGCTGGATTTTGAAAAACTACTGGCAACCAACTGGCACAAGGAAACTCTTTTTCTAGTCCTTGAAGTCGTTCTCTGGTTCCTCGCACTGCCAGATGCAATGGCGCACCTCCTGCAAAAGCAGGGAGAAAGTAACTTAAAAACTTGTGGGCTACCCGATCTGGTACTGGTTCGCGCATTACTACCATTTGGGGCAGGTTAAGTTTTTCTAATTCTAAAGCCAATCCTAAACCGTCGCAAGAATTAAAAATAGCTAGTTTCAATCCTTTGGCGATCGCTTTTTTTAAACCGAATTTAATTTCATCAATGGTCAGACTGTCTTTATTGTTAATATGAATTCGGCCGGTTTGTTCTTCTGTTTTGCTGTGTCCGGCAAAAAATAATATATCCCAAGATTGTTCCCAAAGTCGATCGTTTAATTGTCTCGGTTCTGGCTCTTCTAAAAATGTTATTTGTGCATTCGGTAATTGCTCGATTAATGCTTCTTTGTCTTTACGAACGTTAATTCCAGCACTGCTTCCTAAAATAGCTAATATTTTAATACCGGAGCTGCTAGCTCGAGCTATTTTTATTAGTTGTTGCTCTTCTAAAGAAACTAATCTCGAAGGTTGATATTCTAAAGAATTTACGGCTATTTCTGCTTTAGGATAAGCTTCGAGGATATTCCATAAATGCCAAGGAAGTCCTTTGAGAATTTTCGATTCGCTACTAATTAAGATTCTAATTTCTGATTCGATGTTTAGTTGTTCTCTCAATCTGCGATCTATTCTTCTAAACCCGCTCGAATCTAACCATTTATTTAACTGTCCTTTGAGGCGATCGGCAGCTTGATAGCAGGCTAGTTTTTGTTTTTGAATATAACTTTCTGTTACTGTCTCAATGGGGTGAAATCCGCTATCTTGTTTGAGTCGAAAAGAGCGATTTAATCTATATTTTAATCTAAAAGAATATTCTAATTTACGATAGATAGATTGCCATCTTTTATATTGCAATATTAAGTCTATTGCTGGGGGTAAATCTCCAGTAATTTCAGTTTCGGGATATTTGCCTTCTTCCCCTATCTCTACGCTCAACCAAAATCCTCGATCTAGTTCCCCCTTGAGTTTGAGAACTACTAACTGTTTCATTTGCTTTGACAATCCCCGTTGCTAATTCTTTATTTTTATTAAGTTACTTATTTAATTAATATTTATTATGTATTTATTTTTACTTTATTTTATTATACGTAATTTTACTTAAAATATCTTGATTGATGTGAATTTTAAAATTTTAATCTTTTTTTTACGAACCCGTTGCCGGCTTGCAGCAGGAGCAAGCCGAACTTGGTTGGCGCGCCTTAGTAACTTTAAACAGAATTAAGATTAATACCATACTAAAAGCTAGGATTGGCTAAAGCCAGATCTGACCCCTGACCTCTGACCTAACTGTAGCGATCTTAAAATAGAAACGGTACAAATACTCGATTGAAAAAGGGACAGGAAGCGATCGAATTAAAAACAGCTTCCTGCTTGCTCTCGGTTTGTTTGAGAATAGACGTTTCGTAGAAATCAAACAACGGGAAAAATCTATTTCCTGTTTTCGCAAGAGGTTTAATGAGGGGATTTAACCGAGTTAATTGGATTGGAGAGCCATATCCATTAAAATACTTTGAGAGCCTCGAGCGCGATCGCTTTCTGCGGATTGTATTTGTAGATATTGACCGTCGGATTGTAATTCCCAAGCTTGACGATTGTCTGAGAGGATAATGCCGAGAATTTCTTGAAGATCTTTAACAATATCTGGATCTTCAACCGGAGTGACAGCTTCAACTCGGCGAGAAAGATTGCGAGTCATCCAGTCAGCACTACCGATATAAATCTCTTCCTGACCGCCATTGTGAAAGTAGAAAACGCGAGAATGCTCCAAAAAGCGGCCGATAACGCTAATAACGCGAATATTGTCGCTAATTCCAGGTACTCCGGGACGCAAACAGCAAATTCCGCGTACGACCAAGTCAATTTTAACCCCAGCCATAGAAGCTTGATAGAGAGTTGCAATAATTTCGGGGTCTACCAAAGAATTCATTTTGGCAACAATTCGGCCGCTATTGCCATTTTGAACCTGTTCGATTTCCCGCAGAATCATGGCTTTCATGCGATCGCGCAAATTAAAAGGAGCGACTAAGAGTTTGCGATAAGATTTTTGTCGAGAGAAACCGGTCAAGAAATTAAATAAATCCGTCAGATCTGCACCCAACTCATCGCGACAGCTTAACAATCCTAAATCGGTGTAAAATTTAGCTGTTTTCGGGTTGTAATTCCCAGTTCCGATGTGAACGTAGCGGCGAATCTGCTGGTCTTCTTGACGAACTGCTAGAAATATTTTGGTGTGAGTTTTCAACCCCACCAAACCGTAAACGACGTGAACTCCTGCTTTTTCTAACTTTCTGGCCCAGAGAATATTATTTTCTTCATCAAAACGAGCTTTTAGTTCGACTAATACCACCACCTGCTTGTCATTTTCAGCCGCATCGATTAAAGCTTTAACAATCGGCGAATCTCCAGAAGTCCGATACAGAGTCATTTTAATTGCCAAGACATCGGGATCGTGAGCTGCTTGAGTAATGAATTGCTCGACGGTTGCTTCAAAAGAATGGTAAGGATGGTGCAATAGTAGATCCGATTCCCGAATTAAAGCAAACATATCCATGTCTCGCTCTTTGTGGCTTAAAGAACTATCCCTAAATCTTTGCACGCGCGAAGGAACTACCGGAGTCCAAACCGGATCTTTATGTTGAGGGAGGGGTAAATTCATCAATGACATCAAATCCCCCAATCCCAAGAGATCGTTTACTTCATAAACATCATTTTCGTGCAAACACAATTCCCCAATCAACATCGATCGCACGTTGTCGGGAGTCGAGCTGTGTATTTCTAAGCGTACCGCAGATCCGCCGACTCTTCTTTTGCGAAGTTCTTGCTCGATCGCCAACATTAAATCGTCTGCTTCGTCTTCTTCTACTTCTAAATCTGCGTTTCTAGTCACCCGGAAGGGATGGCATTCTTGAACGTTCATTCCTGGAAATAGACTTTCTAAATTATGAGCGATAACTTGTTCTAGAGGTACTCCCGTCCATAAAGAGCCTTTTTTCCCCTGTCGTTGTTGCAGGTGTTCGGGGAAACAGATGAAACGAGGTAAGACTTTCGGAACTTTGATGCGAGCAAATAATTCGTTATCGCGATCTGGATCTTTGACTACTACTGCTAAATTGAGACTGAGGTTAGAAATGAAGGGAAAGGGGTGGGATAAATCTACTGCTAAAGGGGTTAAAACGGGAAATATTTGTTCTTCAAACAGGCTTTCTAAATAAGTTCTTTGTTCTTGGTTGAGATCGACATAATTGAGGAGATGTATCCCTTCTGTGGCTAATTTTTTTCTTAAAACCGATTGAAAATAGCGGTCTTGTTTGTAAATCATCGGACGCAAACGGTCGGCGATCGCTTCGATTTGTTCTAAGGGGGTACGTCCGTCTGGGGTTAAAGAAGTTACTTTCGCTTCTACTTGCCGTTTTAGTCCGGCGACTCGTACCATAAAGAATTCATCTAGGTTCGAGCTGAAGATCGCCATGAATTTGAGGCGTTCTAATAAGGGTGTCCGAGAATCTAATGCTTCTGATAAGACTCGATTGTTGAATTCTAACCAACTCAGTTCTCTGTTTAAGTAGTATTTGGAGTCTTGGAGATTTATTTCTGTTATCGATGTTTTTGATGCGGTCATAATTTTACCAGTTTTAAATATTTTTTGCGTTTATCAGTTCATCTTCCCTAGCCAAATCTTAACAATTACTTATACTCGATCGAGTTCTATTATTAAAAGTACATAAATCGAGCGATCGCAATTCAAAAAAAGTATCTTTATTTACAGTAAAGTTGCCAATTGCTGCTGAAGATAAGCAATTTTCGTGCTTTTTTTCGTCAAAATTGGCAGGATTTTTCTAGGTGCTGGCCGTCGAGCGATCGCAATTATAGTTCTGTTTTTGCCAATTAGAGAGTCTGCTCGATCGCATAAAAGCCGAGGAGATACTAAAGTTTATAAACAGATGGTTACAGCCTTTTTCTCTGAGTTAAAAAACCTCATTTTCTCGACCTTTCCACCATTCCCCTAACTTCATCAATTCTGCTTGAAGCTCTTCTAATTCGAGGAGATATTCTTGTTGGGAAAGGGTCGATTTACGCTCTTGTAATTTTTTTAAACGTAACTGCAGTAAAAGCCAGGGCTTAGAAATTGCGTTATTATCTTCAATGTATTTAGCTAAATCGCGACTGTCCATAAATATTAAATGGTTTTATTGTTTCAAAATATATTTTATTAAATCGATCGCCGATTCTGGGTCTTTGGCGATCGAAATCAGCTCCGGTGCTAAACTGAGAAAAAAAGTTTCAGCTGCTTGAGTTGAGTTTAATAAGATTACTTTTTTGCCATTTTTTAACCCTAGAGCAACTTCTGAAGCTGTACCCAAACCCATTCCGCAGGCTACCACAACTCGAGCTGTCAGCGCGTTAATACTATTGCGAGCATTACCGAGGCCTGTGGCGATCGCCAGATCGACAGCATCGGAAACATCATCTGAGTCATTACCAGGTAGAATACCGATTGTCAAGCCACCAGCAGATTTAGCTCCGCGACTAGCCGCATCCATAACGCCAACTTTGCGGCCTCCAGTTAATAAGATCCAATCTTGTCGGGCCACTAGTTGACCTAAATTATAGGCATTTTCGCGGTCGCTTGGGGTTGCGGTTTCACCGGGGCCGAAAATACCGATAATAATTTTCCTCATTGAAAAAAGAGTTTTTCGGGGTCTAATAGCAGGATCGAAGGGGTATTATCTTTGAGTTGAATGGTAGTAGAGCTGAGAAATTTGATATTACCTTTATTAGCGTAAGCTTTAGGTAGGGGTTTGAAGCTAGAAATTGCCACGCGACGGAGTGTAGGAGCAGAATCGATCGGCAAACCAATAATATCTTTAGCGCGATTTTCAACAACTAATAAAAAACGCTGTTGAATTGGAGCGGGGTTATTTTTTGTAAAAAGATTTTGGAAAATGCGATCGATATCTAATACTAGTAATTCTTTACCTTCATGGTTTGTCAAACTAATCCCGATTCCGCGAGGATCTCCATAAATTTGACCCAAGGGAGTAACTTTTTGCACCGAATCGATCGGCAGAGCAAAACATTCATCGAGCAAACGAAAAGAAATAATTTGCTTAGTGCTTTCTTTTTTAATTGCAGCAAAACGACGGGAGCGAACGGAAGAATAGGCGGCCATTTTATCGAAAGATCTTTAGTTAAATTTTAATTAATTTTGCACTGCTTGTGCGACGATCTTAATCAATTCGACTTCTCGAAATGGTTTGGAAAAATATGCCATCGCGCCTAAATTCATTGCTAGTTGACGGTGTTTTTCGCCGCTTCGAGATGTCAAAATAATCACGGGGATGCGATCGTAAACTGAATTAGATTTAATTTTACTCAAAAAGCCATAACCGTCTAAAACCGGCATTTCAATATCGCAGACAATCGCCCTAATGTTAGCACCGGCTAAAATTTTATCGATCGCATCTTGACCGTCTTTAGCTTCTTCAACCCGATAACCGGCTTTTTCTAAGATCGTACTCACGAAACGACGGACGTTAATCGAATCGTCTACTACCATCACCGTCGGATGAGTTGGCAATCGGCTGGCTAATTCAGATTGAGAACGATCGCCGCGATCGCGATTGAGTCGATCTTTTAAAAAGTTAGTATTGCTCTTATTACTGTCGATCCAGCGCAAGAGGGCGATCGCATCGATTAAAGGAACTACCGAACCGTCGCCTAAAATAGTACAACCAGTAAAGCCCGGGGGCATTTTTAATAAATTCCCTTCAACTTGACGGATCGTGACTTCTTGTTCTTCCCAATAGCGATCGAAGCGAATCGCGACTAAATCTTCGCCGCGCGCTACCATCAAAACGATCGGGCGATCGATGTTGGGATTTGTTTCGCGCACGGTCATCTTGGCAGATTGAGGATATTCTAACCATCGAGATAGCTCGATCAGGGGTATCATTTCCCCTTCCCATTGCAAGATTTCTTTTCCTGCGGTTGTGACGAGCATTTCCGGCTCGAGTACGACCATTTCTTCGATCGCGTTACTGGGAAATGCCATTAACATGCCGTTATTTTCGACTAACAGCACCCTCACGACGGAAATACTAAAAGGAACGACGATAGTGAAAGTAGTACCTTGTCCGGGGTTAGTATCGACGTAAATTTGACCTTCAATTGCCCTAATATTAGTTTTTACTACATCCATACCCACGCCGCGACCGGAAATATCGGTTACTTTGGCCGCCGTGCTGAAACCAGGTTCAAAAATTAATTCTAATAATTCTTGTTCGTCGACTGCGTCTAAATCTTCAGCATCAAAACCCATTTTTAAAGCTTTAGCGCGGATTTTAGCGATATCGATGCCGCCGCCATCATCGGTAATAGTAATTATAGTTTGATTGCTGCGGTAAGTTGCGGCGATTTCAATCGTGCCTATTTCTGGTTTATTTTTAGCGATTCTCGTTTGCGGATCTTCGATTCCGTGGTCGAAAGCATTGCGAAATAGATGTAGTAGGGGTTCTCTGAGACGATCTAAAATACCCCGTTCGATGGGAGTTGATTCCCCTTTGACTTGAAATTTAACTTTTTTACCGTATTCTAGAGACATTTGACGCAAGGCTCTCGGAAAAGGTGCGATCAAGTCAGATAAAGGACGCATTCGCAGATCGGAGATCTTTTTCCGCATTAATTTAGAACTGCGTTTGAGGTCGCGAGAAACCCGATTAGTATCGTCTAAGCTGAGTTCGATATCTCCGGTAACTTCTCGTAATTGAACTACCGTATCCATTAGTTCGCGAGAAAGTAAATGTAAATCGCTGTAGCGATCCATTTCTAATAAGTCAAAGCGATCGCCGTATTCGAGTATATTTTTAGCATCTTGCAAGAGAGCCGGGGGATTGTTTGCAGAACTGACAACTTCGGTCGCGACGCGATCGTAAGCACCGCGCAAGAGAAAGTTAGATTTTTCCAATGCTTCTACTCTTTTACCGAGCAGGTTAATGAAGTTTCGCAGCCTTTTGAGCTGTAAGTTTAAACCATTTTGGGAGATGGTAATTTCGCCGAAGAGATCTCCTAAATCGTCGAGTTGTTCGACGGAAACGCGAATGCTATTACCTTGTTCTCGATCCGTAGAAATTTGCGGCGATCGCTCTTGCGGTTCTATTTCAACGGGATGATTGGTTGTTTCTGTTTCTGCTAAGGATGAGATCTTTTCTGCGGAAAAATTAGAGATTGCACTAATAGCTTCAGTCTCGAAATCGAAATTAGCAAAATCTGCGATCGGGTTGGTTGTTTCGGTTTCAAACTCTAAAGATTTTAAAGAAGATAAGAAATCTTGTCCTTGCGTATCTAAATCTGCTGTTATCCAATTATCGTCGTCGATTTCTTCTAAATCAAAATCTAAATTATCTAACTCAGTTAAATCTATTGCTATTTCTGAATCTACTAAATGAGTTTTTTTAACTGAATTTAAAATATCGATCGCGGTGGGCAGATTTTCAGTTTGACCGACATAAACCATAGCTTGCGATCGCCGCCATTCTCTCATCGCAGCATAAGCTATTGCTTCGGTTCGTTCGGGGTTATTTCTCAGGTTTTCGACAATAGATTCGCACAGTTGAGTAAAAGCTGGCAATTCGAGCATTTCTCCGAGGCCGCCAAATTCTTGTGCTGCGATCGTAAATTCTTCGGCCAAACAAGGTTGTTCTGGATGGTCTAAAACCGATTGGAGACGCTGCAAACAGCCTTCAACTTCAGATTCAAACAAAAGCACTTTCATATCTGCTCCTGCTTCTTCTGAGAGCATTTCCACGCTGTCTTCAACTTGAGGATCGCCGAGGCGATCGTGTAGTTTGTCAAAAATCGGATTTACTTGTGTTTCGAGCCATTGGCGATCGATCTCGTCAGTTTTGGCGTAAGTATTGGTAATTTGCCGCAGGCGATCGACTCCTAAAAGTAAATGTGCCTCTAATTCTTCATCGACAACTTCTTCTTTCTTAACTTGAATCACTTTAAAGAAGTCTTCCATGCGGTGAGCCAAATCGGAAAGCACTTGATAATTCATCATCGCCGCACCACCTTTAATTGAATGGGCGGCCCGTAACATTGCGTCGACGCGCTGGCGATCGATCTGAGCCACTCCCAAACCGAGCAATTTAAGCTCTATTTGCTCGATATATTCGCGAGCTTCTTCGAGAAATTGTAATCTGATTTCCCGTTCGTCTTTAGAAATCATTTTAAGTTTCCTCCTCAACTACGAAGGTACTTACAGAAGATTGTAATTGCTTGGCTATTTCGACTGTTTCTTGGAGGGAGCTAGAAACTTGACGAGAAGATTGGGAACTGCGTTGCGAGACGCGAGAAATTTCCTGAATTAAATTGGTGACAGATTGGGATGTTTTGGCTTGGGAGACGGTTGCTTTGGAGATTGATTCGACCAATTCGTCGATTTGACGGGATACTTGGACGATTTGAGCCAAACTTTTTTTGGTTTTTTCAACTAAACGCGTTCCTTCGACAACTTGAGCCGTACCGACTTCCATCGCATCGGCTACTTCGGCGGTTTCTTGCTGGATATTTTCGACGATTTGCTGAATTTCTTTAGTTGCTGCGGCCGATTGTTCTGCTAGTTCGCCGACTTCTTCAGCAACTACGGCAAAACCCCTCCCTTCTTCGCCGGCCCTTGCAGCTTCGATTCCGGCGTTAATGGCCAAGAGATTGGTTTGCATGGCAATTTGGTCGATTAAGGAAATTACTTTAGAAATTTGTTGCGAAGATTCTCCCAATCGTTTCACTTTTTTGGCTGTTTCTGAAACTGTTTCCCTCATTTGTAAAATAGTTTCAACGGTTCTTTCCATGGCTCGTTCGCCGCTTTGCGCGCTGCTAGATGCTGTTTTGGCGACTCGGGCCGCTGCTTCGGCATTATCGGCGACTTTTTGAATCGATTTGGCCATGTTTTCGACTGAATTGAGGGTTTCAGCGATCTGGGTGGCTTGTTGGAGGGCTTCATCTGCTAGTTCCCGAATTGCTATTTCATTTTCACCGATCGAACTATTCACTTGGGTTGCTGCTTTTTTAACTTTAGTAACGATATCGCGTAAGTTTTCGATAATCGCGTTGAAAAAGTCAGCGACAATACCAATCTCGCTGGCACTAATTTCGGCCCGCACCGTCAGGTCTCCTTGGGACGCGCCTTCAACGTCGTTTAAAAGCTGCAATAATTCAGTTTGCATTGCTTCTTTTTGTTGTCGTTCTCTTTCGGCTTCTGTTTGTTTTTGTTCGAGGAGAGTATAAGAGCTTAAAGATAAGCCGATTTGAGCGGCTAATTGGGCGAGGTAGTCGATTTCGCTGGTTTGCCACTGACGAGTGCTAGAGCATTGATGAGCGATCAGCAAACCGTAGAGGCGATCGCCGATCACGATCGGCACGACTAAATTTGCTTTGACTTGAAGGGGTTCGAGTTGTTTGAGGTGACAGTCTGTCAATCCCGCTTCGTAAATGTCTGCAATGGCGACGGTGCGGCCTTCGCGATATTTATCGACGTATTTTTCGGCAAAACAAGGATCGTACATTCGATTGCCGAGCGATCGGGGGAATTCTGCGGCAACTGATTCGGCGACGATCGCCCCTTGCCAATTGGCATCGAATTTATAGATAATAGTCCGGTCGGCTTGTAAGGTTTGACGGGCTTCGATTAATAATTTATTTAATGCTGATTCTATCTCTCTCTCATCTCTAGCCCGGGATAGTTCTGCCAAAATTTTGGTGCGTTTGGCTTCTTCTGTTTGTTTTTCGAGCAGGCTTCTAACTTGAATTAAGAGGTTATTGAAGCTGCGAGCTAATGTCTGAGTCTCTTGAGTGCCGCTTGTTTCTGCTTCTACTTCTAAATTGCCCGTGGCTACTTTTTCGGCGGCAATTGCCAGTTTGCCCAAAGGTGCTGAGATTTGCCGGGCTAAAAACAGCAAGGCGATCGCGCTGCCTAAAGCAACGATAATCCCGACGGTTACAAAAATCCAGATCGAGGTATTTGCGGCTGCATTGATATCTTTAAGGTCGATGCTAGCAACGGTTACCCAATTAGTTTGCGGTATTACTGCAATAGTGTATCTTTTTCGTTGATAAATAAAGGAGATAATTTCGGTTGTTTCGTCGTTATTGGCGTAACGGAAAGGATAGACTTCTAATTGTCTGATGTTTTTAAAATCTTCGCTCAATTGCTGTTTAATTGCTCTGTCATCTTTGCGCTGTCGGTTGAGCTGGTCGATGGTGGTTTTGGCAATGTTTTCAATTTCTTGACTGCCAATTATGGCTGTGGTTTTATTTTCTTTGCTGCTAGAGTCGATCGTGGTAATTATTTTGAGATTATCTTGACCGACGTAAAAGATTTGTAATTTTTGCGTGCCCGATATGCCGGTATTTTCTAAATATTGCGATAGCGGATCTAAGTTCTCGAAAGGAATAATTGCTTTAATCGCGCCAATAAATTGACTGGTATCGGGATCTTCTATTTTTACGCCAAATTCGAGGGTAAAAGCAGCGGTTCTTTTTTCTTCTGCTTCGGAAGAATAAGAAATCCATTCGCCTCCTGCTTTACTGGCGCGCCACCATTCTCGTTCGCCTTGAAGGTAAATGTTGGGAGCGTGGGTATAGGCGACAATGCGGCCGTCACTGGCTGTAATGTATATTTCTTCTATTTCTTCAACGTCAGCCAGTTTTTGTAAATAACTGTTGAGCTTAAAATTATCTACGGTTCGAGTATCTTGAACTGCTCCGGTTCTTTCGTAGTTTTGAATTGCTTCGATTACTAAAGGATTAAATACTAAAGTTCTCGGAGTTTCTAAAGCTTCTTCTACTAATTTATTGGTTGCTTTACTGGCAATTAAAACTCGATCTTTTAATTTTTCTGTGGTGTGTTCTTTCGAGCGTTGCAAACTAACGTGATAATTAACACTACTAGCTATAAATAAAGGCAACAATGCTGTGGGTAAAACGACCCAGCTCAAGCGATTTCTTAAAGTCTGATTCGACCAAAATTGTTGTGTTTTTTGCCACCAGTTAGAAATTTTATTGCTTTGAGATTGAGAATTTATTTCTGTAATTGAGTAATCTAAAATATCCGAGCCGTTTAAGCGATCTGCTTCGATCGCGCGATCTTTATCTGTTTCAAAGTCTTGTTGGGGAGATACATTACTCATAATTTAAGAAGAAAAAATAATAAATTTACTACGATTTTATCTGTTTTAATTTTGGACTTTATAGTTTTGAACGGATAACTGGAGTTTTTCGGCAATTTTTACGGTTTGTTGGAGGGAGTGGGAAACTCGATCGGAAGATTTCGATGTTTCTTGGGAGACTGCGGCTATTTCTTGCATTAAACTGTTGACGGATTGGGAGGTTTCGGCTTGAGAGATGGTAGCAGCAGAAATGGAATCGACTAATAAATCGATTCTGCGGGATACGTCTACTAATTGAATTAAATTGCTTTTAGTATCTTTCAACAAGCGAGTTCCTTGTTCGATTTGAACCGTGCCAACTTTCATTGTTTTTGCTAGTTCGCTGGTTTCAATTTGAATGTTTTCGACGATTTGCTCGATTTGTTTGGTTGCAGTTGCTGATTGGGCGGCGAGTTTACCGACTTCTTCGGCAACAATGACAAAGCCTTGACCTTCTTCGCCAGCTCTTCCGGCTTCAATTCCGGCATTAACGGCTAATACTTTGGTTTTGAGGGCGATTTGATTGATTAAAGAAATGGCTTTAGCGATTTCTTGCGACGATTGTCCGAGTCGCTTGACCTTGTTGGTGGTTGCGGAAATAGTTTCTTGCAATTGTAAAATGCTATCTACGGTTTTTTCCATTGCTTCGCCACCAAGGTTGGCCGTAGTCGAAGCAGATCGGGCTACTTTTGCGGCATCTCGAGCGTTGCTTGCTACTTCTTTAATTGAAACGGTCATTTTTTCGACGCATTCGCGGGTGCGATCGATGCGATTTGTTTGTTCGGTGGCTCGGGATGCGAGTAAACTGATTGTATTTTGATTCTCTGCTACGGAATTATTAACTTCTCGAGCCGATTTTTTAACTAGAGTTACGACTTCTTCGAGGTTGTCGATCGCGGAATTGAGCAAATCGGCGACAATACTAATTTCGCCGTCTTCAATTGCTGCTCTGACGGTCAAATCGCCTCGGGATAGATTTTCGACATCGTTGACGAGCTTTAATAGTTCTTGTTGCAGGTTTTGGTTGTTTTGTTTGGCTCGTTGCGCTTCATTGAGTTTATCTTCTAGCAGGATGAAGGCATTTAAACCCCAACCTATTTCGGTGGCAAATTTAAGCAGATAGTCGATTTCTTTTTTTTGCCATTGACGAGGGGAGGTGCATTGGTGAACGATCAGCAAACCGTAAAGGTCGCGGGCTGTTTTGATGGGAACTACAACTGAAGCTTTAACTTTGAGGGGTTCGAGGAGTTTGAGGTGACATTCTGTTAAGGCTGATTCGTAGATGTTGTTAACTGTTTTAATTCGCCCTTTTTGATATTCTCGAGCGTATTTGTCGCCGAAACAGGAATCCGTAATTTGCTGGCCTGCACTGCGAGGAAAACCTGGTGTCACCGATTCTGCGGTTATCGTACCTTGCCAGTCGGGGTCGAATTTATAGATTATGGCGCGATCGACTGAGATGGTGTGTCTGATTTGGCTTAAAATTTTGTTGAGGGCTAATTCCAATTCTTGCGAGTCTCTCGCGCTGGCTAGCTTTTCGAGGAGCATCGATTGATTTGCGGCTCTGGCTAGTTTGGTTTGGGTTTGAACGATATTATCGGCTAGCTGGTTGAAGGTAGTGCTTAATTGTCCTACTTCGTCGTGGGAATCGATTTGGCTGCGGATTTGGCGATCGCCTCTGGCGAATCTTTCGGTGGTTTCTTTTAATTCTTGAAGGGGGGTGGCAATTGTGTCTCGCAGGAGAATTGCCATAATCCAGTTTACTCCTAATGCGATCGCGATTAAAATCGGTAGGTGCTTCCAATAGTAGGTGGTTCGCAAATCTTCTAGTGCTGTTTGTGGCGTACCTCTGACTAAAATGGCGACGGGTCGATCGTCAACTAAGACTTTTTCGCTGCTGTTGCTGAGTTCTTGATATTGTTTGGGTAGGGAGATCGCCGCTAGGGTATATTTTTCTCGCTCGAATTTAATAATCTTACCAACTTGCGGGTCATTTTTGGCTTGGGTTGCTTGTTCTAAAATGGTGAGGTCTGGCAATTGTGCAAATCGCTCGGATTCCTGAATCGTTTCCTCTTTACCTTGATTTACTCCGGTAGCGAGAACGTATTCACCGTTGGGTTTTAAAAAATAAATGCCGCTATAGCCGCCGTTAAAATCTTCGAGAATCGATTTAGGTATTTGGGTTTTATTGTTAATAATATCTCCAGAAATCAAAGCTCCGATAGTGCGACCGTTGTTTGGATCTTTGACTGGGGTTATCGCGTAACGGATTAAGGCATCGCGATCGTTAAAGCCTTTGGGTAGGGGAGGTTTTTCTTTTTCTAGTTCTCTCCAACTCACGATTCCGTTGGCTTGAATTTGTCGAATATTTTGGTTGGCAAATACTTGTTCTACTAAGCTTTCTGGTGAAAAAAATTCATTTTCTCTGCTGCGATTTGCATTGGCAATAATCCGTAAATCTTTGCCGACTAAAGTAGCATATTCAATTTGTAAGGTTTGAGTTTTTTCTTTCAGCTTTTGTTTGATTGTATTTCTTAATTCCGGTGCAATCTCTTCTCCTTTTTGCGCCGCAGCAATGATGGTTTCGTTTGTAGCTAAAATTTTAAAACTCAACCCCATTTGTTCGATTTTATTTTGATAATTATCTTTAGTAACTGCCAATTCCGATCTGGCTTGAATTTCTATTTGTTTTGTTTCCCAGGGTTCGATTAACAAGCCACCGACGATAAACAATCCCACTACAGAAATCAGATCGGAAAGAATTAAACTCCATAATTGCTTTCTTTGAATTGGCAGATTGCCGAACCATTTTTTAGGACTTGCCAAGAGGTTAAGCCCGATTTTATTTTGAGGGTAATTATTGCGATCTTTTTGCTTCGATCTATATGATAATTCCGTTTCTATTTCTGATTCTATTCCATTTAGATCTGGTTGTTTTTGTTCGATTAATTGTTCTTTTTCTTCTGGGTTGGCAGGGGGTTTAAAAGAATTATTCATGCAGATAATACCTCAAAAAAACTTACTCGATTGTTCGCTCGATCCGGGCTAAATTTAATATTTATTGTCTTGTAAAAGGGGCGAGTTAATAATTGCTTGCAGGTTTAAAATTAGTAATACTTCAGTTTTTAGGGCAAAGCAGCCTTGAACGTAAGGAATTAAATGTAAGGGAATGGTCTCAAGTGGAGAACGAATCCCATTAGGATCGAGACGAATCGATCCTTTAACCCGATCTACTGCCAATCCTAGGGGTATATCATTAACTCGAACGATCGCAATATGATATTGTTGAGAGTATTTTTTTTGTTGGGTTAATTCTAATATTTGGGGGAGGTCTACTACCCAGAATACTCTAGATCTTTGATTGAGCAATCCCAAAATGCAGGGGGACATATTCGGAATGGGGGTGAGTCTTTTATTGGGTATGACTAAGACTTCTCTAGCGTATTCCATCGGTATAGCCGCAGCAATATCTCGATCTATTTGTATTCTCAAATATATTTGTTCGTTAACATTGTTGTTTGTTGAAGTTAACCGATCTGCGGAATTATTCATATCTAATTTTATAGAGAAACGGATCTAACAGCCCGAATTAATTCTTCTCGAGTGAAGGGTTTAGTTATATATACGTCTGCTCCTTGTTTCATACCCCATAAACGGTCTAATTCTTGATTTTTTGAAGTGCAAACAACAACAGGAATTGCTTTGGTGGCTGGATTTTTTTTCAAATTGCGGCATAATTCATAGCCATTCATTCCCGGCATGACTACATCTGTGACTACTACTTGAGGTTGTTTTTCAGTAGCTACAGCTAAAGCATCTTTAGCATTAGCAGCAGATATGGCTGCATAACCACTTTGCTGGAGATAGTTGATAATTAGTTCTCTTTCGGAGATAGTGTCTTCTACTACTAATACTGTTATCATTTTGTTTATTTAGATCGAATCGATTTGAATATTAAAGTGTAAGTGTAAGCGTTATTATTATTCCCTTTTATATTTGAGCGATCGCACCAATATTTTTAATTGTATGCTCTTAGCGTCCCGACCTCAAATAGTAACGATCGCCGAGATAAAAGCGATCGAGACAATAAGAAGCAATCAATATCTAATTGTTAGCTTGAAGATCTGGTTATTCTAAATATTTGCGAACCATTTTGACTAATTGAGATTGAGTAAATGGTTTGGTTAAATAGTCTGTCGAACCGGCGATTCTGGCTTTAGCCCGATCGATGATTCCGGTGTGGCCCGTGACCATCACTACTGGGGTACTTTTAAACAGGGAGTGATTTCTAATCAAACGACAGAGGTTGTAACCGTCTATGGTGGGCATACCTACGTCTAAGAGGATTAAATCTGGTTTGATGCGAATAATATCCCGTAAAGCTTTGACCGGATCGCTAATTGCAAATACTGAAATGGTGCGATCGCTCAAAAAGCGATTAATTTCGTCTAAAATTGTCGGACTATCGTCAATACAAGCAATTTTATATTTTTCGGTACGAGGAGATTGAACAACTTCGGGTGGTGGTAGGGTTACTTCGGCTTCAATTTTGGGCAATTCTGGCTTTTTCTCTGCTGGTTGTTTTGCTTCGGTAACTGTTTCTTTGGTTGGTGGGGTTGGGGTTAATAGGGGTAAAAGATCGAATGGTGGCTGGGGATTTCGCAATAAGATTACGCCACTATTAATTAAGGTTCGCAAATTACGAGCTATTTCGAGTTCGTCTTGATTTAATAGAGATGATAATTGGCGAAAACTCAATCCTCGCAAAAGTCTGCCGAGTTTATCTTGTACTTCTTGAGGTAATTTATTTTTTGCTTGATTTTGACTGAAAAAATAAGGACGTTGATAGGGTGAGTAAATTTTACCCCCTAAAGATTTCCAAGCTTGTAAGTTTTCTTGACATTCTCTGATTAGTTCGTGGGAGTCGAATTCGTGAAAAACATTAAATTCGATCGCGTTAGATTTAAACTTATACTCGCCATTGTCTAACAATAAAAATGCTTCAAATACTTCCTTTGTTATTTGTTTGACTAATTCGGTTGCCTGTTCGTATTTAATATATTGATTTTCAATTAACCAACTAATGGCACGATAGTCGCAATAAGGATCTATATTGTGCTGTCCGTTAGCTGCAAAATAAGCTTTTAGTCGGCCGCGAACTTCGGAGTTGATTGTTTTAATGCGATGATTGAGACGGCGTAAATGGCGATCTAATCTTTCAAACGGTTCTAAATTATTAGTTGCAAAAAATAATTTGCCGCGATCGAAATGAATCAACCAATCGATCGAATTACTGGAAATATGCAGATAACCGTCAGCTAAATTACCTTGTCCCGAAACAAACTCTAACAATTTTGTCGGCGTAAATTGTTTGGAACTTTCACCCGTGTTTATAATTAATTGGTTCATAAGCGAACCCTCATATCTCCTTCCGTAGATATTATCATCAAAAATTACTGAATAATATCGATTCTTATTATCTAAGATGCGATTGCAATTTAGTTCAATCTATCAAATCGAACTTATTGAGGCGATCGTTGCCTAATAAAAAAAATAAAACTACCTATCATATTACCAATAAAATAGAGGGGACGACCTGTGGCACAATATACGGGTTAATCTTGTACGATACCGATTCGGAAATTTTCTAATATGGGTAAATTTATATTTGTCACTGGGGGTGTTGTTTCTAGTATCGGTAAAGGAATTGTTGCTGCTAGTTTAGGCCGGTTGCTCAAGTCGCGCAACTATTCGGTTTCGATTTTGAAGCTAGATCCTTATATTAACGTCGATCCTGGCACGATGAGTCCTTTTCAGCATGGAGAGGTGTTTGTTACCGATGATGGAGCTGAAACCGATCTCGATCTGGGGCATTACGAACGCTTTACGGATACTTCAATGTCTTGTTTGAATAGCGTCACGACTGGCTCGATTTATCAAGCGGTTATTAATAAGGAGCGTCGCGGCGATTATATGGGGGGCACGGTACAAGTAATACCCCATATTACTAATGAAATTAAACAAAGAATTCATCGCGTTGCTAAAAATACGGGTTCAGACGTGGTTATAACCGAAATTGGCGGCACTGTGGGGGATATTGAGTCTTTACCCTTCCTCGAGGCAATTCGTCAGTTTCGCAAGGACGTAGGGCGCAATAACGCGATTTACATGCACGTTACTCTCATTCCCTGGATTTCTGCGGCTGGGGAAATGAAAACCAAACCGACTCAACATTCAGTTAAGGAATTGCGATCGCTGGGGTTGCAACCGGATGTTTTAGTTTGTCGGAGCGATCGCCCCATCCTCGAAGGAATTAAGGAAAAACTGTCGGCTTTTTGCGACGTTCCGGTAGAATCGGTAATCGCAGCTCGAGATGCCAGCAGTATCTACGAAGTCCCCCTAATTTTAGAACGGGAAGGTCTGGCCGCACAAAGTTTAAAATTACTTCAATTAGAACCGAGAACTCCAGATTTGCAATTTTGGCAAACTTTGGTGGAGCGGATGAACTGCCCGAGCAGCCGCATAGAAATCGCGATCGTCGGCAAATACGTCCAGTTGAGCGATGCTTATTTATCGGTTGTCGAAGCTTTAGTTCACGGTACTACGGCCGTTGGTAGCGAGTTAAAATTGCGCTGGGTAAGTGCCGAAGATATCGAAGATAAAGATGCTCGATCTTACCTCGAGGGTGCGAGCGGAATCATAGTTCCGGGAGGATTTGGCATTAGAGGGATTGAAGGTAAAGTGGCGGCTATTTCCTATGCTAGAACGGAAAAAATTCCTTTTTTGGGCTTGTGTTTGGGGATGCAATGTGCGGTGATCGAATGGGCGCGCAACACGGCTCAACTCGAAGCAGCTAACAGTGCAGAATTCGATCC
>JASJCW010000112.1 GCA_030065265.1 Prochloraceae cyanobacterium
TATGTGTAAGTTCTGCTTTCCATAAATATATTCTAACAGATTTTATTGTCTTGTTAGAATATGGCTCTAATTTGCCAACTTATCGGGCATCGAACCCTCAAGTTTGCTTGAGGTGTCCATGTATCCCGACGCTGTAATCAAAGATTACAGCGCGGGACTTATAGCCCCTCAAACTCCCCAAAAGTTAATAATGGCGATCGCGCATAAATTACTAGCACCTCATAAGATCGAGAAAAGTTCAACTAAAATGAAATAACGTATGCAAAGCAAGTTCATTTCTTAGCCGAACAGGGTAAGGAGCTACGCTCAGCGCGCACTGCTAAAGCATCTTTTTCAAAGCAGGAATTAAATAATTAGACAGAGTAAAAGCATCAACGCCCAATTCAGTCCGATCCTGTGCGGCTAAAATCCCCGCTCGAGCGTGCCACCAAGCAGCGATCGCAACGGTAATTTCTGGAGCAAGATCGTTACGATTTTGGGCCATTAAGCCGCCGATCGCCCCCGTAAGTACGTCTCCACTTCCCCCCCGGGCTAAAGCCGGGGTACTCGCTCCTAAGAGCCACACCGAGCCTGAAGGATGAGCGATCGCACTCCTTGCCCCTTTCAATAAAACGATCGCGCCGCTTTCTTTGGCTGCCATTTGTGCCGAGCGGATGCGATCTTGACTGCAATCGAGATCGGGAAAAAGACGTTTAAATTCTCCGGGATGGGGGGTGAGAACCGTAGGATATTCGCGGGGGGATAAGTTCTCTATCGTGCCTAATTCGGCGAGAATATTTAAAGCATCCGCATCCAAAATTAAAGGAGATTCAGCTTGTAAAACTTGTTCTACCACCTTAGTTACTTCGGTAGTTAAACCCGGGCCGCAAGCAACAACATCGTATTTACTAAAATCAGCAGCAAGGGGGGCTAAACCGGCGATCGCCCCGTTTCTTGTTTCTGGACATTCAATGATTAACGCCTCTGGTAAATGGGATACTAATAGTGGTTTAATAGATTCTGGAACGGCGATCGACAGCATTCCCACTCCAGTAGCTCGGGCACCGAGTCCGGTTAAAATAGTTCCTCCAGCATAACGACGGGAGCCGCAAATAATTAAGAGATGTCCTTGTTGGTATTTATGGGTAAGTTTAGGACGGCATAAAGGTAAATATGCTCGAGCCAAATCTCCGGTTACTTGTTGAATTGGGGGCGGTTTAGAAACAATCGACCAAACGTCCATTGGTGGGATACCAAAATCGATCCTTTCTGCATCGCCGATGTAATCTAAAGCAGCATCTTGAAAAAAAGCCAATTTCCACAAACCCAAGCATAAAGTATTAGTTGCCTTAACAGCAGTTCCTAAAACTTCTCCGGTATCTGTATGTATTCCCGAAGGTAAATCTATACTTACTATCGGTTTGCGCCATTGGCTGAGTTTATCTATTGCTGCGGCTAGTTTACCAGAAATCGATCGCCTCAAACCAAAACCAAACAATCCGTCGATAATAAAACTGCACCTACTTAAAATATCGATCTCTTGGTAAAAAGGGATGCCTAATTTCTTAGCATATTCAGCGTGTCGCTCGGTCAATTCTTTAAGCTTTTCTGTGGGCAGATAAATAGATACTTGATACCCAGCTAAATGTAACTCCCTGGCAATTACTAAGGTATCGCCGCCATTATGTCCGGGGCCGGCAATAATTCCTGCACTGGGAAACTGACAAAGGGGATACAGTTGTTGAATGCGAGTCGCACTTAAATAGGCGGCTTTTTCCATTAGGGCCGCAACTGGCATTTTGGCCGCGAAAATTCGTCCTTCGATTTGACGTATTTGTTCGGCACTGACAACTACTGATTCTAATTGTTTCCTTTGTTGTTTCATGTTTAGCGATCGATCGTGACGATCCGCGCCCAAAATCCTTGACTTGTCAATTGTAATATTAAATCTTCTGCGTTTTCGGGATCTTGAAAAATTCCTGCTTGAATCGTGCCGCTTTTGCGAAAAGCATTGGGAACTATTCTTTTTACCTTATTTAATAACCTCGGGCTATCACCGTAAACTTCGACTCGATAGCTAAAAGATGAATTGGTTTGAAATTTATATTCTCGCTTGCGATCGGGTTTGCCGTCGATGGTGATGGGAATTGATTCTTTAGCTTGTTTGTTTTGATTTACAGTAGGAGGAGGTGGCAGTTCTGTTGCGATCGCGGGCATATTTTGCGCCAAACTCTGTTGGGACGGCCAAATTAATAAAAAGATTGCGATCGATTTTAGATATTCGATCGGCCTGTGAAATAATCGATTGGGATTTGCGTCTAATTTCTCTAGTTTCGTTATCATATTATTTGCTGCAAATTTACTATAGAAAAACACTTTATAATATTAGATTCAATTGCTGTTAAACAAGTTCCTCGATCTTGTTGTCTGTTAAGCAAAGATTCTCTGGGAAAATAATAGTTACAATTGTTAACAGTGTAGGATGGGGAGTAAAAATCTTATCCCTCTGGCAATACAGATTGTCACTATAATATCTATTTGAAGCGATCGCTTTCAATCCGAGCTTATTTTTAAATTTAAATATTGTTACCTATGTCGATTGGTTTGATTTTGCCATCTTTAAAACTCTCATATAAGAAAGCTATAAGTAAGGTGTTTGGCACCGCAATTGAAATTGATTCAATTTTTCATTTAACTACAACTTACAATCTCGAGCAATTTAACAGATTTTACAACTGGCTAACTGTGAAAATTTTCTCAGATTGTCGGCCAAAATTCAATAGTGGAGGTGCGAATTAATCTCTTCATTCAAAAAGAGTTTGCTTCGTGAAAACAAATATGAATCAAGTCTTAGTCGGCTTATCTGGTGGGGTTGATAGTTCCGTTGCTGCTGCCACCTTACACCATCAAGGATACTCTGTCATCGGCATTACTTTATGGCTAATGAAAGGCAAAGGTCAATGCTGCTCTGAAGGAATGGTAGATGCAGCAGCTCTTTGCGAACAATTAAATATTCCCCATCATATTGTAGATAGCCGCGATCTTTTTCAAAACTATATCGTAGATTATTTAGTATCCGGTTACTCCGATGGGATTACCCCTTTACCCTGTTCTCAGTGTAATAAAGCAGTCAAATTCGGCCCGATGTTAAACTACGCTCGAGCAACATTAGGGATCGATCGCATTGCTACGGGCCATTACGCGCGAATTTATTACGATCGAGCCAGCGATCGCTATCAATTATTGAAAGCGATCGACCTCAATAAAGATCAATCTTATTTTCTCTACGATCTCTCTCAAGATATCTTAGCCGGATCGATGTTTCCTCTAGGAAATCAAACCAAAGCAGAAACTAGACGCATTGCTGCAGAATTTAACTTACTCACCGCGCAAAAGCCAGAAAGTCAAGATTTATGTTTGATCGAGTCTCACGGATCGATGAAACAATTTCTAGACAAATATATCGATCGCACTAATGGTGAAATTGTCGATCTCGATGGCAAAGTTTTGGGCCACCATCAAGGTATCCATCACTATACCATCGGTCAAAGAAAAGGATTGGGTATTGCCGCACCAGAACCTTTATATGTGGTTAAATTAGATCCGGTGATGAATCGAGTAATTGTCGGCGATCGCACTTCTGGAGGTCGATCTGAATGCACTATAACCCGCACCAATTGGGTGTCTATTCCCGAACCGACCGATCCGATCCGCACTTCTGTCAAAGTTCGCTATCGCTCTAAAGCTGTTTCAGTTGATGTGATTCCTCTGGAAAATTCGCGCTTTAAATTGGTTTTTCCAGAACCTCAATTTGGCGTTACTCCAGGTCAAGCAGCAGTTTTTTATGATGAAGATATCCTTCTAGGTGGTGGCATCATCGAACGAGAAGATAATTGACCAAACATAGGAAAGGGGGAAGAAGTTTATTTGTTATAAATTTAAATTTCAGTGCAATTTTTAGACTGCTTCTTTCCCACTGAAACTAAACAAATTTTTAAAATATACTCACCAGAATTGAAATAATCAGTAATGAAGTGAAAGCAAATGAAAAAGTAATTATTGAATTGCTTCAATAATTCAGTATTGAATTTAAAGAAGGTCAGAAAAAAAATAAAACAAGAAGCGATCGATCTTAAAATAGGACAAGCAGAATTAAAAGCAGGAATTAAAGGAGTTAAAGAGGAAATAAAAAGTTTATAAAATGACATAACTTCTATAGAAAACAGGGTTGGTAATCAAGGTAATTGGTTTGTAACTATTCTGGCAATATTAATTACAGGAATTTTAACTATGCTTGGTAGAGGAGTTTTCTTCGGAAACAATTCCTAGATAGAAATAGACCCCGTCGCTTTCTTAGCTCCTTAAAATTTTAACTACAAAAGCTTTTTCCAGTGCGATCGCCTGGAACTGAATATAATTAAAAATAGATTCAAACTAGATAGTTAAAAAAGGATCGAGATCGTGGCAAAACATATCAGACAAGGGGATGTAATTATTACTGCTGCTGAAGTAATAATTAAAGGGACAAAATTACCTCACTTAACTTTAGCAGAAGGAGAAGTCACCGGACATTCTCATCGCATTAGTCAAGGCAAAGCAGAATTATACGAAAAAGATGGAACTCTATATTTAAAAGTTCTTTCTGAAACTGCAATTTTAACCCACGAAGAGCATAAAGAAATTACCATTCCTAGAGGTACTTGGTTAATTAGAATTCAGCGCGAATACGAACCTAAAGGATGGCGTTATGTCGCCGATTAATTAGCAAAATTCAGACTTAAATTATTCAAGACTCCGATTGGTCGATCGATCCGAGTCTTATGATTAATATTAGGTTGCGATCGCTCAAATTAATTTATAGCAGTCGAAGCAAAGGTTATGACAATTCTATCTATTTCCCACTAGCTACTAACTCCTTCCCGTTGTTATGATTCTCTCTATTTCCCACTAGCTACTAACTCCTTCCCGTTGTTATGATTATTCTCCTCACCTATAGTTTAATTGCCATATGAATAATGTTGATATTAACTTTGACGATCGAGAAATTCTCGAACTCTTCGATAGTTTAAGATAGAAGTAACAACTCCTCTCAACCATGGAGGAAGGGTGATGAACAGAAGATTATTTGCTTTAGTTGTAATTATTCTGGCTGTTTTCTCGAGTTCTTGTAGTTCCCTGCAAACTAATGCCTCACGAACTTTTGCCGATTGGACAAACCGCGAAGCTTCTGTGAAATGCTATTCCGGTGGAAAAATCATCTTTGATAGCGAATCTGATGGCAAAGTCTTTTCCGAAGAAAATTCTGACGGCTACGTTTTCATCGATAAAGCAGATAAAAAACTCAAAGAAGTTTCTGGAGATTGCATCATCAGCTACAAATAAATTATCTCCCTTGCAAAATTTCAGGACTGCTAAAACTTCTGGGAAGTCTAGTGTGAAAAATTATTAGAAATTTTAATTCAAATAGAGCGATGAACTCTCAAAACAATCAAACTTTACCCTTCAAGATTCAATCTGCGGCTACTTTTGCAGATTTATATCTTAAAGCCTACTTTGCTCCAGCTAACACCCTAACTGGATGGTCGTTAGAAGATCGAAACCCCGAAATAATTGACAAGCTAATGCCTTTTTTTGGTTGGGTGTATCGAGATTATTTTCGAGTTCAAACCGATGGTTGGGAAAACATTCCAAAAACAGGAAAAGTCCTGGCGATCGGTTCTCATAATGGCGGATTAGCATCTCCTGATGCGGTGATGATGACCTATGATTGGTTGCGAGAATTTGGCACGGAGCGACTCTCTTATGCTGTAATGGAACCAAAAGTCTGGCTATTTAATCCTGGTTTGGGACGTTTAGCAGCGCAAGTTGGCGCGATTCACCCCTATCCCGAACTGGCCAGGGCCGCACTGCGTCAAGGAGCTACTGTTTTAATTTATCCTGGTGGCGTTCGAGATGTCTTTCGACCTTACTGTTTGCGAAATAAAATCTATTTTTGCGGTAATAAAGGCTTTATCAAACTAGCATTGCAAGAAGAAGTTCCGATTATTCCATTTATTTCTTATGGGGCCCACTCTACTTTAATTGTTTTAGCAGATATTTATCCTCAATTACAACAATTACACCACTTAGGTATGCCTTGGTTGTGGGGAATCGATCCTGGCGTATTTCCAATTTATTTAGGGTTACCTTGGGGTCTTGCAATCGGCCCTTTGCCGAATATTCCTTTTCCGATTCGATTGCACACTCGAGTTTGTCCTGCCATAGTCTTTGAAAGATACGGTAAAGATGCTGCTCGCGATCGAGAATATGTCGAGCAATGTTACGAACTAGTTGTCAATTTGATGCAAGAAGAATTGAATCAATTAGTTCGAGAGGAGGAGTAATCTATGGTTATTTTAAAACTAGTTCGGTTGCGATCGATCGCATCATTTAAAAGTAGTTCAAAACATGAATTTAATTTATACCGATTCCTCAAAATAATGTTAAGGATAGATTCTCTTTTTTTGCCCGTTGCCTCTTACCCTCGGGTCACCGAAGTGTAGCGACTTTGAACAGAATTGATATTATATGCAAAAAAATATTAAAAACTATTATGTTTTTTGTCCTTAAGAAGAGAAAGTTGTTTTGTTGTATTCTTGGATAGCTATACTATTAGTAGAAAAGTTAATTGTTTGTCAAGATAGAAAGAAGAATCTGATTTTTAGAGGGAGTTTTATTAAGTAATAAATCTCCAAACAATTCAGTAAAACTAATAAGCTGAAAACTTCAAAGCATCTAGCAGAAAGCGATCGGATAAAAGTTGACAGAGAATTAAAAATTTTAACTTTTCAAACCATCTCTTTTGATTTTTGTCAAAAACAAATCCACCTAAATATTAATCATAATTACTTTGAGAATCACCCTGCAAAAAATTATTATTTTATCGAGAAAATTGTCAGTTTATATTCAGAGCTAAAGACCGATAATTAAAAATAAAATAATTTTAAGATGGGATAGTAAATAAATCAATAAATTAAAGGCTGCGTATCATGAAAACAGATTACTTAATTGTAGGTAGTGGCTTATCCGCATTAGTATTTGGCGCGTTAATGGCTAAAGCGGGTCAGAAAGTCGTAATTTTAGAAGCTCACGAACATCCCGGAGGTTTCGGCCATACTTTTACAATGGCTAACAAATATACATTTAACGCTCAACTTCATTATGTTTGGGATTGTGGTGAAGGAGCAATTGTCAATCGAGTTTTGAAAACACTCAATTTAGATCGAAAAGTAACCTTCGAGCGATACGATCCGAATGGATTCGATCGCATGAAAATCCCAGGTTACGAACTTAAAATACCTGCAGATTTTGAAAAATTGAATCGACGATTATCAGCTCTTTTTTCTGAGAGCAGCGATCGCATTGACAAATTTATTTTAGAGGTTCAAAAAACCAGAAAAGGACTGAAAATATTATCTTATCCGGTAAATATTTTTGACTTAATCAAACATTTTAATGAAGTTTTCTGTGCTGTAAAATATCTAAATAGCACTCTACAAGATGTTTTCGATCGCTTTCAATTACCCCAAGCAGCACAAACACTTTTAGCCTTGCAATGGCCCGATTTTATGTTGCCACCGGATCGAGTTTCTTTTTACGCTTGGGTTATCCTCTTCACTGGATATGTTGAAGGTGCTTTTTATCCGACTCACCATTTTAAAGATGTTATTAATTCATTAGTCAAAGTAATTGAAGAAAATGGTGGAAAAGTGGTTCTCAATTGCGAAGTCACTGAATTTATGCTTGAGAAAAAAACAGTAACAGGAGTCAAAGCGATCGACAAAACTAACAATTTAACCGTCGAATATCAAGGAGAAAATATCGTTTGCAATCTGGATCCGCAAAAAGCTGCTCAAATGATTGGCTTAGAAAATTTCGCTCCAAAAATTCGCAGCAAGCTCAATTATGACTATTCTCCGTCTAACTTTATGGCTTATTGCGTAGTTAAAGATCTCGATTTGGAAAAATATGGTTTTGGTAAATGGAATACCTTTCATAGCGGAGATAAAGATTTAAATCGAGCCTTCGAGCGGATGTATGAAGGACAAGATTATTCAAATCCCAGTTTTGCAATCACTACACCTACTTTACTGACAAAAGAAAGAGGTACTTGTCCCGAAGATTGTCAAATTATTGAGTTTTTAACTGTTGCTAATTACGATCATTTTCAACGACTCCATCAAAGCAATCGCAAAGCTTACAGACAGAAAAAAAACGAAATTCTCAACTATATCTTAGACAGGGTAGAAAAGAATTACATTCCTAATTTAAGAAAACATATTGTTTTTAAAATTACAGGAAGTCCGACTACAAACGAACGATTTTGTTGGTGTCCTCAAGGCAATTCTTACGGTTCTAATTTAACTCCTCGCAACATGGGTATTGGCAGGCTCGACCATCAAACCTCCTTAAAGAATTTCTATTTCTGCAATGCTTCCTCTGGATATCCCGGGTTTGCACCTACCTTTTGGACGGGAGCGCGTTTGTATCAAATATTATCTGGGGATGAGATTTTATCAAAGTAAGGAGGATTGCAGATGAAGATCGCTATTATTGGTGGTGGTGCTAGCGGTATGGTGGCAGCATACTTGCTCGATCGCAAAGGTTATCAAGTTACAGTATTAGAAAAAGAACCGATTTTAGGGGGACATATTCGCACTTTAAATAAAAATGTCGTCCCGAATCAAAACCATTGCGATCGCATTTTAGAAGCTGGAGTGTTAGAATTTCCGGTTAAATTTCGCAACTTTATCGCCTTAATGAAAGAATTAGAAATAGAATTAAAACCCGTCGCTCTCGGCTCTGGTTTGTTCTTAGAAGACGGTCGTCATTTTCTTTCTGCTGGTGCGATCGCCAAAAATTTTCAAGGCATTCAAAAACTAATTGAATATCTGCGGATCGATACTCTCTATGCTCGCTCTGCTTTACTTTGGCTTAAAAATCATTTTGCCAAAATTGATAACTTTCACGATCGACCTTTATCTTACTATTTGCGATCGCAATGTATTAGAAATTGCTGGATAAAATTATTGGTAATGTATTCTTATTCGATGCAATACCCTCTTATCGATGCTTTTCCTGCTGAGCTAGCAATTCCTGTTTTAAATAATTATACTTTTGTCGATTGGCTGAGGATCGAAGGTGGCGTTTATTCTTATATCGAAAAAATTCTCGATCGCTTTAATGGCCAAATCCTAGTTAATGCCGAAGTAACTAATATTGCTAGAAAATTCGATGGTGTTGAAATTAAACTATTAAATGGAGAGACAGAAAAGTTCGATAAAATTATTTTCGCTACTCCACCCGATCGAGTCATCAAAATACTATTCGATCCGACTGACGAAGAAATCAGATGGTTTTCACCTTGGCAAGAAAATTCAGCGACAACGATCGTACATACGGATACTTCTTTATACAGTCGTTACGGTATCGAGGAATTTTCCGAATTTGATTTTTTCCAAGGCAAAAACGGCTGGGGTTACAATGCTTATCTCAATCAAATTTGCGGCATTGCTGCACCGCCAAAATACAGTTTAGCCTTTAACCTCGATTGCGAGATCGACCCCGAGCAGATCGTTCACATCCAAAAACACGATACTCCCCTCTACACCGTTCCATCTTTTCATTACAGAAATGAGATCGTTCAGGCTAACGGCAAAAATAATACTTACCATACCGGTGCGTACCTAGCAGATGGTTTGCACGAAGGGGCAATAACTTCCGCAATCAGAGTCGCTCAACTAATTAAGTAAGCCCTCAGTCATTTTGCCATTTTTCTCGAGCCAACAGATCGATAATGCGATCGCGGAGCAAATATTCATTTAGCTCTAGTTCTCGTTCTACTTCTTGCCATTGACTTACGGGAATGTATTGACAAAGAGTATAAATTGGTTGTTGGCGGCCGATTTTTCCTTGTTCTACCAGTTGCCTAGTTTCATCTTGAATTGCATCTAGGGAGTAACGAATTGAAGTCACCATAGTAGTTCACCCCCCTTTCTAACTCTCTTCACCTTTAAGATACAATAAAAGCCTTGTTAATTTTTATTCACTACACTAATTGTTATCATTTCTGTTTAGTATTGTTAAATTTAAGGGGGTCAGAGGCAAGAGGCAACAGGCAAGAGGCAACAGGCAAGAGGCAGCAGGCAGCAGGCAAGAGGCAACAGGCAACAGGCAACAGGCAACAGGCAACAGGCAACAGGCAACAGGCAAGAGGCAAGAGGCAAGAGGTAGAAGGCAATAGGTATTTGATTGAATAAAATTCCGATCTATTCTGCTGTTTTTGAAAATTGTATTGTCAGGATTTCCCGGTTGCTAATGTTTGTTATGGGAAAAATAAGCAGCAATCAAAACCATTTCAATCCATAGTTAGCACGGCCGCACCGTTAATTTTTCCGGCTCGTAAAGCATCTATAGCTGCATTGGCATCTTGCAAAGCAAAAGTTTGGACTTGAGTTTGAATTTTTAGTTTCCCAGCTAAGGCCAAAAATTCTTCCCCATCTTGTCTGGTTAAATTAGCTACCGATCGCAAGATCCTTTCCGACCATAAAATGTGATAAGGAAAGGAAGGGATATCGCTCATATGTATTCCAGCACAGACAACTATTCCACCTTTATCTACATTTTGAAGCGCGACTGGAACTAATTTCCCCACTGGAGCAAAAATAATTGCCGCATCTAAAACCTCTGGAGGAGACTCTTCCGAGCTTCCGGCCCAAACTGCTCCGAGTTGACGCGCAAATTGTTGGCCTTTCTCATCTCCGGCCCTGGTAAAAGCATATATTTCTCGGCCGCGATCGCGAGCGATCTGAATCAAAATATGAGCCGCAGCTCCAAAGCCATAAAAACCAATTTTTCGAGCGTTTTCGGTCATTTTATAGGAGCGATAGCCAATTAAACCGGCGCAAAGTAAAGGAGCTACTGATGCATCTGAATAATCTCCAGTTATCGGAAAACAAAAATCTCGATCGGCAATCGTATATTCAGCATAACCGCCATCGAGATTGTAGCCGGTAAATTGGGCGCGATCGCATAAATTTTCTTTGTTATTTTGGCAGTAATGACAATGCTTGCAAGTAGCTCCTAACCAGGGTACTCCTAAGCGATCGCCCAATCTGAATTTTTTGACATTTTTTCCTAACTTGACAACCGTGCCAACAATTTCGTGTCCTAAAATTAACGGTAATTTAGGATTTGTTAATTCTCCGTCTATGACATGCAGATCGGTGCGACAAACTCCACAAGCTTTTACTTTAATTAGTACCTGATTTGAAGCTGGCTCCGGTATGGGTAGATCGATTTCTTTGAGCCTTTGACCTGGTGCTTCGAGAATCATTGCACGCATGGCTTTATTTTAAATCTAATTAGGTCTCTCTTTTATCCTAAGATATTGGCAGCTTAATCTTTCGTGCGATCGAATTACTTTACTTAAATTGAGGGAGCAATTAATTAAGTTTTTTTTCGACATCCTTGACTAACTGCAGAGCCATCTCAATAGCAAGATGCTTTAAGTTTTGTTCTTGTTGCCCCAATGCGCCTTCGTCGGATATATTCGCGTATATGTGTGGATTTGCTAGCATTCCGGCTAATAATGTTCCGGCGATTTGTGTAACTTCAGCAACATTATTATTCATTTGATTTCCCATCATCTAAAATCACTTTGTTTTAATTTCAAAATCAAATTTATTAAGCTTATAATCTATCTAAATTTTAGAATAAATATTACCTGAAATTCAACGTAATTATTGAGTTATTTGACAGTTTTATGATTGCGGCGATCGCTCGAATCAAAAAGATTTATGCTAATAAGTAGAGCTGGCTTTTATTAATTAAAATTTGGAGCGAAGTAATTTTTTAGATCGACAAAAATCAAGAAAAATAAAGGCAATAACCAAATTAACTTTTTCAGGAGGATAAAACAAATGGAACTTAAATTAGTCCCTTTATCCGTACCATCTGAATGCAATATTATCCTCGGTCAGAGCCATTTTATTAAAACAGTCGAAGATTTGCATGAAATAATAGTCGGCATTTCAGCAGAAGCTAAATTTGGCTTGGCATTTTGCGAAGCATCGGCAGACTGTTTAGTTAGGGTGTCGGGAAACGATGCCAATTTAAAGAAAATAGCCAGCGAAAATGCTCTAGCTTTAGGTGCAGGTCATAGTTTTATTATCCTGCTCGAGGGTGCTTACCCGATTAATTTTCTTAACGCTATCAAACAATGCCAAGAAGTTTGTAGAATATATTGCGCTACGGCAAATCGAGTAGAAGTTATTGTCGTTCAAACTGAATTGGGAAGAGGTATTTTAGGTGTTGTCGATGGCGTTTCTCCTCGAGGCATAGAAACTGCTGAAGACATTAAAAAACGCTCTCAACTTTTACGAAAAATTGGTTATAAACTTTAAATAACTATTAATTAAGATCGCATCCGATTGAATAGATGCGATCGATTTGATTTTCTTGCTTGTTGCAATATTTAACTGGGGGATAGTGACTCGATTTGATTTGAATTGCCAATTGTCTCGAGCCAGTAAATTAAGGCTAAAGCTTTTTCCAATTGCGGTTTGAGAATCCGATCGCTGAGAGCTTTAAGTTTGAGTTCCTCTTCTAGTAGTATTTCCGTACTAGCTAGTTGATGAGTCGGTAGTCTGGGTGCGTCTGGACTTCCAGCAGCAGCAATCGAGGGACATGGCTCTTTGAATAATTGCCAAGTTTGAGGAGCAGGCTCGGGTTTTTGAGGCGGATTGGGACTTTCCCAAGGATCGGGAAGGATCGGTTTATTGTGTAACATAACTGCAATCTCCTCCACATTATTTTGAGAGGCTTTTCTTATCGGAGTGCAAGAATTAAGGGCTTTTTGCAGTCGAGCGAAAAATTTATCTTGCGATCGCTAGTTGGTGCTCCTTAACCTTGCTTGAGCGGTGACTCTCTACTTAGATCTTACTCATTTTTGCGGCGATCGAGAAATGATGTACTTTAATTGCAGTACATCAATTACTTCAAGATCGATCCAGATTAAGGATTAAACTGCCGCAATAGTAGTCGGTAAAGGAGGTTTGACTCGATCGCCCGATCGCCCTTGGTATAGATCGACCAGACGCTCTTCATACTTCATTAAATCGTGTTCGATTTCTTCTAAAATTGCCACTGTTTCTGGCGCGCTGAGTTGGCAACTTAGATGATAGATATCGACTACTCCGGTTTGAATGTCTCCTAAAGCTCGGCGTAAAATTGAAAGTTCGTTAGAAGATTGCAGCCAACTTATCAATGCAGCATAGGCTTCACTACCGACTGCTTGCCAACCTACTTGCTCTTTAAAAGCATTGTATAAGTGAGCTTCTAGTAACTGAACGTGACGCTGTTTGATCGTGCTGATTTCCTGGAGCAAACCGCGTAATTCTTCATCGCTCGAGCGATAACTGTATTGTTTGAATGCTTCTAAAGTATATCTTTCGCCAACAATAGCCGTGTTGAGTGCTTTAGTAATGTCTGCTCTGCTCGAACCATTCCATTTTTGTCCCAATTTCCACCAGGCAAAAGTGCGATCGCTAGTTTCGGGCAAAGTCATTCCTTTAATTTTTAATTCCAGGCGATCGAGCAAGGTAGTTGTAAACATCGGTAAATCCGCCGGTTTTCTCGCCGTAATTAAATTACCATCGACTACTACCGGATCTTTGACGTAGATCGCTCCTGCATTCTCAATATCGGTGCGAATTGAGTGAAAACCAGTAACTTTTTTACCGCTTAGTTGTTTTGTTTCAATTAAAACTTGCAACCCACAACCAACTGTAGCGATGATTTTATCTAAGGCGATTGCCGCACTAACAAACTTAACAGCAAAAGGATTGGTTCTAATTGCACCAACTGGAATCACGATCGCATCAAAATCAGAGGCTCGCATTTCCGAAACTGTAGCGTCGGGATTGCGAAATATTTTGCCTCGTTTGCCCGAGTATTTCTCATTCATGCGCGAACCGAGTACGGTAATTTCCGCTCCTGCCTGTTTGAGGGCGGTTTCAGGAATTGTAAGTTGCAAATCCTCAAATTGATTTTCAATTAAAATTGCTACTCGTTTTGAATTAGTTTGTTTTGTCGATGTCATTTGATTCCACCCGTGTAAAAGATTGTTTTTAATTGTTAGATTTAAATGGATCTGGCTCGATCGAATCATTTAGGGTCGGCATTTCATTCACTAAAATTTCTTGCGATCGGTGGATTTAAAATTTGCAATATAATTCCAGCACTCCGTTTAAGATTCCAAAGCCAGAGTGCTAGCATTTGAGAATAGTTTGTGATTTGGCTTAACTAAATCAAACCCGGCCCTCGATGTCGCCAATCGTGTTCGAGAGTTAGTTTACCTTCTTCATCTTCGGATAATGCTTGAAGTTGGTGCAGGCGATCGGCTTTAAGTTTAAGCTCTCGTTCTTTCAAGTCTCCAGGTTGGTTGATATACATTTCCGGTTCGACTGGATAGTTATTAATCAATCCATCCCGATCTACCGTATAGCCGTCGCGAGTGTGGAGATGTTCGCGGTCTTTTGGATCGTCATGAGCAACATGACAAAAATTATCTCCTTCTCGATCTACCCGTGCAGCAGTTTCGGCCGGTATGATGTGAGGATCGTAGTGTGAAATAACTGGGTCGATTTTTTTCTCTTTAGGAGCAGTCATTTGTTGACCTCCATATTTATCGAGCGACTGGTATAAAATCCGAGGTATTCATGAGATTTCGAGCTTAAAACATCTCCTGAAAGGATTGCTAATTTGAGAGTTTCAAGGGCATTCCTTTCTAGTTCGATCTGCTCGAATTAATAAGATAAAGAACTCTTTGCGATCGATCTAGTTTCTGTCCTAAAGAGATATGAAAATTTAGAGCAATTTACTCTAATTTGCGAATTCCATCTCAATTCTCATGAATATTCTCAATCTTATGATTTGCGTTTTGCTATTTTTTGCTTGCTTCAATTAGCATTTCAATGCTTACTTAAATTATAAAAACAACCATAGATTATTTTAAAGAGCTGTTACATTATTTAAGATAAAAGCAAAATTGTCAAAAGAGACAAGAGTTATATCAATGCTATTTAGAGTTACTATGTTTCGGTGAGGAAAGATAATAGGCAATAGGCAATAGCGCACCGCCCGTGCGGAGCGGCAGAAGCCCGCGTCGGACGGCGTTCACTACTCGGATACACGCTCCGAGTCCACGCCTCCGCAAGACGCAAGGGAAAGTCTGCCAAGACGGTCTCCTCCGCAATAAGGACGGAGCAAGCAGGCAATAGAAAACAGTTCATAGGAATCGAGATTTAACTCTAACCAATTGAGAACAAGCTTTCAAGCGAAAAATAAAGCGTACCGTCTCCGAGTTCGGAAGGCATAGCGACGGAGCAAGAAATAAGGAGGGGAAGATTTGCCTGGTTATTTTCCCTGTTGTCTCGGGCCTCCGGCTGATAATTAAAAATCAAAAATCCCATATAAGAAAAGCACAAAAATTAGCTTTTCGGGAAATTTGCAAAAAAAATTAATAAGTTGAAAAGCTCGATCTATATAAAAATAATCGAGCCAGCTTTGATGATGCGACTTGTTTTAAGATAAACCAGAAAAAAGTTTTTCCCAATTAATTTGAGACGGTCTTTTACCAAAATTAACAATTTCAAAAATTTGATTCGATGTAATTGGATAAAACAATGATTGAATGCATGCTTCTGCAACATCAATCCGACTAGTTTGTCCGGTTAAAGTATCTCCAGTACCCAATACTACATCTAATCGATTGTCGGTTTTAGCCTTGAGTAAAGTATTGAGATCGTAAGAAGTATAGGGGCCGTCAATCAACCGACCCGGACGAACGATCGTATAAGGCAAACCAGAATTAATTATAGCTTCTTCCCCTGCTTTTTTAGCATCGAGTACGCCAAAAGAATTGAGCAAACTGTAAGGAAAAGTATCTTTGCGTAAAACACCACAAGAAGAAACAAAAATAAATCTTGCTAAATCTTTTGGTGCTGCATTTACTAAATTAATTACCCCTTCTGTATCGACTTGTTGGGGACTATTTTTAGCTTTAGAATTGCGAAAATCGGCATCAAAATATATTTTCAGCCAATCTAACAAGTTATTATCAATCTCAAAATCCCATTTAGCAGAGGGAAAAGCACTAGTTCCAGTGCAACAAATAATATATTTAACATCTTTTGTTGCTTCAGCTAAATTTTCCGAATTGCGAATATCGCCGATCGCAATTTCTACGCGATCGCCAAACATTTTTTTAGCTTTTGATTCTTTGCGAGTCAAAACTCTCACTTTAAAGCTATTTTTTTCTAGCAATTTAGCCGTAACAAGTTGACCGACTCCACCGGTTGCTCCAGCAACTAACACTAAATCCAAATCTGTCATTTTTTCTACTTTTTTGATTCTTAAATAATTTGGTTTTGAGAAACTTTTCTTATATTATTGACAATTGTAATTGCAAATAGTTCTATTTTGCTCTTAAATATATTTTACAAATTGTTCGGGAACTAAAGACAATTCTCCAGACTTAAAGCGATCGCTTTCGACCCAAAGAGCCGTTTTTTCTCTTTTCCCTTCTTTAAAAGAAATCGTATCTATTTCATAAAACTTTCGATCGACAAAATCGCACTGATATAATTGAATGATTTCGTGTCCGGGACTGCCATTAAAAACAAAAATATTTTCCAAACAGTCTAAATATTTAATATTAGTAATTTCGGCATTGATTTCTTCAATAAATTCTCGTTTGAGCGCGTCCAAACTAGTTTCACCAAAATCTACACCTCCACCCATAGCGCGGTAAAAAGTTCTATCTTTAATCGGATCGAAACCGCGAGACAGAAACAAGCGATCGTCTTTTTTAATTAATCCTAATGCTAATAAACGAATTTTTCCAGCTTTGTAAGGCATCGATTTAATTTGGTTGAATAGTTATCTTAGTTTGTCTGGGTAGAAGGTCAGGAGTCAGGGGTTTTTAAAGTTGAGAATTATCGGGATTTTATAGTATTGGAGAGAAAGTATTTTGTATGAGTTTTGAGTTTTTATTTGGTACTCGTTATGCACTACTCAAACTAATTGCTATCGAAAATAGAAAGACTTCTACCTTCAACAGCCCAATCATCATTTTGTCCGCCAATAATCAGAGTTTTAATATAGACAAACTCCTTACTCAATTGAGTTAGAGAATTAATTAAAACGTCGATCGCGATCGCATCGCTAGTACCCAAATCGAACCAACAACGTCCCCAAATTCCCCGATACTCAAATTCTCCCATATTGTGCATTGGGGCCATTAAAGCACTATTTGCCGTTTGGCGATCGTACATCATGTAACTAATATCTACTCCAACCTCCTGAACTTGGAGATTTTCGGCATTAAATCCGCCCAATTTTCCCAAAAAGAACCAAGAACTAAACAACTCTTCGACGTATTGTTTCTCCATCGGTGAGGGAACGGTTTCAAACTCGAGCCAAATCCAAAGATCGAAAGGATTGAATTCGCGAAACTGCACTTCCATTGTTTTTAATCAACTTAGGTTTTATGTCAAGATTTAGAATAACGCACTTAATTAATTTTCATAAAAAAAATTGTGAAAACTCAACAAATAATCCCGACAAATAAATTAGATAAATTCTCCTGGAATTGGCAAGATCGCGAGATTAAATACACTGTCATGGGAGAAGGACAACCAATAGTTTTAATTCACGGTTTTGGTGCTTCGATCGGGCATTGGCGCAAAAATATCCCAGTCCTAGCAGAAAATGGCTATCGAGTATATGCTCTTGATTTGCTGGGTTTTGGCGAATCCGACCAGCCTGCGATCGATTATACATTGGAATTGTGGCAAGAACTGATTAAAGACTTCTGGGCAGCACATATTAACCAACCTGCTGTTTTTGTTGGTAATTCAATCGGTGGTTTGCTTAGTTTAATGGTAAACGTCAATCATTCTGAAATTGCCAAGGGTGGAGTATTGATTAATTGTGCTGGCGGTTTAAACCACCGTCCTGAAGAATTGGTGTTACCCTTGCGCGTAGTGATGGGTACTTTTACTCGAGTAGTCAGTTCGTCAATTACCGGCCCGTTTATTTTCAATTTAGTTCGTCGCAAATCCCAAATTCGTCGCAGTTTGTATCAAGTTTACAGCGATCGCACTGCGGTAACTGACGAGTTGGTAGAGATGATATATCAACCTGCTTGTCAACCTGACGCGCAAAAGGTGTTTGCTTCGATTTTAACCGCACCTCCAGGGCCGCAACCTACCGAACTATTACCTAATTTAGAACGTCCTTTATTAGTCTTGTGGGGGGATAAAGATCCTTGGACACCGATTAAGGGTGCAAAAATTTATCAAGATCGGGCTGAAGACAACAGTAAAAATACTGATTTTTATCCGATTGTTAATGCCGGCCATTGTCCTCACGACGAGAAACCAGAAGCAGTCAACGACTATATTTTAAATTGGCTGGAGCAACTAAACTAGATCGATTGATGTAGAATGAGGCGATTGCCATCGCGATCGCTAGCATAGATTTCTTTACCGTGAGATGCTGTCATAATTTTTCCCTTTGGTGGAGATCCGATCTTAGTTAAATGTGCGATCGCCTCTTCAATATCGTCAACTTCAATACAGATACTCATTCCACTCCCAGTAGGATTATCAAATTCTGACTGGTTGTTTTTTTTCGGCTGAAATATACCCAAACGCAGTCCTTGTAAGTTAAATTCTGCATATACTTCAGGTATTAACGGTTGAGGATCTTGTTGCAATAATTCTCGATAAAATGCGATCGCACTATTAAGATCTTTTGCAGCTATAGTGACGAAAGCACTGCTATATTTGAAAGCCATTGTCTGGGGTCAGGGAGTGGGTAGTAGGTCTAGGTAGGAGGTCAGAAGTTCAAATATAATATTCGTTCTACTTATTTTCAATTAATGAAACAATTTTCTTACTTAAAAACTGGTTGCTCGTTACTCGATCTACTCTGGTAAGGTGAGAATTTCTACTCCATCGGCAGTTACGGCAATGGTATGCTCGAATTGGGCTGATAGTTTGCGATCTTTGGTTATCGCAGTCCAACCGTCATCTAAGACGATCGCTTCCCAAGTTCCTTCATTAATCATCGGTTCGATCGTAAATACCATCCCTTCGCGCAATTTTTTGCCCTTGCCTCTTTTCCCATAATGTGGTACTTGTGGTGCAGTGTGGAAAGTGCGGTTAATTCCGTGTCCGACAAAATCCCTAACTACTGAAAAGCCTTCTGGTTCGGCACATGCTTGGATTGCCGCGCCAATATCGCCGATCCGGGCCCCTGGTTTGACTTCAGCTATTCCTCTCATCAAACATTCTTGAGTTATTTCAACTAATTTTTTTGCCTTGGGAGAGGGTGTACCGACAAAAAATGTTTTTGATGTGTCGCCGTGATAGCCGTCTAAAATAGGAGTAACATCAATATTGATTATATCTCCGTCTTTGAGAATCATATTGCTGTTGGGTATGCCGTGACAAACGACTTCGTTGATGCTAGTGCAAATTGATTTCGGAAAGCCATGATATCCTAAAGGCGCGCTTTTTGCTCCTTTTGCTTGCGTCCATCTTTCGGCTTCGTCGTTAATTTCTAGGGTACTGACTCCAGGTTTGACCATTGGGGCTAAGTGATCTAGCAGTTGGGCTGCTAATCTTCCCGCTTGGCGCATCTTGTCTATTTCTCTTTTTGATAGTAAAGTAATTGTTTCGCTCGCCATTATTTTTTGATTCTCTAGATTTTATTTTACAAGTTTCAGGTTTATTTTTATTGTTGTCTTGATGTCATATTTTATATACTGCCTTTTTTAGTTGGTTAGATAACTATATATTGAAATAGTGACTTTGAAACTGACAACGATATATTGAAGAAGTTTAAAATATAGTCTGATTGTTTTGCCAATTATTCTCAATAAATTTATTAAGTTAAATATATTTTGAAATTAATTTAAATTTTAGCGATCTAATTGCGATCCAAGGCGATCGCAATTATTTACCTGCACTTTCTTGCAAACGACCCCAAATGATTTGACCTGTATTGTAAAGATGACTTCAAAAAGCTTTTAATGCCTTACTATAAGCTGCATTTAAGTAATATTTACAACGCTC
>JASJCW010000113.1 GCA_030065265.1 Prochloraceae cyanobacterium
GGTAACGTAAACGTCGGAGGAGCGAAAATTTCCCTCAATTAAATAAATCCAAGGAGAATAATATTATGGGTAAACCAGCAGCAAGACTCGGCGATCGCGTCGAGCATCCCGCAGGATACGTATTGACAGGAGGCCCCGCAAGTCCTAACGTTTTTATTGGCGGTAGACGCGCTTGGCGTGCCGAAATAGATATTCACATCTGTCCCGTTCATGCTCCTGGCAAGGTTATTGTCGGAAGTACCAAGGTATTTATTAATGGATATCCTGCTTGTCGTTTAGGAGATAAAATCGTAGAGCCAAATGCTATTAATACTATTGTAGAAGGTTGCCCGACAGTCGCGATCGCAGATTGATTTATTGCAAATTTAGCTATGAGTGTGTAAAACCCAGAATAACTCCACAATAACTATTTTCTACATCGGCTTAATCAAACGGTACGGTGTAAAGTTCGGGAATTTTAAAATCGATTTATAAATATAAAATTAAATTCATCAGTGCGGCCTAAAGAGATGTCACAAAGGAAAGGTTAATTACAAATCAAATCTAAATCTTAAATTTTTATTTAGCGATAGATAATTTCTAGCAACAGCGATCGTAAAGTGATTTGCTGTTAAAATAGAATTTTTTTTATCAACTCAATATCAAGATATTTTAATTTTTTCGATATTTATTAATATAAATATTTTCATTTTATAAGAAGAACATAGATAGTTTTAAATACGATCTTTCTGGCAACTAATCCGATTGTATTTTTAGAACATTAGGGCATATAATCTTGATTACTAGTTGGGATGAATACATTTTTAAGTCTTAAGAATTTAAAAGGTCAAACAATACTGGCTATTTATGTATAATCCGCTTTCTCACACAATTTAAAAATTTTTACGAGCTAGATAGATCGAGTAAAAGAGGAAAATCATGCCGAGACTAGACTATTTTGCCCCCGGCGTATATGTAGAAGAAATCGATCGCGGTAGTCGTCCGATCGAAGGAATTGCCACTAATGTCGCGGGATTTGTCGGTTTTACCGAAGATATTAGAAACGGGGCCGAACTTTTCAAACCGATGTTGGTGACTAATTGGAGTCAATATTTGCAATATTTCGGTCGCCCGAATTCAGATGGGTTCACTGATTTCAACGCATATTTACCCTTTGCAGTCAATGGCTTTTTTCTAAATGGAGGCGGACGTTGCTGGATAGTTAGTATCGGAACTGACTTACCCGGATCGACTCAACAACCGGCACAAACTGGTTTACAAGTTTTCAATCGAGGAGGTCGCCGTCCTGCTTTAAGATTTAATTTGCGTCCTGAAAGAGCTAGTTTGGGAGGAGTCCAAGTCGAAATTAGAGACAATCCCGAGCCTGTTAGTATCCCAGAAACAGAAGGACAGCCTCCAGTAACTCAGGAAGAATTATTTAGCATTGTTGTCACTAGAAACGGAGAATTTGTAGAGCAGTTCGATCGCCTTACGATGAATTCTGAGGTTCAAGTTGAGGGCGTTTCTTACGTAATTAATGCCCTGCGAAATTCTTCTACCTTAGAAGTCGCCGATCTTTCAGAAGTAGGCCGTCCCTTGGCAAGAAGACCGGCGAACGGACAATACGAATTGAGCGGACTAGCTGTAGTTGCTTCGCCGGAGCGTTTATCTACCGATATTGAAGGGGTAAGAGACGATCGCACCGGTATCAGAGGCATATTTGAAATTGATGAGATCAATATATTAGCTTGCCCCGATATCATGCGAGCATACCAAGCTAATTTGATGAACATCGAACAAGTCAACGGCATTATGGGGCTGATGATAGACCTCTGCGAAGGTTCTATCAATGGAGAAGTACCAAACCCTCCCAACCGGATGGTAGTTTTAGATACGCCTCCCGATAAAGTTAAACCTCAAGAAGCAATCAATTGGTTAGGGGAATTTAACCGTCGCTCGATGTTCGGTGCGCTTTACTATCCTTGGATTAAAGTACCCAATCCTCGCAATGGAGGCAAACCTATAGCAGTTCCTCCTTGCGGTCACGTTATGGGTGTTTGGTCGCGCACCGACGAAACCAGAGGAGTTTATAAAGCACCAGCCAACGAAACACCTCGCGGAGTGATGGGTTTAGCTTACGAGACTAACTTTCGCGAACAAGAATTGCTCAACCCCCTAGGAATTAACTGCATCCGTAGTTTCCCCAATCGCGGCATTAAGATCTGGGGTGCGAGAACCCTAGTCGAACCGGATAAAACAGAATGGCGTTATATAAATGTACGCCGTTTAATTAGTTACGTCGAAAAATCGATCGAACTAGGAACGCAGTGGGTAGTATTCGAGCCTAACGACGAAGATTTATGGGCTAGAGTTACTAGGGTAGTCACTAATTTCTTAGAAAGATTGTGGCGCGAAGGAGCATTATTTGGCGCATCGCCAGAAGAAGCATTTTATGTCAAATGCGATAGCGAACTCAATACACCCGATACGATTATGTTAGGTCGTTTGTACGTAGAAGTAGGCATTTGTCCCGTTCGTCCGGCAGAATTCGTCATTTTCCGCATTTCTCAATGGAATAGCAGCGATGGAGCTTGATTATTTATTAACTAGTTAGGTAAGCATTAAGTATCAAATATCAACATCTTTTGTGACTTTTCTAACTAAGTCGATCTAAAGATCTTTATAGAAAAACAATCGTACAGTTCACAAAGGAATTTTGGTGAGTTAAATAGGCAATCGCCCCCTCAAATAGGTCAAGACTTTTATAAGTCTGAGTAGCAAATAAGTTGTTATCCGAAAATTAGTAATTTTTAGTTGAGGAATGAGGTAATGGCAGACGAAGAACTTTTAGTTGGTTGTAGATTTTACTTTGAAGCAGACGGAATCACTGACAAAATGATTTTAGAAGTTAGCGGCTTGACCAGTGAAAACCCATCTGCTGGAGGCGATAAAGTTCTCGGTTCGGGAAAACAGGCTAAAAATCTACGCCAAGCAGCACCAACCCGAGTTAAATTTGCTCCTGTAATGGTCAAAATTGTTGCCACTAACAATAGAGATCTTTATCTCTGGTACGAAGATTGTAATAAAAATGAAGGCGGTAAATCTGATTGGAGTAGCAATCGCAAAACTGCTTCAATAGTAGTTTACGATCAGGCAGCCAGCGAACAAGCTCGTTGGAATTTAGAAAACTGCTATCCTACCAAATACGAAGGGCCTAAGTTAGAAGCTGGTGCTAACGATGTCGCTAACGAGACTATCACTATAGTTCACGAAGGAATTAAGCGAGTCAAATAGAGTGGCTTGGCATCGTTAAATAAGTGCAGAGGTCGCAAAAACTACTGACCTCTGACCTGTAACCTTCACTGGGAGTTTATATTATGTCTGAGAAAGAAATTCTTACCGCATCCCGATTTTATCTCGAACTTAAACTAGATGGTAGTAACGATGCTGTCGATGGTGTATTTATGGACTGTAAAGGATTTAAATACACTCAAGAAGTCGTTGAAGTGTGTGAAGTGACTCCAGATAAATGGGGCCAAGCTTCTGGGGGTAGAGTGCGGCGCATGAAAATACCAGGAAACGTTAAAGTCAATAACATCGTTTTGCGTCGGGGTATGACTTCTTCTAAAACTTTATGGCAGTGGTTTGATAAAATTCAGACAGGTCAATGGGGACAACAAAGACGCGGCGGCTCTGTAACAATTTACGATCAAGCAAGTACCGTACAAGCCAGGTTTGAATTTGAAGGTGCTTGGCCTAATAATTACACTATTTCCGACCTCAATGCCGGAAGCAACGATTATGAAATAGAAGAATTAGAATTAGCCTGTGAAGGCTTCAAAAGAGTTCAATAGTTAAATGAAGGCACGTTGCAGAAGCTCCTAGTCAGAAGTCAGAAGTTTCTAAGTTTAAAATTGATTCATTAATTACAAATTTCTAGAACAAGTTTAATATTCTTTCTCCCTACTCCCCGATATATGCTACAAACAGAATTTGAATTTACTTTACCTAAAGGTTATCTAGATGAAGATAGTAATTTACATCGCAAAGGAGTCATGCGTTTGGCTAGAGCGATCGACGAAATAGTTCCTTTAAAAGATCCCCGAGTGAAGAGTAATCCTGGTTATTTTACAATAATTATTTTAACTCGAGTAATTGTCAAATTAGGGGCTATAGAGGAAATAACACCAGCGATAATCGAGGATTTTTTTGCCTGCGATCTAAATTATTTACAGCATTTTTATCGCCGCATTAACGGTTTAGAAACGCCAGAAAAACAATCAAAAAATCAAGAAAATTCCACATCTTTAGAAGAAATATCTTAACTTTTGATTTCATTATTATAAAAAATATCGAAGTTTAGCGATCGCGACCGGTTAATAAATATGTCCAGTAAAAAAAGTTTACAAACAGAATTTAAATTTACTTTACCTCGAGGTTTATTAGACGATAAAGGACATTTGCATCGTCAAGGATTAATGCGTTTAGCCACTGCTAAAGACGAAATCTATATTTATAAAGACAGGCGAGTTAAAGAAAATCCAGCTTATGCAGTTTTAGCTCATTTATCTCGATCTATAGTCCGTTTGGGTAGCCTTTCTGCTGTAAGCCCCCAACAATTAGAAAATTTATACGTTCTCGATCTGGCTTATCTGCGAGAATTTTATAACCGCATCAATCAACACGGGGATGCTTGTATTGCCGTAGAATGCCCTCATTGCAAACGTCAATATTCGGTAGAATTAGAATTGTCGGAAAAGTGTTAAGCTACCCTTCAGATCGACTTTACGAAGAGGTAGCTTATATTGCATTAAATTTTCATTGGCAGCGAGACGATATTCTTAATTTAGACCATGCAGAACGGCAACGCTGGGTAAAAGAAATAAATAAAATAAATCAAAAAGGCTAATTTTGATTGTTAATAATTTAGTTATAAATAATAGTTTCTAAAATTTAATTCCCAACAAAATCATTGAGTTTCAGAAGTAAAAAATATCTGCTGAAATTATTTTAGCGATCTCAAAAAAAACTAAACTAAATTATCTAGCAGTTTTTTTATTAACTACGCAATCGCGCAAAAATCAAGTCAATCGCTCTTGGCCTACTAACTGAATCCTATGTTAGAAAAAAGAAATGGTGAGTAAAACATTCTAACTGAGGAGAAAAATCTATGAGAATAAGACAAAAAAAACACGCTAAAATTGCCAAAGAATTTGCTCCGACACTGACTTCAAAACCTTTATCGTCTCGGTTTTCCCCAGAAGGCGATCGCAGACAAGATACCAATAAGTCTCGATCCGAGGATTTGCTAACTAAACTTCAAAGAAGAGCGATCGATAAAACAGATAATATTGACTCCTCGATATACTCTACAGAAGATCCGAACAAAATAATTCAAGCTTCTCAAGAAGATCTATTAACTGCTAATAAAGATTCAGAAACAGAATTATTAAAAGTAGAAGATTCTGAACGAGAAAAAGAACAGAGCGCACCGAGCCAAGCTAGGTTCTCGTCTTCGCGAGATCGCAGTTCAAACACGATGAGTATAGCTGGATTTCAAGGTACTTATCAGCCTCTATTTGTTGAAATCAATGATGTCGAACAAGGTCTAGTACCTAACTGTTATTTTCTCAATCAAATGGCTGCTTTAGCTAGAAGCAATCCCGATGCTATGGATAAATATATCAATCCTAAAGAAAACGGAGTATATGAAGTTACTATTTTCGTTAACTCCCAACCTAACGCTAAACCAGTTAAAAGTTTAAAAACTTCAATTACTTTAACTCTAGATGATATTTTACCCGCTTCTAACTTCGGAATGTCAGCTTTCACTAAAGAAGGAACAATAAACGTAAATGGCAAAGTAGAACTATTATTAATGCTAATTGAAAAAGCCTATGCTACCTATAAAGGAACTTACGATCGTAGCCTTTGGAGTAAACCTAACGAAGCAATTTCAAAACTGACTCTCAATAACAGCGATATTTATAAAAACGATCGATTTAACGACAAACAAGTTGCTAATATTATTAACAGCTCTTTAGAAAAACAGCTCGAGGTTATTACGGCAACGCCGAATATGAGCGAACATTCTAAAGAAGAAGCTGCCAGTATAAATAAAGGAATTACAGAAAGAACTACTTATAAAGTAACAAAAATTGACCCCATATCTTTAACCATTAGCTTACAAAGTTCATTGGGTTCTGCTTACGATATTACTAATTTGCCTATTAACGAATTTCGCAAGTTTTTCCGCGAGTTTAGGTTGCGAATCTAAAAGATAATTTTATTAAAAATTATTCGTTTTTTAATTAATTTAAAATGCGATTTCGCGAAGGCGAAATCCGAGCGTAGTTGGGTGCGATTATTTCCGCTCTGGTGGGTGGCAATCAGCTCGCTCGCTATGAGGCAAAGATTTTAAATAATTTTATTATTTTTGAAAAAAATGCCCGTAATTAATATTAATTTCAATGCAAAAACTCTTAGATTTTGGAGCTGGAGAAATTGACTACAAAATTAGCATAAATGCAGAAAAAAACAAGCTTACTAACGCCAATATAGAATCCTTCATCTATGCAAAATTAGGAACGATGGATTGCTATTTACCAGAGATAAAAGGAATCATTGAAAGAGAAAATATATCTATAAAAGAGGCTACAGAAATAATTGAGATATAATTGAATACGATCTTTAATTTTCCGGGGGTAAAATAATTCTTTGTTCAGGTAAAGATTCCACTTCAATGTCTATATTTCTTTGGTCGATAGCACCCTCAGAATCAGTAGCTCTGAGGACGATAGTTTTAGTAGTTCCAGCTCGATAAGGCCCGAGTATAGCAGTCCCATTGGCTTGATAAGTTTTGCCAGAATCGGTAATCGAGACTTTCACCCCTTCGCCTTTAATTCGCCAACTTAAATAAAGCCGTTCGTCTATTTCGATAGAAACAGGGCCGATAGATTTTCTATTGATAGTAAACTTGACAATCTCTAAAGGAACTGAAGGCTTTTCGACGCTAAAAGATCGATCTAATTGTGCTGAAATTTGCTGAGGTTGATTGTAAGCATTATAATTAGAAATTAATCTAATCGTAAAACGATAATTTCCTTCACTAATAAAAGAAACCGGAACTTTACAATCTAATCGATTTTTATCGTCCCCTTCAATCCGACAAAACTTATTTTTTAAAAATTCAATAGATATTTCTTGTTCGTCTCTAGCTTGCCGATATTCCCCGCTCAAAATCCGAAAGCGATTGCTGCTAACAATCTCGATTGCTTCGACAGTTTCAGGATTATCTATTTCAAATTGCAGTTCGATCTTTTCGTTAGGTTCGTACTTTTCTTTAGCTACTTTAAGATCCAAAATAGCCGGACGGTTGGGAGGTGAAATAGTAGCTTGAATCTTTTTCGTATCCGTAGGGCGATCGCTATTTTCAGCATAAACTTCGACAATAAAAGTATATTTTCCCACTTCAGACGCGCCTGTAGTTACTTTACTACATTCAATCTTGTTTTCTTCGCTATTAAGAGAACAATCGTATCTGCGAAATAATTGCTCGGATGAAGGTTCGATCAATTCTGACTTTTTATAGTCTCTTCTTATTTCAGTTCCCGGAGAATCTTTATCGGTATAAAAAGCGATCGCATTCAACTTATCTGCATTTTCTATTTCCCAATTTAAAGTTATTCTTTCCCCATAACTGTAAGATTTATCTTCAGTATTAACTATCGATATTTGCGGCACTGGATTCGATTGAGTTAAAATCCATCTCACCAAGAAAAAAGCACCCGTTAAAAGAGCTAAAACCAATAAAATTAGCGCAATTAATTGCCATAAAGGACGGGCTTGCCAAAGTAAATTTGCTTTGAGCGGTAAATATTTAGGTAAAGGATTATTTTCAACATCTTCAATTTCGACTACAAAACTGAGTTGTTTAGCTCGAAAAAAAGAACGCTGTGACTTACTTTTAACTGTAACTTTTAAGCCCACATCCACAGTTTTACCGGGGGGGATTCTCACCTGCGATCGCTCTAATTGATATTCGCCAAATTCATCTTCGTCAGCCGTATGAGCTTGGATATTAACTTGCCGGATCGTATTACCGTCATTTTTAAATTGAACGTTAAAAAGAGCCGATTTTTGTTTGACTTTATTACGAATTGTTTGTAATTCTACTTGTAAATTATAAACTGGAGGAACTCGTAAATAAAAAATATCTTGTAAAAATAAATCCGGTTTGACCGTCGAATGAAGGTTGATTGTTGGTTGATAATTGCCAGCTAAACTATCAACTGGCGGCTCTAATAACAGCACGATTTGCCCTTTACTATTGGGATTTAAACTTAATTTATTTCCACCATTAATCAACCCAGATTCTTCAATTCCTTCAGGGTAGCGAACTCGATACCAATTATCATTTAAATCGCAACTGAGACGAAATTCATCGACAATATTAGAACGATTGTGAACTAAAACTATAACGCTAACAGTTTGTCCCCATTGCCATACAATTGGTTTAGTTGACGAGGTGGCCGGTTTTAAAATAAAAGTCGGATCTTTGGTGCTAACTTGACGGGCGATCGGAGTTAATACTTCCAATTTTCGCAAGTAGCGCAAAGGAGCAGGTAAACTATGGGGAGAATCAACTACTAAATCGTAGTTATAAGTACCAGGAATCGCATCGTGAGGTATTTTCCACTCAAAAGATACTTCTTGACTCCTACCGGAATCTAAATTAAAGCTAGTACGAGTAAATTTACACCAAGAACGGATGAGATCGGGTAAATCTAATTGCACCTCAATTACCATCGGATAATTAGCTCGATCGGTAACAACGACTCTAATTTGACTGGTAGCACCTGGTTCTAATCTTTCCTCACCAGGAGGGTTAATAATGATATTAAGGGGATTTTGTTGGGACATAATTTAGTTAATACGGAGCAGTTTTGTTAAATTCAGAAGTCAGAAGTTTAAATACAATATTCGTTTTAATAATTTTTAACTAACGAATCAATTTCAAATTTAAGCAGTTTTCTAAAATAATTATCAATTAATTATTAATTGTTTCATTTTGTTACTTTATGAGTACATAATTTTCCAATCTCACTTGAGAATCATCTGCACCACTGAGGATTAATAAACGACGATCTAAAGCAATAATATCGACGCTATTAATTCGGGTTGGATATTTAGCTATTTCTATACCGCTAATATATTCTGGTTGGCGTTTTATTTCGCGATCGTCTAAGATCCAAAGTCGAATAATTCCGTCGTCTCCAGCCGCAATTAAATAGCTGCCATCTTTAGTTAAAGCCATCGAGCGCACGGGCATTGGTTTCCCAGATTGATAAGTAATTTGCCACCTTTCTAAGGGTCTACATTCGTTTGGTTTGGGGCTACATTCTTGTAAATTCCAGAGCCGAATATAACCTTGAGTATCGGCAGTTACTAAAATACTTTTAGTAGTAACGATGCTAGTAATATAATCGCCGATCGCACCTTTAGGATAAGATTCTAAAGACTTAAATCGAGGTAATTGATTTTTATTTTCCCACGAACCTAAAAGTATTTTATTGTAACGACCAGCAATAATTAAAGTCTTCTCGTCTTGGCTCAAAGCTAAAGTAAAAATAGCAAATCTATTGGGGTCTATTTCTGCAAATAAAGAGTTAGTCTTTCCAGGATTTGTTAAGTCCCACTGCCATAATTGTCCGCCGTGTCCGCTAAATAAATATTGAGAATTTTTAGAAAATTCCAAAGCAAAAACGCGATCGGCTTTTTGTTTGATGAAACTGTCGATTTTTTCTTTTTTATTTACTTCCCATAAAAAGATCTCTCCATTTTCTAAACCTACTCCTAATTGGTCTGTTCTTTCCGAACGATAGCGCAATACACTTACCCTTTTTTCTCCCGTTCCTTCAGCCGTATTATCGATTAAAATTCCGTTAGATTTGAGACAGAATTTTTGCCATTTCAAGAACTTACAAAAAAAGCGATCGGGAGTAGCTTCCCAGGATCTAACTGTTTGGTCATCCGAACCGCTTACGATCGGATCGACTACGCCGCTAAAACTAACGCTATTAACTTGAGCTGTATGTCCTTCTGCTTCTAATAAGGCAGGTAAGAATAACAATAAAAGTGATAGTAATAAAATTAATAATAATTGCAGCCAAACCGGAAAAAGAGGGCGAATGTTTAATTCTAATTCTTGAGAGGGTGGGTCAGTTTTCCCCAGGCGTTCGTCTCTAAGATTAGTAAAAGCTTCTAGGTTTAACTTTTGGGTAAAGCCAAACCAAGGACGATTCTTATTTATTTCTAATTGAATTGATAATGTTTCCCCTGGAGCTGCGTTTCCATCTTGGGGATTGCATTTATAAGTAATTTTTTTAGCTTTTTTTGTTTTAATATCTATCCAAATATTTTGGAATAAATTGCTGGAATTTTTGAATTTGAGGAGGTAATTAACTGGTTTAGAACTTAAATTAAAAAACCAATAATTTTTTTTAGGAATCCAATGCTGTTTGGGAGAACAGCTAAAGAATACTCCACCGACAGGCAGAATCTCTAAAGCACCATCTGCACTACCTACTAATTTGCCTTGTAAATAAGCTTGAACTTGAAAAGGATACTTTTTGCTGGGTGCGCGAACTGCGATCGGTGGTTGACAAGAAAAACTGGTTTCGCTATCCCTACCAGCACCAATAAACAATCTTCTTTCTGTGCCTTTATCCAACCAACTAGCTTCTATTCCTCTAAAACTTAGCACTACATCGACATTTCTTTGATAAGGATTGGTAATTTTGACTGGAATGTCGATTTGCTCGCGAGGATATAAAGAGCGATTCTTTACTGGCAATTCTATTTGCAGCCAACTCGGTTCTGCTGCGTCAATAATTTTTAGGCGCAAACTGAGGCGGAAAATGTCGCGAAATTCTAAAGAAGAAATTTGTACGGTGACGTTGATAGTTTCTACTCCAGGGATCGGGCTGCTGAGGAGATCGACGCTGAATGTAGTTTTGTCTCCTGGTGGTTTGACAGCCGATACTTCTGGACTCAGACGATACCAACGATGTCCGATGTTAGGATCTGCTCCTGCTGCCAATAGTTCGACTCGAAAAGAAGCAAAGCGATCGCTTTTGTTGGTTACATATACTTCAAAGTTAGCCCTATTGCCACCAGGCTGAAATTCAACTACTTCTTTTGATAAACTACCGTCAATTTTTGTCACTTTGATTCGATCTAAATATTTACATTTTTTTTTGAGAGCGAGACTATTGACCCGAAGTCATCAAATAAAAAGGATAAACTATACTGCCGGGGCTGTGAGTTGCTTTGAGATAGTAATTAATAGTAATATTTACCATCCCTAAAATCGGATCGGGATCTAATTCTATTTCTCCCAAATCGATGCGCGGTTCCCAGATTTCGAGAGCTTCTTGCACGTACAAACGAATTAAAAATAAAGTCCTAGTATTGAGGGGAGCAAAGGTTAATTCAAAGAGCCTACAGCCGAAGTCTGGCCGATACATTCGCTCTCCTAGTTGGGTTCGCAAGATAATTTGAATTGCTTCTTTTACATCTTCTTTTCCCTCGCTGAGACCGATCCCTCCTTGTAGATTTGTCTTAAGCGGAAAAGTCCAACCTCGACCTAGATAATCCCCTGTTTGCTTCATTTTTTTTGTTCTAGTCCAACTACTAATGTAATTTTAGAATTTTACTTTTGAGAAACTAATTGATGTTACGATGCGTACATTTTACGCTCTTTGGATGTATTGACAATTTAAAATACTCTTAATTAAAAGTGAATAAATTACAAATATTAACTGCTATTTGTCGAACTTATAAGTAAATCTTTAAAAAAAGTTCGATCCAAAATAAAAATTAACGATCTGCTTCGATCTCGGGCTTCAAAAATTAGACTTTAGTTTATGAAAATTTAAGCTCGCTCTTTAGAGCGCATTGATTAAATTAATTTGAAATTTTGAGAGGATTCTCAAAACTAATCCCAGATTAATTAATTGTATATTTAAGATAAATTTAATAGCTTGACAAATTGTCTCCCTAATCCCTTTTAATATTTCTTAGATTGTTAAGAAAATAATGAAAATAATTAGCAAATTTATATTTATCGTCAATGGATATTGCTAAAAATGTCAGTAAATGGTAATTTCCAATACATGAAGAAATTACTTACCCTAAATCGCTAAGTAATTAATTCATCATAAAAGCCAAACAAACTAGACCACGATCTTAAATAAACCAATGAAGGTCTTAATTAATTGTTGGCAGTTGTTAACGGGTTACTTTTGTCGATATTTCCAAAGACATAAAAATAAACCTATAGAAACAGAAGTTAAAGGGAGTTATAACATGGGAATTATTTGTCCTGAGTGCGGTCATAAAAATGAGTTAGATGCTCTCTATTGCGACGAATGCGGTTCTGAACTGCCAAAATCCGCACCAGCCTCAGATATTAACCCTGAAATTGAAAATACAGCAGCAGAAAATTCCGATGTTTTAGACTCCGTAGAAAGATCTAATGCTTCCTTAGAAAGCGATCGAGAGTTTGAAACTGTGGATGTTATCCCTGAAGATCGATCGCCAGCTTCCGAATCTGAAGAAGGTGCAGAAAGTAATGCAAGCGAACAAAAAGAAGAATTTGTTAGTTTACCTTTATCGGCACTAGAAAATAAAGAACCATCCGTTCCTCTTTCGACTGCGACGCGTTTAGAATTTGATGAGGAAGAAACTCCCCAACCTTCTCCTACTGTTTTACAATTATCTCAAGCTACTTTAGTAGATACGAAAAGCGAAACTCGTTTTGAATTACCAACCGCAAAGAATACGATCTATATCGGCAGACCGAACGAAGAATTACCAGTACAAGTAGACCTTTCCGACTTAGAAGATGCCGATATAATATCTCGAGTTCATGCAGCAATTCACGTTGAAGACGATCGATTCTTTTTAGAAGATGCTGGTAGTGCTAACGGTACTTGGTTAAATGGGGAACAACTTAAACCAGGCATACGTTTCCGCAAATTGCTAAAATCAGGCGACGAGATTGCTTTTGGTAAAAAACAATCGATTAAACTTACTTTTGAACAGGATTAACCATCGAGGTATTTGAAAATAAAACTAAGTTTGAAAATTAAATAATTGATAGTTAATAGTTATTAATTATCAATTATCTGTTATCGGTTAATAATTATGAGTAATTATCTCGCTATTGCTAGCGTTACTGCCACTATCCAACAATTATTGCAATATACCGTTCAAAATGACGTTCGATCGGCTAGAGTAACTACCTTGCGCCCCGATACTCTTAATAAAGAGAATACAGAAAAAGGAGTTAATATTTTTCTCTATCGAGTTGCACCAGTTAACTGGAATAATGCCGATTTACCAGGACGGCGATCGCCCGGACAACCTCTCAAAAGACCTCATATTGCCTTGGATCTAAACTACATTTTGACTTTCTACGGCAATGAAACGCAATTAGAACCACAGCGTATTTTAGGTAGCGTAGTTCGCACCCTTTATAGCAATCCAATTTTAGATAAAGAAACGATTCAAAGCACCATAAGAAACTACGAATATTTAAGCGAGTCTAACTTAGCCGAACAAATTCAATCGGTTAAATTAATACCTCTACCCATTTCTACTGAAGATTTATCTAAAATTTGGTCGGTATTGTTCCAAACTCCTTATTCCTTATCCGTAGCTTATCAAGCTAGTATGGTGCTAATTGAAAGTCAAGAAATACCTCGTCGTGCTTTACCGGTGCGGCAATTTATGCCTAAAGTTTCTTCTGTTAAACCGGTAATCTCGGAAATAGTCTCTAAAGATGAGTTAACTAAGATCTGGGGTTACACTAAAGACGAACCTATTTTAGCCACCAGCAAGATCGATATTCAAGGAAAAGGACTGTCAGGAGAGCTAACTAAACTAAAAATTGGCACTACTGAAGTTCAACCCCAATTCGTCGGCGATCGCAAAATTAGCATCAATTTGAGTTCGGTTTCTGGGGAACTTCTCAGGGCTGGAGTTCAAGGAATACAAGTAATACACTACGACACTACTCCAAAAAAGGTAGACTCTGAAGAATCAGATACTAAAATTGTTCTTCGACGAGTAAGACAATCAAACGTATTGCCTTTTATTCTTTTACCTAAAATCGAAACTGTTAGTGTTTCCGGCGCGACAAGCTCTCAAAACCAATTGCGATCGGCCGTAATTTCGATATCTGTTAATCCGACTATCGGGAAAACCCAAAGAGTAGTTGTTTTACTGAACGAGATAAATAGCGAAGATCCGGCAGAATATTTTTTTGATATACCGGCTCGAAACGAAGATACGAGCCAAATTACCACTAATATTAGCCGAGTAAAACCAGGAAATTATTTAGTTAGAGTTAGTGTCGATGGGGTAGAAAGTCTTTTAACCGTAGATCAAGAGTCCGATAGTCCTACTCACGAACGATATGTAGAACCTAAATTTACAATTTCATAATAGGTCTGCATTATTAAAATTCTCTACTTTCCCAAATTCGTTTACCTGCAATTTAGAAATACTTACAGCAATTTTTATTCCGGTCAATTACAAAAATGCAATTAGTCAACCGCCAAACTATAAATATCCCCTACTAAATCGTATTTCAAAGTGCTGTAACGAAAAGCTCTAATGTTGATACCCCCTTTTTCAAAAAGCAGAAGAGCAGCGAACAGTAAAATTTTGCGACCTAAAATTGAAAACAGGGTTAATCGAAGCGGATTTAGATAACCCTGCGATCGCCTAAATGCAAGCAACTTAAATGTCAATGGTGTCATGTCATCAACTCAAAGGATAGAAATAAAACTAACGCCGATGTTGCTACCAGATGCAATCCCTGCGGGATCTCGCCAAAGCGATCGCGTCTTGGAGGAGAAGATCGCGCCAAGAGATCGCACCAATTTACTCTTGCATCCAGGAGAAAGTAGCGAAACGATCTTACAACTCAAAAATCAAACGGATCGGCCCTTACCCTTAGAAATCGAAGTCAGAGGGAACTTTCCGCCAGCTTGGTGTCGCTGGCATCAAGAAGGACAGCAAATTCTACCGACGCAAGAGATGCTAGTCGGGATTTATTTTGAAGTTCCAGCCGACTTTTTTGAAAGCGATCGCAACCCCCCAACTCAATTAGATTATCAAAGCATTGTTTGCATTTATCAACTCGAAGCAGATCGAAGACAATTAATTGAAGCAACCGGATTTAACCTCTATATTCGCGATCGCAGTCCCTATCTCGACTACCTCCCTTCAATCTATCGAGAAGTAGACTTTATCGCTCGTTTGTTGAACATCTTCGAGCAAACATTCGAGCCGTCCGTAAGAACCCTAGAAACACTTTGGGCATATTTAGACCCTTTAACCGCACCTAAAAGTTTATTACCATTCTTAGCATATTGGGTCGGTTGGGAACTAATCCCAGAAATAGATCTAGCCAGACAAAGATACTTAATCCGCCATGCCATTCAAATCTATTGTTGGCGAGGAACTAAAAGGGGACTGAGATTGTACTTACATTTATATACTGGTTTGCCCCTCGACGAAGAGCTACCAGAAAGCCAAAAAAGTATTTCCATTGAAGAACCATTAGGGGAGGGTTTCGTCCTCAATCAAGCTCGTTTGGGAGAGGATGCCGTTTTAGGCGGAGGCAGAGCTTATCACTTCACGGTTAGGCTTAGAACTCGCCCAGGAAAGCAAATCGAAACCGACTTAATTCGGCAAATTATCGACCGAGAAAAACCTACTTGGTGTACTTACGACCTTTATATCGAAGAGGCAAATCAATGAAGTGTTTATACAGTTTGGCTAAAGTCAAAAGCGCATCGCCCGTGGCAGTTACTGCCTATAAGCGCACCGCCCGTGGCAGTTACTGCCTATAAGGACGGAGCAAGCAGTCAAAAGTTTCTAAGTTTGAAATTACTTGGTTAATTGAAAATTAGTAGAACAAATAAAATATTTGAACTTCCAACTTCTGACTTCTAACTTGATTTACGCCCTATTCCCTACTAAATAAAATGAACCAAATTTTTCCACCACCAGCGATCGATCCCTTTGAAAGATTAAGAGCCACTGACGGACTGTTAATTAACGCCCAACGCTGGCGAGTTACCCAAGAATATCATCGACAGCGACAAAACTTTCATTTTCAATCTCTCCATCAACCAGGAATAGTCACTGGATTGGGTGTAAAAATAATTACTGAAAGAGCAGCAGTACCCGGGGAATATAAAGACGGGAAAAGCGTACAATTGCAACCGGGACTGGCGATCGATCTCTTAGGAAATCCGATCGTAGTCCCCCAACCCCAAAACGTACAAATAGCCGTCGAACCGCCCCAAACAGAACCCCTGACGGTATATTTAGTCGTCAGCTACCGCGATCCAGAAGATCTGGCAATAAGAGAAGGGCAAGAAATGATGCGAGAGCAATTCCGCATCGATGTCAAAATCGAACCGCCAACGGATTTAGAAGTAGAAGTATGCCGTTTGCTGCTCCAACCAGCCCAAACCCTTAAATTGAGGCAACCAGCAGATATTTTATCTCCAGGATACGGAAATTTAGACTTTCGCTATCGGCGATCGGCCACTTTAAGAGCTAAAGAAACGGTCAAAATTGCTCAAATCAAACACGAAGATCCCGAACACGATCGCAATTTTATTAATTTAGATTATCTCTTAAATGGAGTCAATTCCCTCTATCCACAATTACAAGGTATCGAACCAGTTGGATTAGTAAATTGGACGAACCCCCAATTACAAGAATACGATTTGCTCTATTTAACGGGCAATAATATCGCTTTAAACTATCAAGAATTGGAGGTATTGAAAAACTATTTAGCTACCGGTGGAGTATTGTTAATCGACCTTCATCCCGATGCCGGAGCAGCAATCAAATACGTCGCAGCATTAGCAGAAAGAGAATTAAACTCCCCCTTAAAAACCTTACCGAAAAGGAATTATATTCGCAGACAACCTTTTTTATTTGCTAGATTGCCCCTTGGAGGATTGCAACAACCGATCAAAATGGCAGTAGGAGGGGGAGTAGTTCTTGTTACCGGAGATTTAGCGGCCGTTTGGGGCTTAGATGACGATTTATCACTATCTCGCGAGAAAATTAGAGCAGCACAAGAATTAGGTACGAATATCCTTCATTTTGCTTTTATGAGACGGGCGATCGCTCGGTTACAAGGACAAGTTTAGTCACTGCGCTTCAAGTAGCAACAAGCAGCACATCGCTACGCTTCAAGTCAAAAGTGTTTAAGTTTGAAATGGGTTCATTAATTTCAAATTTCTAGAACAAATAAAATATTTGAACTTCTGACCCCTCACCTCAATAAGATCCTACCTAATCCCTATTCTATTAATAACAATTATGGCAAGAGAAGAAGATATAAAATTTGATTTTTTACCTACTTTACCCAAAGAAAACCTTGACGATCGCACTTTCGAGGATTTAGTCGCAGAATGCATTCTTCGGATTCCGAGATATTGTCCAGAATGGACTGACTATAACCCCAGCGATCCTGGCATAACTTTAGTCGAACTGTTTGCCTGGCTGACAGATCAAATGTTACTGCGATTTAACAAAGTGCCGCGCCGCAATTATATTACTTTTTTAGAATTGCTCGGCATTAAACTGAGATCGCCAGGCTGCGCTAGAACGAGATTAACTTTTTACATAACTCAACCAGATTCCTATCCCTACCGTATCCTAGGGGGGACGGAAGTAGGTACGGAACGCACCGAAACCCAAGAAGCGATCGTATTTAGTACCGACGAAGACTTATATATAACTAAACCCAACCTGCGCTACTTTTTAACCGCAGAAAATGCCGAAGACATACCAAATTATCTGCGAGAAGGGATTATAAGTCAATGGACGCAACAAACTAACGGAGAATGGAGCGGAAACGAACAACCTTTATTTAACGAACGACCCCAACCGGGCAATTGTTTCTATCTAATTTTCTACCCAGAAGAACATCTCAATGGCAACGTAATTGCCATAACTTTCAAAGGCTTAGCTGCCACCCCGACGGGGATAAACCCCGATCGCCCGCCCCGAAGTTGGCAAGCTTGGAACGGAGAAAAATGGGAATCGGTGCTGTACCGAGAAGCCGACGATCTCACTTCTGGCTTTAGCTTCAATCGCATTGCCGAAAGCGGAGGAGGTGCGATCCAAGTCGCCGATCTTATCCTCCATTTACCCGAGCGAATGCCAGTAACTACCTTTACCGGATATGAAGGTCATTGGTTGCGCTGCGTTTATACCGAACCGGAAAACGGACAGCAAAGTTATACTAACACCCCCAGAATTACCGGACTCAATTTTGCGCCTAAAGGTGGAACGGTACTAGCGAGCCACAGTTTTTTCATTCGAGACGAACTTTTAGGAGTCAGCGATGGCACTCCAGGGCAAAAATTTACTTTACAATCGACCCCTATTTTAGACCGCTTTCCTTCAGAACATATTCTAGTCATTCCTTCAGGATTGCCACCACAAACTTGGCAGGAAGTAGCTGATTTTGCTGAATCAGAGCCAGAAAGCCGCCACTATACTATCGACTCCCTAACCGGTACGGTGCAATTTGGGCCTTTAATTCAAGAGGCTTCGCGTCATGTCGATCGCACAATTGCTAGAGCTAGTCGCGATCGCTTGCCAGTTTTAGGAGATTATTCCGTACGAAGAGTAAATAATGCCGAAGGCGATACGGAGCGGCAATATGGCAGCATTCCCCCCCGAGGTGCAACGATTCGGATGCGGGCTTATCGGAGCGGTGGCGGTCGTCTCGGCAACGTCGAGACAGGGACTTTAAAGGTCTTGAAATCGGCAGTTCCTTATGTAAATAAAGTAGTTAACTACGAGCCTGCGGTGGGTGGTTCGGATGGGGAATCTTTAGAACAAGCTATGCTGCGCGCTCCAAAAATGCTCAGGAATCGCGATCGCGCGGTAACAAAAGAAGATTTTGAAACTTTAACCGTCGCAGGTGGAAAAGGTGCGATCGCCAGAGCTTTGTGTTTGCCGACAACTGAGCCGGGAGTTATCAATATTTTGGTCGTACCCAACGGCGATAAAACTGGCATCGATCGCGGTGAAGGTATCGCACCAGATCTTTTACAATTAACTGCGGCATTATCTGAAACAACTTTAGCTTATCTCAACGAGAGAAAATTACTAGGTACACAAATTAGATTGACAGAACCGGAATATGTTGGTGTAACGGTCGAAACTCAGATCGGTTTAGAGCCGAGATATAACAATCCTCAAGCCAAAGAGATGTTGCGGTCGCAACTAGAAGTAGCTTTATATCGTTTTCTCAATCCTTTAACTGGGGGATTAGAAGGGAATGGCTGGCCTTTCGGTCGAGTTTTATACGTTTCCGATCTGATTGCTTTATTTCAAAAAATAGCTGGAGTTCGCTACATTGGCCCGGTTTTACTTTATCAAATACGCCGCAGGGGTAACGATTGGCGGCGGGGTACAGAACCGATTCAAAGTATCGATCCTGGTTCTAGAGGTACGATCTGCTCTTGGCGCGATCGTCGATTGCGTACCGGCCATTTGATTAATTTTTTCGATTAGTAATTCGATTATTGCTTTTATTCTCGGTAAATACCGATCTATAATCCGTGACTTACCTGCGCTGACCTGATGGGGGTTGAGCCGAGATATGCCCGAAATCGGCCACTATGCGCTGTAAAGCTTGCCAATACTAAGTTTTAGCTATTGCTAAGCTATCTGTTTTACGTCTATTTGAAGGTCAGATTTGATAGCAAGAATGTAAAATTTTAGTTGTTGCTGTGCCGATTCAGATAAAGAGCGAACGGTTTTGTGTTTCATAGCGAGCGAGGCAATAGTCTAATCAATCTATGCAAGCTTGATCAAAAACATTAGCAGACATATGATAGAGGTACTAATTACAACATTAGCAGACATAAACTCGGAAATTATTGGGGCGTTATTTCTGCTAATATCATTGATTTGACATTAGATGGGTGGGATTTTTTCTTTGCACTTGAACTTGCGATATTTCTTCAATTGTTCGTTCTTTAATTGCTTAAGGTTACATTGATTGTCCTTATTTAACAGGGCATATCAAACGCTTCGGAGATTACACCATCGAGGATAGTAATTTGCTTCAAGTTTTAGAGACCGAGATCTCTAGATCATTAATCGACGAAAAGCATTCAGAGCAAGGGCTATAGTCCATAGTGGCCCGTTTCGAGCGTATCTCGGCTAACCCCATCTTGAACTTAGTTCCCCCACAGTACGACTTAAAAAACACTTCTGACTTCTGACTGCTTCTATTATCGCTCGACTATTTCTATAGCTTCTTTTACCGAGATATCTTCTCGTTCGATTATTCCTTTTATCCCTGGTAAATAGCGATCCATCGTTC
>JASJCW010000114.1 GCA_030065265.1 Prochloraceae cyanobacterium
GAAGCAAACCAACTTCGAGGTATCGATCTCAAACGACAACCGAGCAAATGGTTCTCTGGACTGATAGTACCTTTGGTTTTTCAAATGGTGGTTTATGCCGATGAGGTCGCTATTGGCTTGGAAACCAGAGGTTATTCCCCCATCGCATCTCGCAGCAACAGCAAACCCAATCGTTGGCACAAAGCAGACACCTTTTTTGCGGCGATCGCCCTACTTTGGTTAGGATTAATTGGTTATTTAGAGTGGGGTGTTTAAAACAAAAGCAATGACGGCTCAAGGCGATCGCAATTCTCAACCGCTCTTAGAAATTATCGATCTATCGTTTACCCACGTCGGACAAAAGCAGCCTACCCTCGAGGGGATTAATCTCCATCTCAACCCTGGCGAATTGGTAGTGCTAGCTGGGGCTACTGGTAGCGGCAAAAGTACGCTTTTAAACTGCATTACGGGTATTTCACCGGAACATACTGGAGGAAAGTTAAACGGCCGGGTACTTTATCGCGCTCAAGAAATTACCAGCCAATCAATTCGAGAGCGGGCCAAATTCATGGGAATTGCCCTGCAAAATGTCGAAACTCAATTATTTACCGATCGCGTTCAGGAAGAGATTGTCTTTGGCTTAGAGAATTGGAATTGTCCTGCCGAGGAGATCGAACAAATAACTCGAATCGCTTTGATTGAATTCGATCTGCTCGAACAACAGAACTGGAACGTTCGTCAACTTTCTGCCGGACAAAAGCAACGCTTGCTCCTGGCCTGTCTTCTCACCCGGAATCCAGATCTATTGCTGTTGGATGAACCATTTGCTTTTTTAGATACTGCCGGTATCGGTCTTCTACTGCAACTATTAAAGGAGAGAGTCAAACAAGGACAAAGTTTGTTAATTATCGAACACCGCTTAGAACTACTTCAAGGTCTTTGCGATCGCGCTTATCGCATCGATGCTGGATCGGTTAAACCCTGTAACTTATCTGATTTGCCAGTTGCTAAGCGAGTTCTAGATCGCGATCGCCCAACCGCCAATAAGCTTGTTTCTACTCAAGAGACTACAATAGTTTTGCAAACCGAGAACGTAAGTTGGGGCGGATATCCTCCATTTCCCGATTTAAGAATTAGCATTGGAGATATTGTTTTACTTCAAGGTGATAATGGGTGCGGTAAAACTACTTTACTCAAATTACTTACTGGTTTACTCAAACCTCAGACTGGTTGGTTACAAATTAAAGGACAGGATGCAACCGGTCAAAGCGTTATCCAAATTGCTCGAACTATTGGCTTTGTACTCCAAAATCCCAACCATCAGTTATTTGCTGAAAGCGTAGAAGCTGAAGTTAACCAGCCTGGTGTTACTCTCGCCCGAGCTCGAGAATTGTTAGAGCAATTGAATTTAAGCCATTGTACTGAGAAACATCCCCATGCTCTCTCTCAAGGACAAAAACGACGTTTAGCTTTAGGAGCAGTTCTGGCCCGTCAACCCCAAATTTGTCTGCTGGATGAAATTATGGTAGGTCAAGATGCTATGTCCTTAGAGTTAATGCTTCGATGTCTCAAAATTTTTACCGATCGAGGCGGTACGCTTATTTTTACTTCACACGATCCTGGGGTAACAAAAATATTGCAGCCAAAAATAGTCCGTCTTCATACCAATTCTGTTTAGAGTTGCTACACTTCTACAGCAGAAGGCAGAAGGCAGAGGGCAGAGGGCAGAAGGCTGAAGGCAGAGGGCAGAAGGCAGAAGGCAGAGGGATTATGCTGAAGATTTAAGGCTTAAGCCTCTCTTAAATGTTCTAACAAAAACTCGTACTGCTATATGTCATTTTTTACATATAATTTTTTACTAACAATTAGAAGAAGATGCAATAGGCAATAGAGTCGGAAAATCGATCTGTAGCATTATTTTGGGGAATTGATATTATCTCTGGCTTCCGCTGGTAAACGAATCAATCTTATCGATCCTTGTCGGCTAATGCTTTTTTGCTGCTAAGCGACCAAAGCTTTAAGCAGAGATTGAAGTTTTAATTGAACCTCAGCCAATTCCTTATCTGGATGAGAGCCAGCGACAATTCCGTTACCAGCATAAAGTCGAGCGCGATCGCCGCAAATAGAAGCCGAGCGAATACCGACGATAAACTGACTGTTACCAGAGTAATCGATCCAACCGATTGGAGCGGCATAAAGAGAGCGATCGAAAGTTTCGTAATTTTGAATTGCTTCGAGGGCGATCGCCGTTGGCACTCCGGCAACTGCGGGGGTTGGGTGGAGCTTGGCAACAATTTCGAGGGGATTAATACTAGTTGGCAGATCGGCAGCAATCGGAGTCCAAAGATGCTGAATGTTAGCTAAGCGCAACAATTGTAAAGGCGATCGCCGAGGGTGCAAGCCTAATTGATGCAAAGATTGAAGGATATAGTCTCTAACTGCTTCGTGTTCGCGCAATTCTTTTTCGCTGCGTAAAAGTAGCTCGCCAATCTTGCGATCTTCTGAGAGCGTCTTGCCTCGAGGGGCACTACCGGCTAAAGTATCGGTAACTAAATGGCGATCGCAGATGCTAATTAATCTTTCGGGACTAGCCCCGATAAAATTAGTCCCTTTGCCGTTGCTGACAGAAAAAGTATAACAATCGGGATAAAGAGAGCGTAAATTATCTAAAGAGCCGAAAAGATCGAAAGCTCTAGGGTAGATAATATCGAGAGTCCTGGCGATCACGATTTTACTGAATTTTTGTCGTTCGATCGCGGCGATCGCTGCGGCTACCGACGATTTAAATTCTCCTGACTTATCCGATTGACTGTCTCGATCGTCATGTTGGCGAATTCGATCTTGTTTGTGAAAGGAACTGTAATTTTGCCAATCGATCTGAAAAATTTTATTTTTAATTTTTTGGTTAATTATTTTAAAATCTTGTTGATTATTAACAAGCAAATTAACAATCAATAAACAAGAGTCATTTTTTCTAATTACCTGCAAGCGAGGTAGAAAAATACTTCCAGCCGGGAAAGCAGAATTATAGCTCGAAGAATGAGGAAAAAAAGTAAAGCTACAGCAAAAAAGAGGGTCAGAAAAAGGGCGATCGATTTCGCCAAATTTAACCGACCTTTCGAGACAATTTGCAATAAACTTTTGTCCTATCTCAAAACGATTTTCGGCTGAAATCGGTATATATTGAGTTTTATCGATCGCGGCGATCGCGAGGGAAAGATCGGGATTTTCCCAATAGAAATGAAGCCGATCGCCATAGCCTAAAGCTTTAATTATGATTAAAGGATCGATAGTGGGAATGGCATAGGAAAAGCTGGCAATTTGAAAATTTTTTGCTGTTAAAAATTCTTTCTGATAATTTAACAGAAAGCGATCTAATTCTCGGAGATCTTGAAATAAAGGAACAGAATAGGGAATAACTGGTAAAGATACCCTAGATTGCGTCATTGGAAAATCCTCAGACATGGAAATTTATCAATCAAAAAAAAGGATTTGTTAACAAAGGCGATCGAGTTACTCTTATAAGAGATAATTGCAAAATATAGTTGCTAAAAGCAACTCTACCCAAGCAGTCAGTTGTCATACATGGTTGATTATACATCGGCAAAACAAGACAAGATCGATCTAAAAGGCCCCAGACTACCCTTTATAGCGCAAACGCCTTTAATCGTCGCCAGACCTCTAGAATTTCTCGATAATTGCGCCAAGAAGTACGGAGATAGCTTTATTCTACCGCTAGGGGTTTTCAAAAACAGACAAATAGCATTTTTCAGTAAGCCGGAAACGCTCCAACAGATTTTTACGGCAAGTCCAGAGCGGTTTGAGTGGGGGAAAATGACCTATGTTTTCCGGCCGCTGACGGGATCGCAGTCTCTGATCATGTTGGAGGGAAAAAAACACGAAGCGGTGCGTCGTCTTTTGATGAATCGGCTTCACGGCAAACAGATGTACAATTACGGTCAAACGATTATCGATCTGACTTTAGCAGAAATAGCTCGTTTTCAGGTCGGTTCGACGGTGGCAATTCGCGATTGTATGGCGGATATATCCCTCGATATCATTTTAAGGGTGGTATTTGGCATTAATCCCGGACAAAGATATTCTCAACTGAAAACCCTCATCAAACCATTTTTAGAACGGGTTAATTCTCCCCTCAACTCAGTTCAATTTTTCTTTTCTTTTTTACAACAAGATTGGGGAAAATGGAGTCCTTGGGGGAAATTTTTGCGCGATCGCCAGCAAATCGATCGCTTAATTTATGCTGAAATTGCCGAACGTCGCCAACAAAAAGATTTAGGTGACGATATACTTTCTTTACTATTGTCGATAGAAGCAGATCTCGGTCAACCCCTCAACGACGAACAACTGCGCGATCAGTTGATGACTTTGCTACTATTAGGTCACGAAACTACTGCATCTGCGTTATCTTGGGTTTTTTATTGGGTGCATCAAGATCCTGCTGTCTTGACGCGGTTAAAAGCAGAATTAGCAAATACAGATCTCGATCCGATCGCGATTGCTAAATTGCCTTATCTGAATGCGGTTTGTCAAGAAACTTTACGTATCAATCCGATCGCCTTAATTTCTCAACCTCGTTTAGTTAAAGATGCGATCGAATTGGATGGCAATATATTTAGCAAAGGTTCGATTTTAATTCCTTGTATATATTTAGCTCACCGTCGTCGAGAAACTTATCCTAATCCCGAATCTTTTGACCCCGATCGCTTTATCGAGCGTAAGTTTTCGCCATACGAATATTTACCTTTTGGTGGAGGCGATCGCAGTTGTATTGGTAAAGGTATTTCAAACTATCAAATGAAGTTAGTTTTAGCAACTGTGTTGTCTCAATATCGCTTGGAACTTTCACCAAAACATCCAGTTAAACCAGTGCGTCGCGGCGTGACTATCGTTCCTTCTGGAGATTGCAAAATGATAGTAAAAGAGCGATTAGCAAAGAGCGATCGGCAATTAAAAACAAAGCAACTCGAGAGAGTTTCTCTGATGGGTTAAGGGGTTAAAAGAATCTCAAAGTGCAACGCCTACGCGCCCCTTGTAGGCGCAACTAGTCAGAGGTCATCATTCAATCTAAAAGTAAATTTTAACGACTTTTAATTGAAGATCGCTCGTAATTTTTACGATGAGGGTACTTATACCAAATTTCTTTGTTAAATCGATAAATTTCAAGTAACTAATAACACTAATCATGACTACAAAAGTATTTAAGGATTCTCAAAAGAAATTATGGTTAGCTGCAATTAAACCGCCAATGTACACTGTAGCAATCATTCCGATTACTGTCGGCACAGCAGCAGCTTTTAGCGAAACAAGTATTTTTGAGCCGGAGCTATTCTTTACTTTTCTCGGTGCGGCAATTTTAATTATTGCTTGGTTGAATTTAACTAATGATGTTTTCGATTCGGAAACCGGAATTGATAAAAACAAAGCTCATTCTGTTGTTAATTTGACGGGGAATAAATCTTTAGTATTTTGGGTGGCTAATTTATTTTTATTGGTGGGTATTTTAGGGATTTTTGCTATTAGTTGGTGGCAGCAAGATTTAACGGTATTGGGATTAATAATAGTTTGTTGTGCTTTGGGTTATAGCTATCAAGGGCCTCCTTTTCGTTTCGGCTATCAAGGTTTAGGTGAAATTATTTGTTTTATTACCTTCGGCCCTCTGGCGATCGCAGCTGCTTATTATTCCCAAACTCAGTCTTTTTCTGGAACTAGTTTGGCTGTTTCAATTATAATTGGCTTGACAACTTCAATCATTTTATTTTGTTCCCATTTTCACCAAGTAGAAGACGATCTTGCTGCAGGAAAAAAATCGCCGATCGTTCGTTTGGGGACTAGTAAAGGTGCAATTATTTTGGCAATATCTACAGCGATCGTTTTTATTTTGCCCCTTATGTTTGTTATTTTAGGCCTGTTTTCTGGATGGATTCTATTAATTTTCGCTAGTTCACCTTTTGCTTGGCAATTAGTCACTCACGTTCTCAAAAATCACGATCGCCCTAGTTTAGTCAATAATTGTAAGTTTATTGCTGTAAATTTACATTTTGTCAGTGGAATGTTATTATCTCTGGGTTTAATTTTGCCTCGTTTGCTGTAATTTATTCTTTGTTTGCAGTGTGGTTAAATTGGCAAGTTAAATCGAATCAAAATCGGCAAGAATATCTCCAACTGCTGTTATTTAATATCGATTAAAAGCTCGCGAGAACGAGCTTAATTTTCCAGCTTTTTCAGTTCCCCTTGACTATCTATTTACAACTGTCTAAAGATAGGAAATGAGGATCTAAATCAATAGATCCTCTCTTCTAGTTATTTTTTAATCGATCGCAGCTTAAAACTAGACATAAACAAAGTTATTGCTGTTAAGATCTAAACTTGCAACATTAACCCCTTCTATAGTGGCAATTAATTCGTTGCCAAATAAGATGTTAGTATTTGTTCCCGAAGCAATTAAGCTGTAATCAATTGCAGATCCTTTAAGTTGAATCTTATCTTGTAGTCGACCGCTAAGATCCAAGTCTTTAATAATAGCTAGATCGTTAATCCCCGAAGTTGAATAGAAAACTTTCTGCGAGTTACCCAAGACAATTGTATTAGCACCTGGGGTAGTATTTCCACCGGTAATAACATCAATTTCGCCACTACCTGGATTAAGATCGTTTTCATCAACGCCGATTAAGATATCGTTTTCAGATCCGCCAGTTAAAGTATCGTTACCAGATCCGCCAACCACGGTATCGGCACCAGATCCGCCCAAAAGACTGTCATTTCCAGCTCCACCTTTTAATAAGTCAGTGTTATTGCCGCCATAAATAATATCGTTACCAGCTCCACCAATTACTAAATCGTTACCATTGTCGCCTTTTAAAGTATCGTTACCATCTAATCCGTCAATAATATCGTTATTAATAGTGCCAATGAGACTATCATTACCGATCGTGCCAGTAATTTCATTAACGTTGTATTGAATTACTAGTGCCGGAGCTGTAGGACTTTCAGCAGAGAAGAAGTCTACTCCATTAGTTCCAGTCGGCAAAATCGCCCATCCATTGTTGCTAGTAGGATCGGTTTGCCAAGCTTTGATGCTATTAGTCACGTTAACCGTAAGTAAACCATTTTCTACTTCGTTTGCTGTGGTCGCATCAGCTACAGTACCGACTTCTACACCTTTTTGAATACCTTCTCCTAAACTGTTCCAAGTATCAGCATCAGTCCAAGGAGTGAGCATTCTGTAGAATTCTAGGCGATCGCCCTGGTTATTTACCTCTAAGTCTAAGGCAGCAGTAATAATTTCCGCGTTAAAAGGTATTTGACCTGGGTTAACACCGAAAATATCGTCAAAACGAATTAAAGCTTGTACGGAAAAACCACCAGAGCTACCATCTACGTTTAAACTATCAAAAGTAGAGAAATTTTCTCCGGGAGCTTCTCCTGTAATATAAGTATCTTCTGTGCCAGTATATCCGTCAAATCCTTGTTGAAAAGAAGCAAATTGAAGTCCAGTGTCGATACTGAGGTTATATTGAACCGGATTGGCGATATTTCCCGCAATATCTTTAATAGAATTCAGGCTAGAACCGCTATTAACGGTAATTTGATATTGACCATCATCAAAGCCACCAGTAAGAGAGCTAACGGTAACTAGATTAGTAATAGGATCGAAAGTAAACGAATAATCTGTAGATTCGGTTAAAGTTAATCCATTTTTAGTAATATTGATGATATTGCTGGTAACAGTAGTTGCATCAATTCCAGAACCCGCACTTCCATCACTGAGTTTAAACTGAAATTGAGTTTGAATTTCGGTTGATAAAACTAAATTATCGAATTTATTGAAATCAGAACTACTTTGGTCGAGAAGGAAGTTTACAGTCGGTTTAATTGTATCTGTTGCTCCCGTCCCGGTTTGTGTAGTTGGTTCGATTAAAATTATTTGACCTTGACCGCTACTTTGAACATCTAAGAGATAAGAACTTTGACCTGGTACTGCTGTATTGCCACTTACTTCGATAATTCCAGAGGATTCACCACTAACGTTAAGTTCGTAAAGGTTAGTAACTATATCGTTGCCAACATTGGTTGCGTTATCAGCGATATTGTAAACTAAACCAATTTCTGGATTGTTGCCGTCGGTTTGTACGACTAAGTTGCCATTACTATCAGCAACTAAGTTGTCGTATCTAGAACCAGTATTAGGCCCGGAAACAAATAAGTTTTCAAAAGTACCGTTTATTGGTTGACCAGTAACAGGATCGATATCAGCTGTGATTTTATGTACTTTACCGTTAGGATTAGCAGCACCAGAACCTGTAGTTGTAAAGTAAAAAGTATTGGGATTTAAAGGATCTGTAGTCGTATCTTCAAGACGTTCAAAATCTGTAGATCTAAAGTTACCTTGAGCATCGGTACCGTTAACCCAAGTGCTGAGATTTGCCGCACTACCTAAAGCTATATTATCGGGAACTTCAACCCACTCGGTAGTGAATACTTGATTCTCAGCCATGGTTTCGTTCTGAAAAACGTTCCCTTGAGCATCTTTAACTCTTAGAACGTAAAGAGCAAAGTTAGAACCATCAGCACCAGCATCGCTCCACAAACCGTTGGGATTATCAACAGTTTGTTTGCCGACATACATATACATCTCACCGTCAGCGTTGTCTTCACTCGATAGCAGTACCGTCCAACCAGAGTTAGCTGCACGATGGTTAGGATGAGCAACTACATTCTCTTTCTTAAATTTACCTAAACCAGCAATAACAGTTGCAGTTCCATCCGGGGCTACTGCTAAGCCGTAACCGTTGCCGCCGAAGTTAGAATCTACCGTATCATCTTCTTCTCCCATAAACCACATGGGGATAGCATTTCCTTGCGCGTCAACAAAGCCCGTTTCGGCGAGATATCCAGAACAAAAACGGCTGAAGCTCAGTTGCTGAGTGCCATTTTCGTAAAATCCTGTAGTTATGTTGAGAATATAAGTATCGTTTCCTAGTTTGACTGTCTCAATCAGGTTTTTACCGCCGATCGCATTCCAGTTGCTATCAAATACAAGTAAAGAAACTCTTGCTCCTTGAACTTGTCCCGAACCTAATGCAGTAACTGTTGAACTACCTAATTCGTGATTCACCCAAACATAATTGTTACCAGTGCTAGGATCTTGATACAGCCCTAAACCATCGGGAGTATCCTGCATGGTGAAAAGTTCGGTGGAACTTGTGGTTACCGTTCCATTAGGAGCAAAAGGATCTGATGTTAATAAAGCAAGCCGATCTCCTTTTGTGATTAAAGGAGTAATGTTGTAGTTAAACGAATCCCCAAGGTTAGGATCGAAAATTAAAGGATTAACTAATGTTTGACCGCCTGTAATGTTGTCTGCCATGTTTTAACAGTTACCTGAAAACTAAATAATTTTTAAATCAATCAAATTGTGTAGTTTAAAAATTAGCACTAAAAAATAGCTCCAGAGTCAATTTTGAGAGCTTTTTATTAGGTTGTTTTAATGCAATTTTTAACTGACATTAATGATTCTATAAGAAATTGTTAAGAGTAAGGTTAAGAAAAGATTAAGAAGCACTAAAAACATTCTGAAGGTAAAAGTTTAAAAATCAGTTACAGAGAAGTAACTGCTAATCTAAATTGTTTATTTTTGAGTAAATAGATATTACTGGCTTTAACTTAGGTTAACTCTAGTTAAATTAATTGTAATTATTTTTTTAATAATTTAAACTTTTTCTCAATAAGTTATAGTTTATTGACTTAAAATCTACAAGAATAGAACCAATTTTACAAGACTTAAATTTAAATACAAGCAAATTAAAATCTCTCAAAGAGAGACTTTAGAGTATCAAATATCATTATCGATCGTAATCACCTTATGTTTCAATTTTCAAATAAAACAAATCGTAATTTATTGAGAAAATAAGCGAGCCATAAGAGCTAATTTTTAAAATTGAATAGGAAGGGATAACTCAGGATTTAACCACACTAAACTAAAATGTCACAAGATTGAGAAATTGATGATTAAAGCGATCGCCGCTTCAGCGATCGCAAATTCAATTTGATTGATTTAGAAATTTTAGTTTATTACTGGCAGTAAAATTGACTTTAAATTTCTAATAATGTTATTATAGAATACTAAATAATAAATTAAATATCAAATTAACAATTTAATTTAATCAAATAAGTTTTTTACTTTTAAACGATATAGTAATACAAACAAGAAATTTTTTCTAACGATCCGATCGAACTGCAACGTATAGTCTGTTAGCAGGAGGCTTATACTGATATGTAGGGCGTACGAGCATAGCACCAAGTCAAACTCACTGTCAGATTTACAATCGAGGGAGAGAAAAAATCTGCTCTCAAGTAAATAATCGCTGGCAAGGATTGCTATTAGATTTGAATCCCAATGCCATACAAAAATATTTCCTCGGGGTAATCCTGCAATAGTGCAACTTACGGGTTAGTGCAGAATACAAAGATTAAAATTGCTTTTTGAGTCTTAAATTGGATAGTAAATTAGGTGCATTCGATTTGCACTGAGTCGAGTGCGAATCTTTCTTTGAGCAATTAGTTGTTTTAAACAGATTTGCACCATTGAAACCGAACGATTGAGCCGATCGCAGATCGCTTTAATCGTAATCCCTTTTGGATGATTGTTAATTAATTCAAGAACCTTGTCAGTAGTGCTTATTCCAGGTGCGGCTGTCATATTTTTTTTCTTTTTTCGATCGCAGTAAATCGATCCTTATTAGGATTAAGAATGATTTTAATACTTAGAGTGAAATAATACAAATAGAGGTGTATTCTAGCTGACGTATGGATTAAAACCGATTTCGATTTAATCTAAAATAGTAAAAATAAAATTAACAAAATGCCTAAATTAAGTTTTAATCTTTCTCAAAAAAAACGCCTCGGCTCGACTATTTTACTATTGGCGATCGCTTTAATTTTAATTGCAATAATATCTTTATCTTTAGGGCCGGTACATTTAACGATGTCCGAGCTGTGGCAAGCTATTTTAGGACGGGGCGATCCAATTAATCAAACTATCATCCGGCAGTTGAGAGTACCGCGCATCCTCGCTGCAATGGTTGTAGGCGCGGCTTTAGGCACTTCGGGAGCATTATTACAAGGAATGCTGCGGAATCCCTTAGCAACCCCTTTTTTGCTCGGTATTTCTGCGGGAGCGGGTTTAGTCATCGTCAGCGCGATAACTCTGGGCCTGTATTCGAGTTTAATTCCAATTGCTGCTTGGTGCGGTGCAATTGCGACAACAACTTTAGTTTATTTTTTAGCCCGTAGTGGCAATACTATTGCTATAGAGCGGCTTATTTTAGCTGGTGTAGCGGTTTCTTCCCTGTTTGGCTCGTTACAAACCGTACTATTATTACTCTCAGAAGACAGTCGGATTCAAAACGCTCTTAACTGGATTGTCGGTAGCTTAAACGGTCGAGGTTGGCCTGAATTACATATTGCCGGCCCCTACATTTTAATCGCCCTGATCTTGGCTTGTTTGCTGGGGCGATCGCTCAACGTTTTAAATTTAGGCGACGATCTAGCTGTAGGTTTGGGATTTTCCCTCGCCCGATCGCGGATCTTTATTGGTGGAATAGCTACCCTGTTAGCTGCTGGTGCTGTCAGTATTGCGGGATTAATCGGTTTTGTTGGTTTAATCGTTCCCCAAGCAATTCGTTTATTAATCGGAAATAGCGATTATCGCTGGTTAATCCCTCTTTCTGCTGTTGGTGGTGCTTTAGTGCTTTTAGGAGCAGATTTACTCGCTCGCCTCGGCTCTGTAGAATTACCAGTAGGTGCTGTCACTGCTTTATTTGGCTCTCCAATCTTTGTTTGGTTGTTGTATCGTCGCAAGTAATATCTGTTCTCAAAAATAATCCTACAAATCTATATTTTTGAATATTTTCCCTATTCCCTATTGCCTCTTGCCTCTTGCTTCTTCCCTCACCAAAACCCAGTAACTCTAAACAAAATTAATATAACTTGAAAATTATGATTTTAATTTTTCGATCATGCCGATAGAAACTAAAAATCTCAGCAGTGGATACGATCGCAAATTAGTAATTAAAGATATCAATCTCACTCTCAACACCGGGGAATGGCTGAGTCTTTTAGGTGCAAACGGATCTGGTAAATCAACTTTTCTCAAAACAATCGCCCGCATTCTCAAACCAGTTCGAGGGAGTGTTTTTTTAGATGGAAAATTAATTCATAATTCTTCACCGCAAATTATCGCCCAAAAAATGGCAATTTTGCCCCAGCAACAAACAATTCCGGCCGGATTAACAGTATATCAGCTCGTCAGCTTGGGCCGAACTCCCCATCAATCTTGGTGGGAATGGGAATTAAATCGCAACGATCGCCAAAAAATAGCTGCAGCATTACAACAAACTCAGATCGATAATATGCGCGATCGGCCCGTAACAGAATTATCCGGTGGGGAAAGACAAAGAGCTTTTTTAGCTTTAGCTTTGGCTCAAGATCCTCAAATTATTTTATTAGACGAACCGACTACTTATTTGGATATTAATTATCAATTACAATTGCTAGAGTTATTAAAAAAACTCCAACAACAACGACAATTAACAATCATTACTGTCTTGCACGAAATTAATTTAGCTGCCAGATACAGCGATCGTTTAGCAATGCTAGTTAAAGGCAATCTTTATACTGTCGGTAAGACAGCAGAAGTGCTAAATAAACAGGTCATTGCTGATGTATTTGACGTTATTGTCGAGGTTATCGATACTCCCGTAGGATTGCAAATTTGTCCCCTTAATTCTCGATCGAACTAAATTGAAATTATGTCTAAATCTTGGTTAAAATTCAGTTTAATTTTTTTAATTAGTTTATTCTTTTTTGCTTGTGCTGCTCCATCTATTCAGCAAAAAAATCTTTCTTCTCAGATTGAATCTGCTAGCAGAGTTGTTGCGCTGACTTCTTTAAGTGCAGATTTAACTCAAAGATTAGCACCGGATAAACTGGTTGGCATTGTTGCAAGTTCTCTATTAGTCAAAGACGATCGCTTTGAGGATATCGAGCGAGTTTCTCTAGGTCAAACTCCACCAAATTTAGAAAAAATTATCGCCCTCAAGCCAGATTTAGTTATCGGTGCTGAAGGTTTTTATACCCAAACTATGAGCCAACTCGAAGAGCTTGAAATTGCGACTTTAACTACTAATGTCAGAAGTTGGGATGGTTTATTATCGATGACTAAAAATTTAGCCGCTCGCCTCGATGCCGACCCAAAACCATTACTATCAGAATATCAAAGTTATCTGCAAAATATTCCCGAACAAAGCAAATCTACTTTGGTAATTATCGATAATAGACCAATTTTATCTCCTAATAGAAATAGTTGGGCTGGAGATTTATTAGCACAATTTAATGTTAATAATGTCACCGCATCTATTCAAGGAGAGTCGAGTTTATTTCGAGGCTACATTCCTCTTTCTCCCGAAGCAATTCTCAAACAAGATCCTGAAATTATTTTAGTTGTCAATTCTGAACCAGATGTTTTAAATCGTTATAAATCAGATCCTTTCTGGGGAGAACTTAATGCCACTAAAAACGATCGCGTTTATCCTTTTGAATATTATGGATTAATTAATCCCGGTAGTATCGATCGGATTGCGGCTGTTTGTAATAAATTACAAGAAGTTTTGAATCAATAGTTTTTAGAGGAGGTTAATCGCCTCCTTTACCGGAGATGCGATCGAGATCGCCACTATTTATTGTTTTGGATCGCAGATAAATCGATCGATTAAAATTTAAATCGGATATTTCGCTCTTAATTTGGCTTTTAAAACTAGTAAATGAATTTTTTTAAATAGATAACATTACTTAACTTTTATCTTGCGTGTTTCCCGACCCTTGCAGTAACATTGCTAGGAAGATTATTCTTTTTTTATAAAAATTTGCATTGTTAAATATATCTTACGACTGACGCGTTTAAGTGTTTAACTTTATATATTGATATTATTAACGCTAAAAGTAAAGTTTCAATAAAGAAACTATCTAAGTACAGAGAAAAAATAAAATGAAAACATTATTCGGTAATTTCAATTCTGACCGCAATCGAGTGCCAAAAATAGTCAAAAAAATCAGACTAGAAGCAGTTGCTCGCAAAGCAATCAGAGAAGGTCAAAATATCAATGCGATCGCAGAGGAGCTGATGGCCGATACTTATTTTCAAGAAAAAGAAGCAAAATTTGGCGTAAAAAAAGCCGCTCAACTAGCTAGAAATACTATCAAAAAAGCTCTTGCCAAGGAAACACCTAATTTGTAAGTCAGTCTAATTTTAGAGAGAATTTAAATATACTTAAATTAATAAGTTAATTATTAGATCGACCCCAAAAGTCAAAAGATTTCAACCTCAGACTCAAACTCTTTCCCTGTCAATGTTTTCATCATCAATAAACAGCTCGATCGTCTGACAACTTAACTTTGCAATCGATTGATGTGTTAAATAAGAAGAAAATAGAAATGAAGACATAACACATAATAAAAATGAGCGATCGAGTTCAAGACAGTTATCGTAATTTTAATCTTGGTTTAAATTTATCTAACAATTCCCTAACCCCTCGTAACTGGGAAATCAAAGGAGTAGGAGATTTTAATGGCGATCGCAAAACAGATATTTTGTGGCGCAATCAAGAAACTGGGGATAATAAAATCTGGTTGATGGACGGAACTGAATTTACCGAAGATATTGCGATCGCAGCTTTACCCGATCTTGACTGGAAAGCGATCGCCGCGAGCGATTTCAATGGCGATCGCAAAGTAGATATTTTATGGCGCAATCAAAAAACCGGAGATAATAAAATCTGGTTGATGGACGGGACTAAATTTACTGAAGATATTACGATCGGATCTCTCAAAGATGTTGACTGGGAAATGAGAGGAGTAGGAGATTTTAATCGGGATAAAAAAACAGATATTTTGTGGCGCAACCAAAAAACTGGAGATAATAAAGTCTGGTTGATGGACGGGACTAAATTTATTGAAGAAACTATAATTACTCCAAATTTAACCGATTTGAACTGGACAATTCTAGGATCGGGTAATTTTAATAACGATAACAACAGCGATCTTTTATGGCGCAACAGTGTAACCAAACAAAACGCTATTTGGTTAATGGATGGTACAAACTTTTCTAATCCTGAAAAAAACGGCATCTTAATTAAAGACGTAGTAGATCCTGAATGGAAAATTACCAATGCAAAAGAAATTTGGGAAATGGTTAGTGCCGGAGACTTCAATAACGACGATCGCAGCGATATTTTGTGGCGTAACAATTCCACCAAAGAAAATGCAATTTCCTTAATGGAAGGTACAAAAATAAGTAAAGGTGTCTATATTAGTTCTACTCCAGACTTAGCCGGACAATGGTGGGTGCGAGGTTTTTTCTTGACCCTGGCAATATTAGTAGCATATTACCTAATTGTTTTCCTAACCAGAAAACCGGAATAGAGTTTTAAACTGGCGATCGAGATTAAAATAAAAAACAACCCATCTTTAAGTTTTAATTTTAGTGCTTTGGCTCTGACAAATGCTGCAGAGCTAGATTACAAATTATGGATCTTGGAGGAAATAGGTGAAAATTACAACTTTGGGGCGAATTGATTGGTGATTTTAGTACGGTGGGAGATCGATCGCAGCTTGATAGTTAGTTAGCTATTAATTAATGTTTAAATTGCTTTTTTTCGAGCGAATATTTATTTACTAGATCGGGAAATATTTCCAAATAGATATCTAGAATACTTTAGATTTAATTTTCAATTCTCCCTAAGAAAATTTCGAGCAGTAATTTTTGTTCGAGTAAAATTGAGGCATCTTCTCGATCGACATTTTCAACTTTTAAAGCTAACAGTTCTTGTTTTATTTTGTTAGCGAGGGAATCTTTTGTTTTTTTCACAGTTTAATTCCTCTATTGAAATTTTTGTGAGGGCAAATACTAAGTAAATAACTTTGTCAACTGTTATTGAACAATCTAACACTTCAGTATTTTTACTGGGACGATCGGTATCACAAATAGTGGCTTTTGAATCGAAACTTAACGGGATCGCAAAAAAAGTTAAAACTATAAAATTAACCAACCAATTAATCCCCAAAACGGAACAAAACGCAACCAACTCATTTTCTCAACTACCGAACCCATCAATACTATTTGAAAAATATAAAACAAAATTAGATCGATAGAAAAGGCGATAGTGACGCGATCGCTACTTAATTGAGTAACAAAATATTGCATTCTTGTTGTCAAATTACCAAACTCGGGTCCGCCAGCAAAACAAAACCACCAGATCGAGATAATGCCAACTATCAGGCCGATCCAACCAAAAACTCGCGCCAAGATATCCTTTTGTTTGTTTGCTTCGGTTTCTGGTATTGGTTGAGCCGCTCGCAATGCCATATAAGGAGTTAAAAAAACATTAGTTAAAAACATTGCCATGCCCCAAATCGGAATTTTCGGCAACTTATCCCCACGGCGATCGGCAAGTATTAGGGGTAAAAACATGAAGATCCAGGCTTCGGCAAAATTAAAAAAGCCTTGAGATACTGGATGTATTTCTGGGGCTTCCATCAGTTTAATGCCGATAGCATTGGCGATCGGTAAAATGAAAAAGAAATTGATTGACTCGCCTAAAACTTCTTTTAAGGTATCTGGTGGTATCGCCCAAGCCGGATATCCGGGTAAAATTTGTCCTGGTGGGGAAAGTAGCAAAATGTAAAGATAAGTCCCAGCTAACAGCCATAAAAATAATGCAACTACTGGTTGAGTTTGTTTTGTTTTAGGTTGTTTGGACAAAAAACGCCGCACCAAAGGCGAGATTAAACGAATAATTATAAAAGAAACATTGCCGGGTTTAATTGGCGGTTCGACAATATCTCGAGCGTAAATTAATTTACCAGTAGTTTCAGAAAAACGATAAAAACTAACTCCCCTACCGTTGGGAATGGGAATACCATTAAGTTCGACGTGCCAAACTACACCAACAGCCAAAGGATCTGTGCTGGTGAGATCGTCGATGACAAATAACAGATCTTTAGGGATGTTTTCACAAGATTTTGTAAATAACTTCCGTACCGCTGCTTTACCTTGAAAAGGAGTGGGAAAGTTAAGATCTTCATAGAGACACTTATCATCGATAAATTCCATCGCTCCATCTACATCTCTGCGATCGATCGCTTCGTAAATAGATCTAATGGTATTATCTGCCGTTTGACTCATAATTTCTAATTAAACTATTCGGTTTTTGGCTGCCTATCATTTGGCATAATATCATCTGTAACCGCAGCTTCAAAAAATTAAAATAATCACAGAGAAATTTGTCAATCAGATCTAGCGATCGCAAATTGTTAGGGCTAAAAAAGGATCGTTTTCGATATCTTTAAAGAAGTATGGGAATTGAAAAATTGAAAAAAGCATTTTATATTTCTATTTTTCTGTTCCAATTTAAAATAAATAATCACAATAAGCTATGGCGATCGCTCTGAATAACTCTCTCCAACCCGAACGGGAATTAGCTGGTTTTAAAGTTAAAGCCGTTGTTACTTTAAAAGATGTTGAAATGGTAGCTTACGAAATAGAACATCTTGCCACTGGTGCTAAGCTGCTACATTTGCACAACGATGATGCTGAAAAATTATTTTCGATCGCTTTTCCTACTCCACCGCCAGATAATACGGGAATTCCCCATATTTTAGAACATTCTATACTTGGCGGTTCTGAAAAATATCCCTTGAGAGATATTATTTTTGAAATGTTAAAAATGAGTCCAGCTACTTTAATTAATGCCGTGACTAGTGACGATTTTACTTGCTATCCAATCTCGAGTAAAATCGAGCCTGATTTCTTTAATTTGGCTGATGTTTATTTTGATGCGGTTTTTCACCCTCTATTAACAGAAAATACTTTTAAAAGGGAAGGTCATCATTTAGCCCCAGAATCCTTGGACGATCCTAATAGTGCTTTAAAAGTAAATGGAATTGTCTATAACGAGATGAAAGGAGCTTTTTCCGATCCGAATACGATTATCAATAATCTGGTCAATCGTTTTTTATTGCCAGATACGATTTATGCTAAAGAATCGGGGGGAATTCCTGAATTTATACCCGATTTAACTTATAAAGATTTTCGCGAATTTCACCGCACTTATTACCACCCCAGTAACGCCCATTTTCTTTGCTACGGTAATATTAATACCGAAGACCTTTTAGAGTTTATCGGCCCTAAATTAGATGGTTTTGAAAAACAAGAAATATCGCCTCAGTTTTTACATCAACCTCGTTGGAGCGAACCTCGAACAATCGAAGCATATTATCCAATTGGAGAACAAGAATCAGCAGCAGAAAAAACTTATTTATTAGTAAATTGGCTCTTAGGTGATAGTTGCGATGTAGAAGAGACGATCGCACTTTATATTCTCAATAATATCCTTTTAGGAAATGAAGCCGCACCTCTTAAAAAAGCAATTATTGATGCCAAATTAGGACAAGATCTAACTGCTAATTCTGGATTTAATTCCGTAGGTAGGGAAACTATTTTTACATTGGGAATTAAAGGTAGCGAAGCAGATCGGAGCGATCGCTTTTTGGATTTAGTAAAATCTACTTTAGAGCAAATTGCAGCCGCAGAAATAGAACCGAGTTTAGTCGAGGCTGCTTTCCAACAAGCAACTTATTACTATCAAGAAATTTCTCGCTTTTATCTATTTAGATTGATTTGGCGCGTAGTACCAAATTGGATCTATCAAAATCAACCTTTAAAGTTCTTGAATTTGAGCGAATATGTAGGTAAATGTCAAGAAAAATATGCTGAAGATCCAAAGTTTTTCAATCGACTGATCGAAGCAAAATTCTTAAATAATTCCCATCGACTGACTTTAATTGTCAAACCAGATCCCAATTTGCAAAAGAAAAGAGACGAAGCTTTAAAACAACGTTTAGAAGAGATTAGATCTAATTTGAGCGCAACTCAATTATCAAAAATTGCGATCGAAGCTCGAGTTCTCGAACAAGAATCTTCACAAGGAAATCCACCAGAACTTGCAGCTAAATTACCTCGATTAACAATTAAAGATTTACCCTCAAGTCTTGAAAGTATTTCAACCACAATAGATTGTCTCGATAACAAAGTTCAATTATTAAGAAATCAAGTTTTTAGCAATGGGATAAACTATTTACAGCTCGATTTTTCCCTTCAAGGTCTGCCAAAAGATTTGTGGATCTACTTACCAATGTATCTCGAAGCTCTGCAAAAATCTGGAGCTGAGAAGATGAATTACGAGGAAATTGCTAGCGGTATTGCTTCTACTACCGGTGGTTTAAAATTTGAATGTAAGTTTCAAACTTCTGCTTTAGATCCTAACAAATCCCTAGTCAGTCTCAGAGTTAGTTTAAAAGCTTTAGACGATCGCATTGAAGAAGCTTTAAATTTGTTGCAGAAAATCCTTTTAGGAACGAATCCAGGAAGCGATCGCCAAAGGTTGCAAAATACAGTCGTTCAAACTAATGCTAAATATCGCAACAATATAGTATATCGAGGATTGAATACTGCGAAATTGAGAGCCGAAGCTTCTTTTACACCAGAAGCTTATCTTCAAGAATTAGTTAATGGTTTGCCTCAATTAAAATTCTCTCAACAGTTAGTTCAAGATTTCGATGGATTAAGTGACAATTTAATTGCTAAAATCGAATCGATCCGCAATTTTGTCAGTTCTCAACCTTTAACAGCTAGCTTTACGGGGTCAAATTTAGCTTATCAAAAAGTACGAACTATTTTAAGTAGATGGCAAAATTCAGAAACATCCTCACAAATTCTAGAAACTGATTTTACCCCATCTATCGGACTTCGCGAAGGACTGGCCGCTCCAGTTCAAGTGGCTTATTGCGCTCAAACCTATCTTGCTCCCCACTTTAGCGAACCGTTATCTGCACATTTATTCCTAGGTAAACGTTTAGTCTCCTTAGACTACCTGATTAACGAAATTCGTTTGAAAGGTGGAGCTTATGGTGCTAATTGCAGCTACAATCCTTTAGGTCAAAATCTTACTTTCTCTTCCTATCGAGATCCTCAAATTGCCCCAACTCTGAAAGTATTCGATCGCACTGCTGAATATTTGCAAAATGTTGATTGGAGACAAGAAGATATTGAAAGAACCATAATTTCCTCTACCCAGGAATATTCTCCAGTTTTACGGCCAGAAAGAGCCACCAGTTTGGCACTCGATCGCTATTTAACCGGACAAAGCGAACAAATTCGTCAACAAAGGTATGAAAATAGTTTGCAAGCAACGGTGAAAGATGTCAAAGAAGCATTTTTAAAAGTTCTCGAACAAGGAAAAGATCGAGTTGCTGTTTGCGTTCTCTCTTCACGAGAAAAGTTAGAATCAGCCAATTCTCAGATCTCAAAACCTTTATCAATTCAAGATATTATCGATCAATAATTTATTGTTATTTCTCTTGAATTTTTTTATCGTCTCAGAAAATGAGGCGATAATTTCTATTTTGCCTTTTGCCTATCTTGAAGTGCTAGTTTTGACGGAACGATCGATTCCGCCAAATCTTAAGATCGCGCCCTTACTTCCAACCAGCACGATCCATAACTTTAACCGCTTCCCCTAATTTAGCTCCATAAGCAGCAACATTAATATTGTCTTCTTTAAACTTACCGAAGTCTTGAAGGTACTTA
>JASJCW010000115.1 GCA_030065265.1 Prochloraceae cyanobacterium
ATCTTACAAGCTGGGGTATTACCAATTCTTGAAAATAAAGGTTTATACTCCGATTGCAAACAAAAGAGCGAGGAATGTATCACCCTCAATTTTTGTCCTGGAAATAAGCCTGTTAAATCCTTAGCTGCGACTTTAGCCACTATAAATAGCAAGTCATCGAGCGAACAACAAGTAACTCAATATTTAGAAAATATCTTATATTTAGGAGTAGATAGTTTTTTGCTTTGGTTGCGATCGCTAGGTTCAAAAATATTAGTTTTAAGTATCGATAGATTTGAAGAATTATTTACCCTAACTTCCGATTCCGATCGCAATTTATTTCTAGAATTAATTTTAGGAGCAATTCGCGAAGCTGGCGATCGATTAAAGATAATTATTGCCCTCAGAAGCGATTTTATTTCCGCTTGTCTGTCTTTACCTGAACTAGCAAAAATAATTAAAAATAACAGTATTTTAATTCCTTCTTGTCTCAGTGAAGATGAATATCGTCGGATTATTTCTCTACCAGCTAATAGTGTTGGATTATCGGTAGAACCGGCACTAATAGATGTTTTAGTCGAGCAAATTAAAAACTATAATGGTGCGCTAGCGATTCTTCAATCCATACTCGAACAACTTTGGGAAAATCGCACTGAAGCCAAATTAACCTTACAAAGCTATCAGCAACAAATTGGTGGTTTAAAAAGCGTATTAGCAAATAAAGCCAATCAGCTTTACGACGGTTTAAACGATGAAGAAAAAAATTATGCTAAATGGATATTTCTATCTTTGGTTCATTTAGGAGAAGCACAAGAAGATACTCGTCGTCGTATTTTGAGATCGGAATTATTTGTGCCTAAATATAGCAAATATTTGCTAGAATCAACCTTACAAAAACTAATTGATGCTAAGTTAATTGTAGTTAGCAATACACCGATTCAAGAAATCAATCGGGTTAGCTGTCGCCATCTAAATATCGCTTATTCCCAAGAAAAAGAAGATGATTTATCTTCACAAGTAAGTGTTGAAATTGCTCATGAAATCTTAATTCGTAATTGGTCGCAACTGCGCTGGTGGCTAGATGAAAATCGACAACGGTTGCGAGGAATGCGAGAAATCGAAGATCGTGCTTCGAGGTGGAAAAACGAGCAATTTAATCAAAGTTATCTTTTAACAGGAATTGCTCTTACTAAAGCAGAGCAAATTTATCTCGAATATTTTGAAGAACTATCTTTAAAAACTAGACAATACCTGAGAGCTTCCCTTGAATTACGAGAGCGATCGCTCGAAGAAAAAGAAAAACAACAGCAATCTGCAAAAATTAGAAATAATTTAATTTTTTTAGGATTAATTTGCGGCTCGCTCTTAATCTTTAATTTAGCTCGGAAAACTTTTATTAGCGAGATTAAAGCTCTGAATAAATCTACTGAATATCTTTTGACTTTAAATAAAGATTTCGATGCTTTAATACATAGTTTAAAAGTCTCAAAAAAACTCGATCGATTAACCAAACCTCTCTTATTATTTAACAAAGCAAAACTACAGAAAAAAAATAATCTTCTCCTACAAGAAGCCGTTTATAAAGTAAGAGAAATAAATCGATTGCAAGCACATCAAGATGATATTATTAAAGTCAGTTTTAGTCCAGATGGCAAGACGATCGCCACCGCTAGTGAAGATAAAACAGTCAAACTGTGGACGATAACCGGAGGCGCGATCGCCACTCTTCAAGGACATTCTGAAGCCGTTTACGATGTTAGTTTTAGTCCCGACGGCCAGATTATCGCTACTGCGAGTTGGGACAAAACAGTCAAACTGTGGACGATAACCGGAAGCGCGATCTCTTCGAGATCCGCTACGCGGTGCGCCACCCTTCAAGGACATTCTGAAGCCGTTTACGATGTCAGTTTTAGTCCAAATGGAAAGATAATCGCTACTGCTGGAGCAGATCGTACGGTAAAATTGTGGACTAGATCGGGAAAAGCGATCGGCAAATCATTGCAACATTCTGGAGCAGTTTACGATGTTAGTTTTAGTCCCGACGGCCTGATGATTGCTGTTGCTAGTAACAACACCCAAACCGACAATCGCGGAAAAGTTACACTCTGGAATTTGCAAGGCCAAAAACTGACAACTTTAGCCGAACATGAAGATTGGATTTGGGATGTCAATTTTAGTCCAGATGGCAAAACGATCGCTACTGCAAGTAGAGATGGAACTGTTAAACTGTGGCAACTCAATGGCAACTTAATTAAAATTCTCGACGATCGCAAACAACCAGTCACCAGCGTCAGTTTCTCTCCAGATGGCAAAACAATCGCTACTGCCAGTGTTGACAGAAAAATTATACTCTGGAATCGGGATGGAGAAAAACTGAAAACACTGATCGGACATAAAGATTGGGTTTGGGATGTCAGTTTTTCTCCAGATGGGAAAACAATTGCTAGTGGGAGTAAAGACAAAACGGTTAAACTTTGGCAACTAAAAGACAAGAAACTGCAAGTAATTCCGGCCCATAGCGATCCAATTTACAGTACAGTTTTCAGTCCAGATGGCAAGATCGTCGCTACTGCTAGTGAAGACAAAACCGTCAAACTTTGGACGATTCGAGGCGATTTAATTAAACAACTGAAAGGCCATCAAAAAAGGGTTGACGATATTAGTTTTAGTCCAGATGGCAAGATAATTGCTACTGCTAGCTGGGACGGAACAGTCAAACTTTGGCAGAGAAATGGGGAAGAAATTCCCAGCGCGATCGAACATCTAGGAAAAATAACGAGTGTCAATTTCAGTCCAGATGGCAAGATAATTGCTACCGCTAGCGAAGATAAAACTGTCAAACTTTGGACTGTGACAGGTCAAGAATTAAAAACTCTCAAACATCAAGATACTGTATTGAGCGTCAGTTTTAGTCCAGATGGCAAGATAATTGCTACTGCTGGTTGGGATCGAGCTGTTTATTTTTGGAATAGTGAAGGACTCTTAATCTCCACTCTCAAAGATGGTTATGAAAATGGTGGAGTCGATCGCATCGTTTTTAGTCCAGATGGCAAAATAGTTGCTACTGCTAGTCAAGATAAAACTGTCAAACTTTGGTATTTACCTTGGCAATCCAAACAGAAAAAACTCAAATCTATTATTAAAGGAATTAGCTCGTTCAATGATGTCAATTTTAGTCCAGATGGCAAAATAATTGCTACTGCTAGCGAAGATCGAAGCGTCAAACTTTGGACTGTGACGGGTCAAGAATTAAAAACCTATCGAGCGCATAACAATGGAGTTTCTAGCGTTAGTTTTAGTCCTCAAATTAGCGATCCTATCCTCGCTTCTTCTGACTTAACTGGAAAATTAATTATTTGGAATTTAAACTTTAAATCCCGAGATTTATCCGCTTTTGCTTGTGATTGGCTGGAAAATTATTTAGAAAATAATCCAAAAGGTCAAGAAAATCAAGAAATTTGCCGTTTTTAGAAATTATATGTCCTAATACCATTTCTATTTAATATTGTTACAGTTGGGTGGTCAGTGGTCAGTGGTCAGGATAACAATTAACGGGTCTTGAGAATAATTGATTGTATTTGTAGCCTCATTTTTCAGAAATGGTATAAGATAACCAAAAATAAATCAAATTAAAATAAATGAACTTCAAACAAATCCTTACTTTAGAAAGGTAAATCTTCACTCTCTAAATCTGCTTTTTCTATTCGGGGAGCAGAGCTATTTTTAGGTTCTGCTAATGCTGTAATTTTTAAAGTTAAAATCTGTTTTTCTTCTTGTTTTATCGGCAAGCGATCGATAATTTCAGAAATTTCTGCTTGAATCTTTTTAGTAAGAGTGATTGAAAAATTATAATTTTTACCGGAAGCTAAAGCAATTTCTGCCAACTCATTAAAAGCTATTTTCTGAGTCATTCTGACTTGAGAAGATAGCTCAAAACCATTTAATCGAGCAACATTTTGAGAGTCCATCGCTTTTTTGAGCCGTTCTTTAATATGTTCTACTTCGGTATTTAATTGTTTCCAATTATGCTCGATTTCACGATATCTCTGAGTCAGTTCCTGAATATTTTCTGTTGCTGGTTCTGGTTCAATTAATTGAGAAATTTGCAACAAACGATGATGAACCGCAGCCACATAAACGGGGTCTAATTTGGCATAGTTTAACTGTTTTTCTGTTAGAGGTCTTGCTCCCCAATCTCCAGATTGTTCGGTTTTATCAATAGTAGGAAAGTAGCATAATTTCTCTGCTAAAGTTTTGAGCTGAGTATTTGGTAATGGAACTAGATAATAAGGGATTTTTTCGATCGCCCTTAAAGTGCAAGTCACATTTTTTGCCTTATTTTTACCTAACAGCCGCAGATCGAAACTAGCATTATGGAAAACTTTTTCTATGTTAGGATCTTTCATAATCTTATCGATAAAAAGAGCCGATGATTCGGGGCGATCGAGTACGTCGAGAATAATCACACTATCGCCATTAAGATCCGTAGAATTATCCAAAACTTGAATTAGAGAAAGTCGAGGATTAGTTTTATAATCGGCAACTTCAGTATCCAACCAAAGAGTCTTAGCCGCAGTTAAATTGGCGATTGCCCGAGCGATAGAATCAGATTCTTGCAAATATTGCATTTTTTTCTTAATAATTATTCCTCAATCTTTTTTTTTGTGTGGCGATCGCTATTTATTATCTTCAATTTGTTTGATTGACGGCTCTGGCAATTCAGGATAAACCGAAGTTACAGATGCAAATTGAATTTCTTCTTTTACTTCCCACTTATCCAAAACATCTTTAAATAAAACTTCCTCGATCCAAGCTTTAACCACAACAGTTAAAGGTAAAGCTAACACTAAACCGAACAATCCGAAAGTAGTAGCAAAAAAGATTTGTGAGAACAAAGTTACCGCAGGTAAAAGAGAAGCTCTTTCCTTCATTAACTTGGGGGTAAGCCAGTAGGTTTCAATATTTTGAATCACAACGTACCAAATTAAAATAGCAACAATCTTCCAAGGATCGTCGAGCAAAGCAACCATAACGGGAAAAATAACGCTAGTAGCCGGGCCGATATTAGGAATAAAATTAAGCAGTCCAGCCAACAAAGCATGAGCCAGCAATAATTTTACACCAATAACTAACAAACCAATTCCGCTCAAGCTACCAATAAAAATACAATTAATTGTAATTGCTCCCAACCAATTACCCAAAGCTTCTTCAGAAGTATCGAGAATCTCTGAAGCACGTTTGCGATAAAAACTAGGAAAAAGCTGAATAAAACCCTGTCTGTATTCTTGAGGATTTGCTAACAGCATTACAGTCAAAACTAATAGTAATAGCAACTTTAGGACTACAGCCAAAGAATTTTGAAAAAATTCAAAGAAATTCTTAAATAATTCCGTTGCCAAAGGCGGTATTTGGGAGATCAAACCTTCTAGCTCTGGTAAATTTGGTATCGTAGTTGGTAATTGCTCTTCTAGTAACTGTAACTGCTTGGTAAGACGAATCCAAACATCAGGAACGAGCTGAATTAATTGTTGGAATTGATCGATAAACGGAGGAACGATCAGAAAAATAAATAAGACTGAAACTAACAGCGTAAAACTAAGGGTCAGCCCTAAAGCTAAACTACGTTGTTTGATTTTAGCCGAGCTTTGAAGGCGACGCACGAGCCGATTGAGGGCTGTAGACAGGACTACAGCGGTAAAAATTAATAACAGGATTTGTCTAATTTGCCACAAAATGTATATGGAGATAATCAGACAAACAAAACCGAGCCATTGACCGAAGTTCACTTTTGTAGAATTTGGAGTAAATGTTAGCAGAAGTTAATCGAGATAAGTGAGATAATTGCTGTGAAAATATTTGCTTACTAGCAGTAAAAATAGCATTGTCGGGAATTATATAAACGTAGCCTGTCTTGATGAATTGATTGAATATATATGGGCTTTAAGGGCAAAAACATCCTATCATTTATTTTTAGCTCCAAGTTATTGGGACGGTGGCGATATACGTTCAAGCAAATTTTCTTTCTTGAAATTTGTCTGATTGGCTTGACATCAGGCTTATCGGCAGTTGCTCTCAAACAAGGAATCGACTTTGTTACCCACTGGCGAATCACTTTAGCCGAACAATATCACCCTTTAATAATTTTGCCAGCAATTGGTGCGATCGCCGGTTTATTATCTGGTTGGTTCGTTCAAACTTTTGCTCCTTCTACCTCTGGAGGCGGAATTCCGCAAGTTAAAGCCTATGTAGAAGGGTTTCCCGTAATTATGACCTTAAGAATTGCGATCGTCAAATTAATCGGGGCCGCTTTGGTTTTGGGATCTGGCTTTACTTTGGGTCGAGAAGGGCCGACAATCCAAATGAGTGCTGCTTGTGCGGTTCATTTAAGCGATCGCTTTTCCCATTTATCTAGTTTGCGCCGTCAAATTGTGGCCGCAGGTGCAGGTGCGGGTTTAGCTGCAGCTTTTTCCGCGCCGATCGCGGGAGTTTTGTTTGTCGTCGAAGATTTGCGTAAAGATGCTTCTAGTTTTACCTTCGGTACTGCAATTCTCGGCTCTTTTGTCGGTTCGGTAGTGGCGAGGCAATTAGGGGCCCACGTCCATATTGCAACGGTTGCGACTAATTTTACTTTTCTCGAAATTCCTTTTTATATTTTACTCGGATTAAGCGTCGGTCTGCTCGGGGCAATTTTTAACGAGGGCATAATTTATAGTTTAAAATTCTATCGCAATAAATTATCTTTACCTTTAGCGGTTAAAGTCAGTTTCGCTGGTTTGATTACCGGAATAGTTTTAGCTTTATTGTCTCCAGAATTTTGGAACGGGGAACGAGTATTAGAACAGGTTTTAGCCGCAGAAAATATTAAATTAGCTACGGGAACTCTATTTTTACAATTTTGTCTGACAATTGTCGGTTACGGCTCGGGCGCGCCAGGGGGTTTATTCGCGCCAACCCTGATTTTAGGGGCTTCTGTGGGTCATTTAGTCGCTTTATTACCCCAGTGGGCTTTTGGCTTAGACTGGCAAGTAGCTTACGCGCTGGCTGGAATGGGGGCGTTTTTCTGCGCTTCAATTAGAGTACCAATTACGGCGATCGCAATTATTTTTGAAATGACTCAAGATTTCAATTTAGTATTGCCGTTAATGATTACTTGTCTTTGTGCTTATTTCGTGGCCGATCGCCTTTCGCCAAAATCCCTATACGAGCGTTTGCTCAATTTAAATGGGATCGATTTGCATTGTGCTGACTCTCAAGTGCCAACTTCTTTTATTCGTCTCAAAGCCAAGAATATTATGACTAAGGAGGTGGAAACCCTCAACCACCGCATGAATATGGCTCAGGTAATTAGAATATTCGCTCAGTCAGATCATCGCGGTTTTCCTACGATCGACGATGAGGGTAAACTAATTGGTATTGTGACTCAAAAAGATGTCAACGAATTCCTCTGGCAGCAAAGTATTACTGGTGGGGTAAAAGCGGAAACCGTTCTCTTATCGCAAGTTATGACAAGATCGCCGATTACTATTGATATCGATACTCCCGTATTAGATGCGATCGAAATAATTTACGAGCGAGATTTTAGCCGCATTCCCGTGATGGAAGGCGATCGCTTAGTTGGCTTAATTACCCGTACCGATTTGATTCGAGCAGAAGCTAATTACATCCAAGAATTATAATATGGGGTGTCATGGATAACAATTTACACGGAACAAGTGGAATCATTCCCCACTCCTAAATATGCCCGGTCTTACACACTACAAATAACATCGGAAGGGTTAACAGTGCAATTTCAGCCGCGTAGATGGGTCAAACAAAACACGAACAGGATTAAAGAGTCGTTTGTCAGACGAATCGATCGCTCGATTTCTTTTCGACTGTTATTATCCTTGTTATTAGCATACTGCGCGGTTTTTACTGTTAGAGAGATAGAAGTTCATTTTGCCAGTTCATATACTTGCGATAATCATGATACTATTGGCTGTCTGTTTAGTGAATTTCTCTCTGTAATTACTGTTGAGAATATTGAAGGATTTAGTATCTTAGTAGTTGCTAATTTATATTTGTTAGAAAGTCGCGATCGCAAACAAAAGAAGCACTATGAAGCTTGGCAAGTTGTCGATCGCGCTGCTGCAGCAAAAGTACCCACTAGTTACGCTCGCATTAAAGCTCTTCAAGATTTAAATGAAGATGGGGTTTCTTTATATAGTTTAGATTTGCCTAAAGCAGATTTAAGAAATATTAATTTAAGAGGTGCTGACTTGCGAGAATGCACTTTGCCCGGGGTTATTTTCAAAAATGCTAACTTAGAAAATGCTAACTTAGAAAATTCTAATTTAACTGCTGCCGATCTTTCTGAAGCTAATTTAACTAATGCTAACCTCAAAGGTGTTAATTTTAAGTTAGCCAATCTTTCAGGGGCTAATTTATCGGGGGCTAATTTGAGTAAAGCAAATTTAAGTAAAGCGACTTTAGCCGATGCTGAACTCTCTGGGGTAAATTTATTTGAGGCTAATTTAGCCGGAACTAGTTTAACCAATGCTAATCTAGGACAAGCTAATTTAAAAGGGGCTAGACTGCGAGAAACTCACCGAGAAGGTGCTAATTTTAAAGGTGCTAATCTCAAGGGTGCGACTATGCCTGATGGTTCGATTCATCACTGATTTGTCAGAGGAATTAAGTCTGTTTTGCCAATCGGATTTAGAATAACAAATAATTTGGCGGCAATTATTGGGGATAGGTTAAATTCGATCGACACTCCCCACTACAAAAAAGCGCGATCGAGTTAATAATTGACTAACGATTAAGAGTCTTCATTAATGCTTCAGGGTAGCGCGATCCGGCCGCAGCATCTAAGGGCATAACTTTTTCAATTCGTTGTAAATCTTGACTGCTCAATTCTATTTCGATAGCTTTAGCATTTTCAGTAACTCGTTTTGCTCTTTTCGTACCTGGAATGGGAATAATTTCTTCTCCTTTGGCTAATAACCAAGCAAGGGCGAGTTGTGCGGGAGTACATTCCTTTTCTTTGGCTATTGCTTTAATTTCATTGACCAATTCTAAATTGCGTTGAAAATTTTCCCCTTGAAAACGTGGCGAATGGGCGCGAAAATCATCGGGAGCAAAATCAGAGGGTTTTTCAAACGCACCAGTTAAAAAGCCCCTTCCTAAAGGAGAATAAGCTACTAAACTAATACCCAATTCCCGACAAACAGGCAATACATCGGTTTCGGGAGTTCTCGTCCACAAACTATATTCAGTTTGCAGCATTGAAATAGGATGTACTGCATGAGCGCGACGCAAAGTATCCGCACCTGCTTCGGAGAGTCCTACATAACGAATTTTACCTTCTTTTACCAATTCTCCTAAAGTTCCGACAGTATCCTCTATGGGTACGTTAGGATCGATTCTGGCGGGATAATACATATCAATGTAATCTACTCCCAATCTTTGCAAGCTATAGGCTAGAAAGTTTCGCACCGCAACGGGACGATTATCAAAACCAATAAAATTACCATCCCAATTACGCAAACCGCCAAATTTAACCGAAATAAACACTTTTTCTCTAGGTACGCTTTTAATAGCTTCGCGGATTAATTCCTCGTTATGTCCGACTCCGTAAAAATCTCCAGTATCGAGAAAATTAATTCCTAATGCGATCGCGTGTTGAATTGTGGCGATACTCTCTCGATCGTTAGCTTTCTTTCCACTATAAAAATCAGACATTCCCATACAACCCAGACCGATCGCAGATATTTGTGCGTCTGTACTTCCTAATTGACGATATTTCATGATTTCTTCTCCCTCGCGCTTTTTTTGTTTTTTTGTTCTTGTTGGTTTTAATTTAGCGACAAAGCATTAGGGGAGTACATGGATATTTTCTAGAGAGAATTGTCAATTTTCAAGAAAGTAAATTTTGCCGAAAAGAGGAAGGACTCATTCCGGTATGCTTTTTAAAAAAGCGAGAGAAATGACCTGCTTCTTTAAAACCTAATCCTTGGGCAACTTCTTGTATCGAAATAGAGGAGCGCGATAAAATAGCCTTGGCTTCGGCAATAACTTTTTGAGCAATCCAATGATTAACTGATTTGCCTGTTTTACTTTTAATTACCGTACTTAAATAACTAGGATGTAAATACTGAGCTGCTGCATAGTCTTTAACTTGATATAAAGTGTCTATTTTACCCGCTCTCAAATCTCGAAAATGTTTTTCTAAGTTACTTTTGAACTTCATCGCAATCTCAGAACTACTATCCGAGTCGTTAAGCGGATCGTAAGTCTGCCAAAAATTTTCTTTTATTTTGAGCAGCAATACCACCATCAAGCTGCCAATAATTTTATATTTATAAATAGAATTGGTATCGTATTCTTTAATTAGCATATCCCCCAGATATTTAAATTCTTGAAATATTTCCTGACTGGGGTATTGAGGTGGTGCAACTTCAGCAATTAGAAAAGGAAATTCATTAAAAATATCTTCTCTAACATATTGTTTGAGAAAAGACTCGGCGAAAGTAATAATAAATCCTTTGGCTAATTCTTGAACTTCAAAGCCTTTAATATGTCCTGGATTGGTAAAATAAATTGTATTGGGCTTAGTATCGTAAGTATTATTATCGATAAAAAATCTTCCCTTACCACTATTCATAATCACGATCGAATAGTAATTGGCCCGAAACATTGCCGATTTTACCGGTACTTCGCCATGAACTTCTTCTAAACAATGAATTGTAAAATCTACTTCTTGTTTTAGAGTTTTTCCTGTCGAAGCATAAAAATCTGCCATTGAATTGTAAGTTGCTATCCCTTGGAAATCCATTTTCTTATTAAAAACTAAAAAATAAAATTAGTTTAATCGACAAATTAGTCCAAAATATCTAGTTTAATTTTAATGATTTATATTTTTATTGGCACAAGATCTAGATGCAGAAAAGTCGGTCTGTTAAAATCCAATAACTGACGACCAAATTGCGATCGCTAAAGTTAGCGTAGTTAAATGTTGAGGTAGGAGCAATTTAAATTGCTTGCGCGCTATTTTCTGAGTTAGAAAAATTGATAAAATTGCCCCGAATATTAAACTTACTGCTTGTAAAAAAGCAATCACTGCAGGATCTGCTACGGCGACGGGCAAGCCAGTATAATTTAAGTTAAAAGTTGCTAAAGTGACGGGTAAAATTCTTCCCGCTTCGTTCAAACCTAAATCTAAATAATGAGATAAATTAGCGGCTAAAACTAAAGGTAAATAGCCATAAGCTAGTTCGATAAAATTAGGTTGATTGGCAATATTCTTGCTCAATTTATTAAATAAAAGGATGCCACCGTAACCGAATACTGTTAATAAAGCTGGCAAACTTAAAACAATTACTGAAAGCAAACTATGAGTCCAAAATTGGCTTAAATCTAAGTTTAAATTTAATATTGCGTTTATTTCTGGTAAACGGTGTAGAAAGACTGCATTGAATAACAAAAATAATAAAGCAACTTCGTAACTGCGGGGTTTGTGAGTCGTCCACAGTTCGATTCCAGGAGGTCTTAAATTAAATTCTACCGAACGATGGGGACAAGCTTTTAAACAAGTCATGCATAAGACACAATCTTTATTGTCTTCTAACTGTGCTGGATGGGAATATAAAGGACAGCCATCTGTTGCCATTCCTTCGCCTTTTTCCGGCCCTCCTTTATAACATTGATAAGTATTGCATTCAGCCGAACAAGTTCCTTGTTGTGCCCTTAATTCGGTCATTGAAAGTTTAGCAAACATCCCATTCATACCGCCGATCGGACATAAATAGCGACACCAAAAACGCCTTTCAAAAATAGCAGAACATACCATTGCTCCAGCAGTAATTAATAGTAGCAAACAAGCAGAAAGATAGGCAGTGTTTTCTAAATCCCAAATTTCTTCCCACAATAAAATTAAAGCAAACAGACTAAATAAAAACCATCCCCCCCAACTTTCGGCCCAGCGTCGCGGCCATTTTTTCAGTTTGCGATCGCCTAATAAAAATAAACTAATTTTTTGGGTTACTTCTCCATAAATCATAAACGGACAAATTGCACACCAAATTCTGCCTAAAAAAGGAAATCCAATTAATACTAACGGCCACCACCAGGCCCAAAAGAAATTAAGAGCAAAATTAGCATCGCGGGTTTGGGGGCCGAAAAATAAAATTAAGACAATAAAAGCAAATAATGTTAAAGTGAATCCGAAATTAATGCGATCGGGCCACCAAGGACTGCGAAGGAAACGCCGCAAATTCGGATAAGCATTTAATAAGTTTAATCGAAATTGTTTTTTCTTGCTTTGAGAGGGCCAAATAATTTCTTCTGTAATTTCTGATTCGTCTTCTAATTGAATTAAAGAGCGTCTCGCTAAACTTTCTAATTCTTGAAGATTATTGGGAAAATCATAAGCTTGTAATTTACGAATTGCTTCTGGAGTTACTGCGGGTTTCTTGATTCCCTTACTGCGAGTTATTAACATTAAATAATAATTCAATAACTCTTCTAGATCTGCTTTTCTAACTCGAATCGGCGGAACTTTAATTATTTTGGCGATCGCATCTTTAATTTGCGGATTAGCTCTTTCAGAAACTAAAATGATTCGAGCATAACATATTTTATCTTTTACTAAATAATCGTCTTTGCGCCGACTTACGGGATAAAATTTATTATTTTTTAAGTAACAATACCAGGGCAGGAATTAGTTCTTTTGGTAATTCTTGAATATTGTTGAGTATTAAAGTTCCTTTCCCCAATGCCTCAATTAAACCTGGTTTGCCGCCAAATCTACCGAATAATTCCGCTCCTGAATTTTGTACTTTAGAACAGTCTATTTGAATTACAGATTCCCTGCGATAAGCAGAACCAAAATGAATTAAAGCTGCGATATTATCTTTATTTAGTCCTGGCTCGCCAAAAATAAGCACGGATTCTCGATTGCGAGATGCTTGTTTAATTTCATTCCTCAATCTGGTTGCATAATAACTTTTTCCGATAATTCCCCTTTTAGCTCTATTAACTAAATAAGGTCTTAAAATGGTTGCTAGTTCTTGTTGCTGAATTAGTTGAGTTGAGAGATTTTTAACTTCTTTTGCTAATTGTTTTGAAAAAACTTGGTAAATTTCGGGATATTTTTGAATTAGTTTTTGAAATGCAGCGCGATCGAGCGACCAAAATGCAGATCGATCTAAAGTAGTAACGGTATAGCTAATCGGTTCGTTTAAGATTAATGCTTTTAAATTGATTGCTGCTCCGGGAAGAAATCCCATTTTAGGTGTAGTTTTGCTACTGGTTTCTACGTGACCCGATTTGAGGATGTATAATTTTTCTGGAGGGTTATTTTCCCTAATTAAAGTAAATTTAGATGGTGTAATAATTTCTTCTAAATAAGAACTAATTTCTGCTAATATTTCCGGTTTTAAGATTCTTAAAGCTGTTCTTTCTTGCAACCATTTTACTACTTCTGGCAATTCCACGAGCGACTCTCGATCGAAATAGGACTATAGCAATCGTAGGCGATCTGTGACACAATTAAAAGCTGTTTGTATATTTAGTTTAAGAAAGGCGATCGCGATCGCATCAAAATTCTCTGTAAGAACACTGTAATAATTGTATTTTTCTTTACCATGTAGTCATGGGGTAATAGGCAATTTAATTATTGTCTGAATAATTTCCTATTTGCAAGTTAAAACAAACAAAAAACCGAGATAATTTTAATAATTAATTTAAGAAAAATTTAAAAGTGCCATGACAGAAAACAACTTGGTGTTTTGGTGCGATTGTGCCAAAGTTGCCCTCAAATCAGGAGATTACCAACAAGCATTAAAATACTATAATCTTGCTTTAGAAGTCGATTCTACTAGCGAAAAAAAACAAGAGAATTTAAACCTGTGGTGCGATCGCGCTCGAGAATCAAAGCAATCTGGAGATTATCGACAAGCATTAAAATACTACGATATGGCTTTAGAAATTAATCCCCACGAATATCAACTTTGGCACGAGCGAGGTTGGGCTTTATCTAAACTAAAAGAATATTCTGCAGCAATTACTTCTTATAATACTGGAATCGCACTTCTCGGTAATAATTAATCGCTCTATTGAAGACTTCTTTTTCTAACACAAAGATCTAATTAGATCGAGGTCTTTTCTGAGGATAAAGCCACCAAGAAAATAAACGAGTTAAACGAGGCATTACAACATAAGTCATCAAAGAAACTAAAATCAAACAAATAATAAAAGTGCGTATTAGTGGAGGTAAACCAACCAAAATAGGTGTTAATAATTGATTAACAATGTTAATCACAGGAAATATACCTAAAAAAGTAAGCACCGCCATTTTATAACGAGGTGGAGGCATCATCGGTTTTTTTGCTGGTAGAGTAAACCAAGTTTCTAAACCAGTTAAAACTTGAATAACCGGCTTTCCTACCGTTAAACTTTCAGCCCTTGCTAACCACTGACGACGACATTCAGACTCTTCCCAGCGACGCAGGTTACTTTGACGGTCAAATTTGAAAATAATCTTATATTCTCGATCTTGGCGATCGCTGGGACGGAAAATATTACTGCCGAGGTGTCCTTCATAAGTCATTGCAGCCGCAGTAATACCGGAAATAACTTCCTCAAAAGCTTGTTCGCATCCAGGTTTAACTTTTCTCGATACCACTACGGTAATTGGAGGATCTTCGTTTTGGTGTAATTGATTCATAATAAATAATCAGCCACTATTAAGATAAAGAATAGCGATCGCTTCAAGTGCGATTCATAATACCGAGCGAGGTTTGCTGATGAATAGTAACAATAAAGATGCTATCTACCAAAGAAAAGAAAGATTATTCGATCGCTGGGCACCAAATTACGATATCTTATTGACTACAGTATTTTATCAAGCTCTTCACAAACGGCTTTTAGAGTATTTAGAACTGCCGGAAAAAGCCAATGTATTAGACCTTGGTTGCGGCACGGGAAAGCTGTTAAACCGCCTTGCAGGAAAATTTCCAGGGCTATTCGGTACGGGGGTAGATTTATCTACGAAAATGCTGCGAGAAGCCAGAGCGAGTAAAAAGTATCCCAAGCAATTAATTTTTGTTAAGGGAAATGCCGAAGCTTTGCCTTTTGTTGACGGTCAATTTGATGCTGTTTTTAATACGATCAGTTTTTTACATTATCCTAACCCCCAACAAGTCTTTGCAGAAGTTAGCCGCGTGCTTGCTAGTGGGGGACGTTTTTATTTAGTAGATTATGTTAGATCTGATGGGGTTCTTCCTCTCAATTATTTTCGTTTTTTTGGCGGGGGAATAAATTTTTATAGCCCGGAAAAAAGGGCAGAAATGGGTAATAATGTCGATTTAGAATGTTCCGGTCACTACTATTTATTGGGGCCTGTTTTATTAACAATTTTTACTAAAAAATGAAAAACATTTTTCTAAGAAAATAGAGGCGAGCGGCTTTTGTAATTTTTTAAAACAGGCTCATTTACTTCTGATAGTGGCTTATTAAAAACGATTTTCAAGTTAGGATTGTTGACTACTTGCAATATGGTAAGATGACACTAATCTTCTTACTGTGAAAAGATTGTATTTGTTGAAAAGATCGCTATTTTTTAAATTGTTCTAAAGCCTTGATGATTTCTTGATATCTAGCCCTATCTCCTTGAGTTTGATAGATTGAAGCGGCTCTTTTTAAATCCTTAATACCGGCCGTAGTATTTTTTAATTTTAACTGGATAATCCCTCTATTTTTGTAAGCTTTAGCATCTTGACGATTCAGAGCGATCGCTTGAGTGTAATCAATAATAGCTAAATCATATTCTTCTAACTGATAATAAAGCCAACCTCTGTGGCGATAAGCTCTTGCATCTCTAGAATTGAGATCGATCGCTCGATTGTATTCCTTAAGAGCAGAAGAATACTCTTGTAACTTTTGGTAGATAAGACCTCTATTTCTGTGAGGAGATGCATAATTTGGGTTAAGAGCGATCTCGAAGAGATCCGCTTCGCGGTGCGCTCGATTGTAGTCAGCTAGAGCAGATGAATAGTCTTTTAATTGGTAATAAAGCCAACCTCTATGCCTGTAACTTTCTCCAAATTGAGGATTGAGAGCAATGACGCGACTGTGGTCTTCAATTCCTTTTTGGTACTCTTTTATTAAGAAGTAGACAATTGCTCGATAAAAGTACCCTTGGCTATATTGAGGATCGATCGCAATCGCTCGAGTGTAATCGTCAATTGCCTTGTGATATTGTTTTAACTCATAGAAGAGAATGCCTCGGTTAAAATATGGTGTTAGTTCCTCAGAGTAAGTAATAATAACTGGATTGGAGTTGGCGATCGCCGATGGGTAGGTTTTTAAGAGGTAGGAGACAGAAGGGTGATTTTTAAGAGCCGATCGATACTCTAATTCGAGCAGGATAGCGCGATCGTAATCATCAAGAGCTTTTTGGTATTTTTTGAACTTTTCATAGATAAGAGCGCGATTATTGAAGGTTGGCGCGGATTTAGGATCGATCTCAATAGCTCGATCGAAGCAGTGTAAGGCTTTTTTATATTCTCCTGATTTATAGTATTGAATGCCTTGAGAGTTGTGGGCTTTTGCATCAAAAATTTTCAGATTGGAATCTACACAATCAAAATCGTTACGCTTTAAATTTCGATTTTGGTGAGGGTTATAATTAGCTAAACTAACTTCATGACTTAGTATAATAATGATTATTGTAGCTAAATAAGCCAGAGAAAATTGACCTTTTATTTTCATAAATGATTCATACTTTTGCACGAATATCAAGTTATTGATTAATTGGTTAATATTATGACCGATAATTAGTTTTTTTTTCAAGGAATGCGATCTAAATCAATTATGAATCCAGAAAAGATTACAGAAAGTTTAATTATTTTTAGTCGCTATCCTGAAGCTGGTAAGACTAAAACCCGGATGATTCCAGTATTAGGGCCCGAAGGTGCGGCCCGACTTCAGCGCGAAATGACCGAACATACTTTAAGACAAGCACAACAATTGCAAAGCAAACGAGCTAGATCCATAGAAATTCATTTTACCGGCGGTTCGCAACAATTAATGGTGGAATGGTTAGGTGGAGATTTGCTTTATTTGCCTCAAAGTAATGGAGATTTAGGCCATAGAATGATGTCCGCTTTTAAGTCTTCTTTCGATCGCGGCATCAATAAGGTTTTAATTATCGGGATTGATTGCCCAGATCTCAATGCTGTTTTAATGGCAGAAGCTTTCGATCGTTTGGAGAAAAGAGATTTAGTTTTGGGGCCGGCTGAAGATGGTGGCTATTATTTAATTGGGTTAAATTCTTTAGTCCCAGAACTATTTTTAAATATTAATTGGGGCAGTTCAGAAGTTTTAGATCGAACCAAAAATATTGCTAATAAATTAGGTTTAAATATCGGTTATCTCAAAACTCTAAATGATGTCGATCGCCCGGAAGATTTATCAATTTGGCAGCAATACAATGCCAATAATTTGCAACCTTAAAAAACAAAGCAATTTTAAGGATAATTTTGCTGTTGCTGCGATTAGAAAAAAGATTCTTTTATTGTAGACTTCTGAAGCTATAAATAACCGATTTATTGATTTGTATTTAAGACAATATCAAAAGGATTTAATAATTAATCTTTATCAATGTGAATTTAAAAACGATGCTAGAATTTTAACCGTATTTAATAATTTTTAATAAGTGCTTAAATATGGTTCGGGTTAGTTTTAATAATTTGAATGGAACTTTTAATGCGAGTCAATCGACCTACGTAATTACTCACGGTTATAACAGCAGCAGTCAAAACAGTTGGATTTCTGAAATGGCGAATAGTTTACGCTTGCAAAATCCTAACGCAAATATAATTGCAGTAGACTGGGCTGCAGCTGCCAATACCATATTTTATAGTAACGCCGTTAATGCTACCGTATCGGTAGGAAATCAAATTGCAGATTATTTAATCGGTGTTGGAGCTAATCCCAATACAACTCAACTAATCGGTCACAGTTTGGGGGCCCACGTTAGCGGAATAGCAGGCGATCGCTACGATGCTTTGACTGGAGTTGCGATCGATACGATAGTCGGTTTAGATCCGGCCGGGCCTAGTTTTGAGGGTGGTTGGTTTAGCCGTGCTAAGCCTGAATCTCAACGTTTAGATGCCACAGATGCAACTCGAGTAGTTGCTTTACATACTAGCGAAACTTTAGGCTACGACGGTCGCTTAGCAGATTTAGATTTATATGTTAATTGGGACGACGCTTTTCAACCCGGACAATGGAATTTTGGGGGCAATCACAGCTACGCGCACCAATTGTACAATAAATTGTTATCGGGTGCTTCTTTCATTCAAGATACGATCAATAAAACTGGAACTCATTTCGATCTATTCGATATCAATAACGATTATTTAATCGGCTCTGTCGATGTCAATACTTATGCTATTTGATCGAGTCTAATTCTCCAACATAAGTTCCCAAAGATCGGGCTGTTTGAACTAAATAACCGCTAGGATCGACTAAGACCGGACTTGCTTTTAACACTGCTTCTAAAGCTACAGTGGTGGGTTTGCCATTTTGCCAAGCCACCATCGAATTATATTTTTCCTTAGCTAATAAATCTACTGCCGTTTTACCCATGCTAGCAGCCATAATGCGATCGCCCGCTGAAGGAAGTCCGCCGCGCTGTACGTGGCCTAAAACTGTTACTCTAGTTTCAAAACTGCCCGGGCTGCCAAAATCGACTTGTTCGGCGATATATTGACCGATTCCTCGCAAACGTTTTTGACCGAGAGAATCAATATAAAAGCTGGGTTGACCTTCTTGAGTTTTTACTCCTTCGGCGACAACAATAATAGCAAATTTACGTCCTCTTTGCGATCGCAATTGAGTGATTTTCTCGCAAATAGCGGGGATAGAATAGGGAATTTCGGGTATTAAAATAACATCTGCACCCCCAGCAATACCGGAATGGAGGGCTAAATGCCCTGCCGATCGCCCCATTACTTCGACTACCATAACGCGATCGTGGCTTGCTGCGGTAAAAATGAGACAATGTAAAGCATTAGTAATAGTATTAACTGCACTATCAAAACCGATCGATTTTTCTGTTAGAGCCACATCATTATCGATTGTTTTCGGAATTCCGACTAATTGCCAATTCCCTTCTTGTGCTAAATGGTGCAAAATAGCTAAACTACCATCACCACCGATCGCAATTAAACCATCTAAGCCCAATTCTCGATATCCGGCAATAATTTCTTTGCTTTGGGCTAAAGTATCGCCTCTGTTGATGCTACCTAAAATAGTTCCTCCCAAGGAAATTAAAGGATCGATCCCGTGTACTGCTAAATTAGAAAGATTTAAAGACATTGCTTGTCGCTCTAACAATCCTTTAGTCGCATAAGGAATGCCGACTACTTCCCAATCGTAGTTAAGAATGGCGTGAGAAACTACTGCGCGAATGGTACAATTAAGCCCGGGACAATCGCCGCCGCTAGTGAGAATACCGACTCTTTTTTGACTCATATTTAAAGTAGACTGGAGTAAGTTTGCAATGCTTTGACGTATTGAACTCGCTCGAAACGATCTTTATCGGCACAATTTAACTGACTCATACTACCCCTTAACTGAGAAAGAGATTCGTATTCGCGATCGAGCAACCATTGTTTCATTTGAGTTTCGATCGCAGTAATTTGTCCGAAACCGTGACGCAATAAAACGCTGACTAATTGAGTAATACTCGCCCCAGCCATTAACATTTTAATCGCGTCGGTAGCTTTATGAATACCGCTAGTTGCGGCCAGATCTGCTTCTATTCTTCCGTAGAGAATGGCGATCCAGCGCATCGGTAAACGCAAATCTTGAGGTGTGCTTAAGAGAATGTTCGATCGCACTTCTAAATTTTCTGCATCGATATCTGGTTGATAAAAACGGTTAAATAATACTAATGCATCCGCACCTGCTTCGCTCAATTTTTTAGCCATATTTGCAGTGTTGCTAAAGTAAGGGCTTAATTTAATTGCGACGGGAATAGTTACTTGGGATTTTACTGCGGCGACAATATCGAGATAAGCTTGCTCTAGATCTGTTCCGCTCAATTCTAAATCGGTGGGAATATAGTATATATTTAATTCTAGTGCGTCTGCTCCTGCTTGCTCGATACTTCGGGCATAATCGCACCAACCGCCTAAAGAACTGCCGTTGAGACTGGCAATAATCGGAATATTGACCGTTTCTTTAGCTTGGCGAATGCGATCGAGATATTGCTGGCTACCGACGTGAAATATTTCTGAGTCTACTTGCGGGAAATAGGTTAAAGCTTCGGGAAAACTTTCCGTACCGTAACTGAGATGATGTTCTAATTCTAATCTTTCTATATCTAGTTGTTCTTCAAATAGAGAATGCAAGACTACTGCGGCCGCACCTGCTTCTGCAATTTTTACAATATTATTAATATCTTCTGTCAAGGGGGCTGCTGCGCCAACTACTAAAGGCGATCGCAGTTTTAATCCCATGTATGTAGTGCTAAGATCCATATTTGTTCTCCTCTTGCAGATCTAGTTTTTTAAAATTATTTTCTGCAAATTGGGCTTAAAATAAGTAAGTTTTCTAAGACACTTTCTTTTTACACCCTAAAAGATCTCGTTAGAGTTGCAGCTTATTATTATTTATCAATTTTTAGATTTTTGTTGAATATAGTTAGTGG
>JASJCW010000116.1 GCA_030065265.1 Prochloraceae cyanobacterium
ATTATTTTATGGAATCAAGAACGGGTTCTTTCCCTTAATCCATTGATTTACGCTTGCAACTGGGTACGCGATTATTTAAACACCAATCCTGATGTCGGGGATTACGATCGCCGTCTTTGTGATTGATGCGATCGATAGAAAATTGAATCACTTTATCATTTGTTAACAAACTTTGGCAAGAGGCAATAGGGAACGGGCAAGAGGCAATAGGGACAGAAGAACCCATTCCTGCCGCTCTCGGAACCTCTGCCAAGACAGGCAAAGGGTAAAAAAATAGGAAAATTTATCTGTACCATTATTTTTAGGAATTGGTATTAGATCCATAATCAGTTTATTTGCAGATATATTGTAAATTTTTATTAAAATAGGCAAATTGTTTCGTAAAAATAAAAACCACAGGCTGAATTATTAATTGTTATGCAGCAAACCAAATCTTAAGTGGTGAAACATTCAATCTCAATTATTTTCTCAATAGTTTTAATTTGTTTACTTAGCCCAGCTCGTGCAGAACAACCTATTGCTATCTTTGATGCTTGCGATCGCCAAGATCGAGATCTCGCAGGATTTGTTTCCAATTTTGCCGAACGAGGTTATTCTCATACCGAAATTTTCATAGCACAAAAATCCAATCGAGAGCCTTTTAAATCAGCACAACCCGATCGACCAATTGACCCCAATTTCGATCCATTCGATGATTGAAAAAAAACGATCCGCGATCGCTTGATTATTAATTTCTCCGAACTAATCTCTCATATCGATTAAACTTTTATCTCAAGAAAACCAAAGCTAAGAAGGAATAAATAAAGGATATTTGAAAACAAGATATTAAACAAACTACTTTTGCATATATGGGTTTCAATTTTTGGGTAGACATCTAGCAAAGCTACATAATAAAAATTATTTTTAAACGGCTTTTTTTTATTTATTATTTCAAAGTTTAAATTTACTATTTTTGACATAATTTTAGATAGTAAAAATTTAAAATATTGAATTCAAATTTATTTTTTATTACCTCACAATATAGATCAATATAATTTGCATAGTCGTGATAAAATTCTTGATAGAATCACAATTTTTGTTAAACTCAATAAGTTCATTTTTTTTATGAAACACATAGAATTGATAATTAATTCCGATCGATTCATTCCAAACCATACTATAGAGGTTTTATTATCCGAACATAGTTATCTTAGAGAAAAAATCTTGGGAGTATTTTCTAATGGACAATGGTCTTTTGAATTTTCAGTCCCTCAAAAATTAAAAAAATTACATTTTAAGTTTTTATTGGATGGAAAACATGAATCAGAGAAATGCTTTGAATTGAATATAGAATTTAGAGATAAATACAAAGAAACATATAAAGAATGCAAATTAGGTTTTACTAAGCATGAGAATCGGCTCAAACATGGTATCAATAATTTCCTAACCGAAGAAAATCATTACACCAGAACCTATGTCAAAAGTAATTACGATGAAGATAAAACATACGATGTAATTGTGATTGGCTCTGGAATAGGCGGCGGTATTCTAGCTGATGCTCTATCGGATCTTGGAGCTGATGTTTTAGTTTTAGAAGCGGGAACAGTGCATCATCCCGTTAATGTTTATAATCTTCCTACCGCTAATAATGTTTTTGCCAGTCAAACTTACAAAAACTTAGACAATTCTTTTTTAGAGAAAGATGTTTGTCTAAATTTAGGTGGCAGATCCATTTACTGGTCTGCTTTAATTCCCAGAATGAATTCTTGGGAAAGCCAGTTTTGGCCAGAAGACGTTCAAGATTATTTGTATCGTCAAGGAGGCTATGATGAAGCCGAAGTTCTGTTTAGAAAAAGAACCAACTATAATTCTTTTCAAGAAAATTTATTAAAGCAAGTTGAATCACAATTTGGAGATTTTTTTGTTACTCATTTACCTCGTAGTTTTCATCAGCATATGTCTCGAATCACGAGACGAGAAGGATTTCCTGATGAAAGACCTACTGGTGTTTTCTCCACAGCTGCATTATTACTCAACTCACTGAGCGACCCCGGTAAATTTGGCGCAGAAAAACTGACCATTAACCTCAATCATCTGGTAACTAAAATAGAAGAAGACCAAAGCGGAAAAAAAGTATCGGCTGTTGTCTGTCACGATTTAATTAGTCATATTAATCGAACTTACAAAGCAAGAGCTGTTGTTTTATGTGCTGGAGCTACCGAGAGTCCGATTATTTTTATGCGTAGTGAACTTAAAGATTACAGCGAAAAGGTCGGTAAAGGAGGTACAGATCACCAGAGTGCCGATTTTTCATTTAATATTCCCACCGACTCTCCTTACATCAGCGAAAACGATCAGGCTAAATTGTTTTTAAAACCAAAAAGCTTTGATGAGAAGATGGGTTTTTATACCTGCGAATTAACTTTAAATGAGAAATTTTGGGATGTGCGCTATGAAGATGATGACCTTTTTAAATCTAAATTAAAACCTGGAAGTACGGGTAAGGTCAAATTCCTGTTCCGAAGAGGTCTCGACGAAGACAATTTTGTTCGTCCGGGAGAACTTCTTAACGAAGTATACGTTAAGCCGATGGTTGATAAGCCATTCGAGGAAGAATGTAATCTATTGAAAAATAGAGTTTTAGATTTTTTTGGCATTAACGATCGAAAACTACACGACAAAGAAGTTTCCTATCGAAAAAGCTCTGAAACCTACCATCTTGGTGGAACGCTGCGAATGGGAAAACATCCCTCTAAGGTTGTTGATTATCATTCATCTCGGGTTGGAGTTGTCGATTCTAATTTAAAGTTTCATGAATACGACAATCTTTATTGCTGCGATCTCTCTGTTTTTCCTGATATTCCCACAGCTAATCCTTCTTTAACTCTAGGAGCATTAGCTATGAGACTGGCAAAGCATATTAAAAAAACCATAAATTAGACTCGGCACAAAATCTTAGACATCATTAGACGGCGATCGCTTGCTGTTTGAGTAAGAATTAAGCTGGGCTTTATCCCAGCTTTTTTATACCGATCTTTAACTAACTAGCAAACAGTTTGTCAATCTAGTAGTAAGCTTGACGATGCTTCCTTTCAAATTAAACAAATTCAATCGAAAGCAAGACTATTTTCTGTCATCGGGTCAAGGTAAAAGATTTATGTTTATGAGACTTACTAATTTTTAAATCTTTTCTAAGGCGGTATAATTGTTGAGATTCATCGCTAAAATAATTTTGTTGATAGACATGAGTAAATAGCCGTTTGTCAACACATTTTTGACCAATATTAACTGCATCGGTACGAGATATTTTCAGATGCTCTACTATCCAATCAGTTACATCCTGACTGCTGAGACATTTCTCTGAGAAACGCCAAGAACGATGATGTAAGCGTTTCTTAAGACTATTGGAAACCCACATCTGTTTGCAAACCTCTTTTAAAGCCATCGAAGATTTGACTGTTTCTAATTCATCTTGATGCTCGCACAAATAAAATCCACCATCTTTTTCAAGGACTATTCGCAGTTGCTCTTTATTGTCTAACCACTGGTTAATTTGCTCTTTAGCTTGGTCTAAATTAGAACTTAAAAATTCATGGGCAGAAAATAACCATTCGTGATATTTAATCCCCAATGATATCGAACTATGAGGAGATTTAACAAAACAAAAATTTACATCTTCTGTAGTTAAGGGGAACATATAACTGACTCACCAATAAAATTTAAATTGCGCTCTTAATTAAGCAATTTTATTAGTTTTCTCATCCTAATTACATTGTTGACAATAATTATGGGTTTTTATCGAAATTCAGGTGATAGAGTAAGTGAGCCGATCGCATCAGATATATTCAGTAAAAATATTTAGATGAGTTTAATGATTTTTCAATACTTTTACTGAGAATCATTTATAGTTTGTTAATAAAAGTAAAGTCAGACTTTAAATTATTTTTATTCGTTTAAACTAAGATATTAATCTGAATTTGATTCGATCTAGATTTGAGTTTAGATATTTAGCTGATTTCCTATTTGGAGATATTATTAGATTATATTAGCTTTAGCCGAAGCAAATACAAATTAAGTTTAAAGCCCGCGCTTTTTGAGATGAGATAGATCGATTACGCAAAAGCAAGATAACTTAAATTTATTACCTTAGCTTTTGCGATCGCGCTATTTAAGCGATAGAAATCTCAATCAATTATTTCAATTGCTCTTTAAGATCGAGTCTCTTTTTTACTTGACAGTTACAGTAATTGGAGCGGATATGACCGGACGATCGTAGGGAACGTGGGCGTAGTTTCCTAATACTAATTGCAAGTGGTGTTCTCCGGGTGATAAAGTCAAAGTCGTTTCAGTTTGTCCGCCACCAAAGTGAAGAATATGTTCTGTAGCTGGCAAAGAAGTAGTTAGATCTGGTAATTCTTGAAGATCGACTAAAAGATGGTGATGTCCCGTATTTTCTTTATCTATACCAGCAGGTGCAATTCCCATTCCAGACAATCCAAACTTTACTTGAAAAGTTTCTGGTACAATCTCTCCGTTTGCAGGACTAATTATATACACGTCAGCGTTATCGGGAGCGTGAGAAATTAACTCGCTAGCAGATACAGTTGGTGCGAGCAAACCAAATCCCAATAAAAATGCCGATACAAAACTCATAAATGCGATCGCTAGTTTCATAGTATTTCAGTTCTTTGCAATAAATCTTTACAAATATTTTAATAAATTTTAGTCTAAATATGACAAGTCGTCGTATAAATAAAAGCGATGGAGCTTACATGAAGCCTTCTGCCTTTTGCCTTGTTCCGAAGGGACGTTAATTAATCGCTCTTTCTTATAAGATGCGATCTATTAATTTTCAATTTAATTGAGAATTATTTTGATTAAATCGATTATGATTAGATTGTCGTGAGTCTAGATTGCCTTCTAGAAGAACGATAATTGCCTTAGATGCGTTCTGGTTTTCTTTACCAGGGTCATATTTTTTGCCTTTTACAGCAAAAGCAGTTTGATAATAATTGTTACTAAATACTTGATTTCTAACACTGTCTTTGGGGTCGGCTCGATGTTGAGACAGTGTTATTTCTTTTTCAGTAGTATTTCAAGTGCGGTTTTAATTTCTTCTCGACTTAAACCAAGAACGGCGAAAGCGTCTCTGGATCGAGATCGAGAAGAATATCAGGCTCGAACCGATAGATTAATTACTACTCTTAGAGATGTGGTCTTGGCTTACTCTACTGAAGGAGAAGGCAGTCAAAAGTTTACTGAGATAAAAAAAAGCTATTGGAGAAAATCCCGACCAAATGCTTACAGAATGCGTTGTTCATCTTGCCGCGGCCCCCGTAGCGGTTCGCTTTCGGCGCGCCTCTGCCGACCTCGCGCGAAGATCGCTTTTAACTCCAAACCTCAAATCTTATTAATTGATTTATTTTATCATTTATTTTTATTTTTAATGAAAAAATAAATCATTAATTCTCAGGAAATTTAGACGATAGCTTTATAGCACGAAAAAAAAATCATTACAATTTTAAAAAATATTTATTTTTTAAAACTGATTTAAAACTGATTTATATTCCAGTTAAAACAAATAGAATCGAGGAAATTATCTTTTTCTGACAAGAAAATAATATTAAAAAATATCTTAAAAAATGTTGCCAATCGAGTTTTTTTAAAGGCTAAAAAATTACAATATAAATAGAGGATATAACCGGATTATTAGCTAGGAAATGGCTGAGAATTTTTTAGCAGCAAGAGAAGAGAAAACATCTTGGCTAATAAACGGGAGGAGTAAGGTATGGCTGAGATGAGAGGAAAAATAAAAGAAACTGGAATTCAAGTAGTTCACTCTACAGCAGGGCGGGTACGGTTGCGCTCTCGATGTCTTTCCCAGGAAGCTCTTCGTACCGCAGCAGCCCTGCTCAAACAGCAAGAAGGAGTTTATCAGGTCAAGCTGAATGAAAATACAGGTAGTTTAGTAGTCAATTTTGACGTTGCCAGCGTATCTTCACCTAGTCTGTTATCAACGCTCGCTGGCAAGAACTGCAATTCAACAATGTTGTCACCTTCTTCTGCCTCTCAAGCCAAGTCCTCCTCCTCAGCCAACTCATTCCAAAAAGTAGCGGGTGAAGTAAGAGAAAGGTTAATTCCCCTAACTTCGGGAATATTAATAACAAGAGCTTTAGGAATAAGCGGTTGGTTGTCCTTACCGATTTATATTGCAACAGCAGCAATAACTAGGGAGATGTTGCAACAGTTGCCGCCTCTTGTAGAAGAAGAGCAAGAGAAAGAGAAGGAAAAAAGAACAGAACAAGAGAGCAAGGTCGCAGAACAAGAGCAAGAAAAGGAAGTAAATTTTTCCCAAATTCTGACCCTAGCACTAGCAGCAAAAGCTTTCGAGACTCTACAGAAAGGAAATGTTCAGTTAGAAAATAACTCAGCAAGAGGAAATTCGAGCCGATCCCAAACCCTAGAGCCAAACTTAAACGGACACCGATCGCTCAGTGTCGAAACCATCGAGCCAAATATTAAGGAAGAGACAAACAACTTCGCTCCTGTCTTCAGCGAAGAAAAGAAATTGCCGTTAAATCAAACCCAAGTAAATGGGTTGTGGGCTGGATATAAGCCTTCTATACTTTGGTGTTTCCTAGACTCGATCGCTAATATGCCAGACTTAAGCACAGAAGTAATTATGGGGGGATAGATCGTGGTAGTAGCAGTACAACTAGATTCAACTTCTCAAAAAAAAGCGAGGGAGCAAAATCAACAACTAGCACTTGTTCGAGGGACTAAAATTAGTCAAGTTCAGCCGCAGAAACTGACTCGTGAGGGGCACGAGATCGAATCCAAAAAGATGCCGTCAACTGAACTGTTAGTCCCCTATAGGGTAGTTCAGACCATACCAGGACGAATCAGGTTTAGAGTATCTCGCATCGCCTGGGATATTCACTACGCTCGTCGTCTGAAAGTTTTGCTCGAAGCAGATCCTTACCTCACTGGCTTCCGAGTCAAACCAGCAGCCATGTCTGTTGCGATCGAATATGAAACCAAAAAAATTTCAGACGAGGAAATGCTTCTGCATCTTATAAGCTTAATTCAGCTAGCCACTACGGCGATCGTCCCCGACGCAAACGAGTCAGACAAAGAAAAAACCTCAAGCTCTTGGTCGGATTTAAAACTTCCTGCTCTAGCAACTGGTCTCGCCTTACTAGCAGGGCCATTAGGGTGGCCCATTCCCGCTACCCTGATTGGCGGAACCGTTGCTGCTGCCAGCCTTCCTGTGGCAAAAAGAGCCGTATCAAGCATTTGGTCAAACCAGAGGTTGAATATCGACTGTCTCGACTTGATGGCACTTACCCTCACCAGTCTACAGGGAAATTTGCTTACTCCCTCTGCGCTCTTGATGCTGCACGAAATTGGAGATGTAATTCGCGATCTCACCGCTCGCCAATCAACGCGCCAAGCTTTAGATCTCCTCGATTCCCTCAGCAAATTCGCCTGGGTCGATCGCAACGGCACAAAAGAACAGATTCTTGTCGAGCAAGTCAATCCAGGAGATGTTGTAATTGTCTATCCAGGAGAGCAAATCCCAGTTGATGGCAAGATCCTGCGGGGTAAAGCCTCGATCGACCAGCAAAAACTGACTGGCGAATCCATGCCAGTAACGCGAGAAGTCGGACAAACTGTTTATGCTTCTACTTTAATCAGGGAAGGACAGCTATACATTTTGACAGAACGCACTGGTTCTGATACTCGCGCCGGACAGAGCGTGAAATTAGTCGAAGATGCCCCCGTTTACGACACTCGCATGGAAAACCACGCCGCTCAACTGGCTGACAAAGCAATTTTACCAGCTTTGTTATTCTCAGGAGGAGTTTTACTCAGTACGGGAAGCATGGCAAGAGCTGCTTCTATCCTGACCCTCGATTTTATGACTGGCATTCGCGTCTCCGTGCCTACTACTGTTCTCGCATCTATGACCGCAGCAGCACAGCGAGGTATCCTGATTCGTAGCGGACGCAGCTTAGAACAATTGGCTGAAGTGGATACAGTAGTTTTCGACAAAACTGGCACTCTCACTCAAGGAGATGTAGTCGTAGCTGGAGTCAGAACAGTTAACGGATCTGCGCCTCAAAGATTGTTAGAGTTAGCAGCAGCAGCAGAAAAACGCCTTACTCATCCAGTTGCAATAGCTTTAGTCGATTATGCACGAGAACAAAAAGTAAGGCAGTTGCGGCGCGGTAAGTGGGATTATAAAGTTGGTTTGGGCGTGCGCGCCAAAATCGAAGGGGAAAATGTTTTAGTCGGTAGTGCTCGCTTCCTGCAATCAGAAAATATTAGTCTCGAATCTCTTCACCTGCAACATCGAGACCTTGAAGGGGCTTCTCTTATATATGTAGCAAGTAACGGACAATTGTTAGGGGTAGTTGAATACACCGATCCTCTGCGTCCTGAAAGCCAAAGCGTAATTAAAGCCTTGCGCGATCGAGGGCTAAATATTCACATTCTCACTGGCGATCGTCGCCACCGTGCTTTAACAGTTGCCAAAGAATTAGGTATTTCTGAAGAAAACATTCATGCAGAAGCTTTCCCAGAGCAAAAAGCAACTATTGTTCGTCAATTGCACGAATCGGGCAAAACAGTAGCTTTTGTTGGGGATGGGATTAATGACTCAGCAGCTCTTGCTTATGCAGATGTTTCCGTTTCCTTTGGCAATGGCTCGGAAGTAGCGCGGGAGACAGCAGATGTAGTGTTAATGGAAAATAACTTGGATAGTTTAGTTAGAGCGATCTCTCTTGCCAAACAAACCCAACAACTGATCGGGCAAAATACTAGTCTTGCTGTCATTCCCAATCTCGCAGCACTTTCTGTAGCTACAACTGTGGGACTAAATCCCCTCCTAGCCACTGTCATTCACAATGGTTCGGCGATCGCGGCGGGAGTGAACGGACTCCGACCACTAATTGGTGAAAGTTAAAAGTTTGATTTGAAATTTAGGAGGAAATCGATCGTGAAATGGGAATACGAATTCGGTAAAGAACTTGCCAACTGGCATCTTTTAGGTCGTCACGTGATTTTTTCTGGCACGACAGCATTAATTGCAGGAACTATCGGCGCTCTACTACTGACACCAATTATAGTTCCCGCAGCCAAGAAAGTAGGAAAATCCGTTGCTAAGACAACTATTAAAGGAGGCATAACAATCTACGAAGGAAGCAAAGAATTGATCTCCGAAGCCAAAGCAGAACTAGAAGCCGCTAAACCCGCCCCAGATTAAGCGAATAGATGAGTGTGGGGAGAGGGGAGGTAAGGGTAATAGGTAATGGGGTAAACAAACAGCTAACAACTAATAACCACTAACCAACAAAGGAGGTAATTATGGCAATTAAAATCGAAGATCTTTTTGAAGATGTAGGAACACCTGGAATTGTTACTGGAATAGGCGCGCTAGTCATTGCTCCTCTTCTCATTCCAGCTGTAGCTAAGGTTGGTAAACCGATCGCTAAGACTGCTCTCAAAAGTGGAATTACGCTCTATCAAAAAGCCAAAGGTGCATTAGTAGAAGCAGGGGAAGTTTTTGAAGACCTAGTGGCAGAAGCTCAAACAGAACTATCTCAAGAAGAAACAGAAACTTAAGTGGAGGTAAGCAAATATGGCGATCGCCAACGACGGTACAAGACCAAAATTAATCCAACAAGTTCCAGAAACAGGATCTTTTCCTATCTCTGCTCGCCTGGTAAGTCAAACTCCTGGACGAATTCGATTGCTTGTTGCCCAGGAGTTCCGTCAACCCGAACAGATGAAACGATTTGCCAGTGCCCTATCTGAGTCTATTGAGATCGATCGCCTGCGAACCAATGTAGTTAACGGCAGCATCACTATTTTCTACAACAAGGAACGCAGCGATTTAGCCAAAATCTCCGCTCTTTTAGGGGATTCAGGCATTGTTTTGGAGAATATTTTCCCAGAAAAAGCTACGAATCTGGGAAAATCCTTCGCAGCAGCCGAATTAATTGCTGGAGCAGCTCAATTAAACCAGCAAGTTAAAACAGCCAGTAACGGGGCAATAGATTTGCGGTTTCTGATTCCTCTAGGCTTTAGTGCCTTAGCGTTGCGTCAGTTACTCGTTAAGGGACTACAACTAGGAGTTATTCCTTGGTATGTCCTAGGCTGGTACGCTTTTGACAGTTTTATTAAGTTCCACTATTCCAGCGAACCACAGTTAGCGACTGAGGAAGACAGGCCAAAATCTCCGTAAAATTTATTGAGAGTTAGTTCGACATGTACATGTCGAACTCAGGGTGTCTCGGTGGAATCAGACTAGAACGTTTAGTTTTACCACTGGTGAGGCTATAGCGATACGCCTTGATTTCAGCTCTTTTTGTTTCGTCGAACTCACGTTCAATTAGCTGATTTTAATAGGAATGAGCCTCTAACTTATATCCGATATTTATCGCAAACTATCGGTATAATTTTTCCTCTTCATGACTCAAATCGGATTGCTATAGTAGAGCAAAATAATGGGTATTAAAGATAAAGCTGAAACTGCTGCCAAAAATATCGAAGCAAAAGCTCAGGAAATGATGGGAGAAGTTACAGGAGATTCTCAAGATAAGATCGAAGGTCAAGCCAAACAAGCACAAGCAGAAGCAGAACAAGCTAAAGAAAATGTCAAAGACAGCGTCAAAGATGCGATCGATTAGTTGAGAATTAGCCGCACCAGTTGATACAGAAACAGCGAGCGACAACATGGTAAATTTAAAGTCGCTGTTGTTGGAAAATAAAAGTGTCGCAAGCTAAACCGACTATTTTAGTTACAGGTGGTGCGGGATATATCGGCTCTCATGCCACCTTAGCACTAATTCGGGCCGGATACGAAGTAATCGTTTTTGATAACTTATCTTACGGACATCGGGATATAGTAGAAGATGTCCTCGGAGTAAAACTAATTGTTGGCGATATTAGCGATCGCCCTTTATTGGACAAAATATTTGCTACTCACAATATTACTGCGGTGATGCATTTCGCAGCTTTTCTAGCTGTAGGAGAGTCGGTCAAAGAACCAGCAAAATACTATCGCAACAACGTTAGCGGGACTTTAACACTTCTAGAAGCAATGTTAGCCGCAGGGGTGAAAAAATTAGTTTTCTCTTCTACCTGCGCGATCTACGGGATGCCCAAAAAAATTCCTATGGACGAATCCCACCCTCACGATCCTCTTAGTCCTTATGCTACCACTAAAGAAACGATTGAGAAAATTTTAGCAGACTTCGATCGCGCTTATAATTTCAAGTCCGTAGCTTTTCGCTATTTTAACGCCAGCGGTGCCGATGAAAGCGGAAATCTAGGTGAAGACCACGAACCAGAAACTCATTTAATCCCTTTAATTTTATTAACAGCATTACAAAAACGAGAATGCATTTATATTTTCGGTACTGACTATCCTACACCCGATGGAACGGCAATTCGGGATTATATTCATGTCAGCGATTTAGCCGACGCTCACATTAAAGGATTAAAATACCTTTTAGAAGCAGGCGATACAACCATTTTCAATTTAGGTAACGGTAACGGTTTTTCCGTCAAACAAGTAATCGAAACAGCTCGTCAAGTAACTGGAGTTAAAATAATTGCTAAGGAAAGCGATCGCCGTCCCGGAGATCCGCCTATCCTAGTAGGGAGTAGCGATAAAGCTCGCCAAATTTTAAACTGGAATCCCCAATATTCAGATCTTAGTAAGATTATTGCCGATGCCTGGAAATGGCATAAAAAACGTCATGGATAATAACAATCCCAGCAACAGTCTAGCTCTAGAATACTCTCGATCGACAATAGATCCCGAAGAAAGATTTGCCCGTCTTGAAGAAATTGTCGAATATATGGGAGAAGCAATCATTGCTACTACCGATACGGTAGAAAATCTTGCCCATCGAGTCGATAATTTAGCTCTATTGCTAGAAGAACAGGCCGAACAAGTCCAACAACAAGGTTATCAGGTTTTTGCTCTCAACGATGCGATCGAAACTTTGGTACAATCTCAATCCGATTCTCAAGCTCAAATCGAACAACTCACCGAAGCTTTACATAGTTTTGTAATTGCAGTTAACTCGGCAAATTCTCATAAATCTAGCTAAACTCTCCAGCAAAATTAGATTGCCTTCAAAACAGTAAGTCAAATCTCGAAACAATCATACCAAATCGATCGCACTCAATTAAAAATTAATCAAATAAACTACTATTGCCAAGCTAAAACTGATAATTAAACCAGCGCGACTGAATGATAAAATCGAGTTGAAGCAGGGTCTGAGAAGGTCAGAAACCGGAGATTTGGAGCAGCAGAAGTAGATCGATATTTTTTGCTTAAAATTCACTTTTTACTCTCTACTTCAATATTTTCCTGTTCCTCGTTCTTCTTTCCCTTCAAGCAAAGCGAGATCAACTCTATTGGGTGCGAAAATTAAATGTCCGAAGAGCAACAACAATCCCTAAATATCGATTCTAATTCTTTTTCTCGAGCTGAAACAATTGAATTATTACAAGGAACTGCTCAACGTTTTGAAGAATTAATAACGCAATTGCAAACTGAATCGAACGATTATTTATTACCAAAACGTTCTTATAAAACTTTACTAGCAACTGTAGAAAATATCTTTAATGGTATCGCAGCAGCTTCGGAATCTGTCCAACCAAATGATTTTGAAAAAATCGATTTAGATCTCGATTATTCTGGACGAGAAAAAACGCTCGAACTCTTACAGCAAACTGTCGATATGTTTGCAAAAATGGTCGATATCATAACCAAAGAATCAATAGATTATCAACTGCCAATGTCTGATTTTGAAAACTTGGCAGCTACTACAGAAAAAATCGTCAATCCCTTCGGACAAGCTCCGGTAACTCCCCTAGAAACAAGTGCCGAACCGCAAATAGATTCTTTTGATTCAAATACGGAATTGCCGGTAGATGTTCCCAGTTCCGGGGGGATTAATTGGCCTTGGTTGGGATTAGTAGCGATAATTTTAGTTATTGTAGTTTCTGTCTCTTTCTTAGTAGGAAATCA
>JASJCW010000117.1 GCA_030065265.1 Prochloraceae cyanobacterium
TTGTTTATTTTATCCAGTAGATGATTGTCTTGAAAATATTTCTAGATCTGTTTAAAGATTTAGAAAATAAATAATTACATTCCTAAACAAAGACATTGATATCAAGAATGAAAAAGGAATATTTGAGATATCAGTATTTTTTTAGAAAAATCAAAAATAATACCCAATTTTACTATTATTATTGGGTACAATTGACACCTGTATTCCGAGAACTATTGCAAGAGTAACCAGTCAGATATTTTAAGTAATGTAATATTACGGTTTATTTATTAAGTTAAATTAATAAGAAATCAATAATAGGTTTTGATGCTAAGATCGGACTAGAAGTTAAAAGAAACTTCTCTGGCAGAGCTAACGGCTAAGTCAAACCAGGTCGAAACAAAGAGGAAAACAAAGCTGTTGAATTTAATATCTGTCTGTTCAAAACAAATAGCATCACCATCGCTAAGTGGGGATATTTCCTAAAAGTGGTTCTAAAGAGAGTGATACAAATTAAAAGTCAATTTTAGATTGTAGCTCTAATTAATCTTTAAGAAAGAAAGGAATTCAACCTCATAAGTAGTAAAAATGGTGATGCTATTTGCTGTTATACTTTTAAGCTCAAAATATCGATTTTTTGGGGCATTAAACAGTAATAATAGGGTAAAAAAATTAGCTTTAGATGATTATAGTTTTACTTTTTAGCTTCTCTTTGAAAGATTATTTTTCAATTAAATATCAGAAAACAAAGATTAACTTAGAGGTAATTATGAAGCAGATTACTTCCCCCCTAGAAAAACAAAACTCAATAGAAAATAAAAATCTTTGCAATAATTCTTTATCTATAAAAGATTGGCTTGGTGCAATATTCTTTATTTGTGGGATTCTCCATATTTATGCTTTTATAAAAAAATTAAAAATGAATAGTCCTTTTGAGGCTAACTTTAAAGCATAAAAAGCCAGAATTGAAGATTGATGATTTATCATCTTAAGTGGAAAACATAGTCTTATTTCAAGCCTCAGTCAAGTCTGAGCAATGGATAGCGTTGTAAATCCTGTCGGTTCCAGCAGGAAAGACCTGCTTGTTGTCCTAATGTTTCTACTACGAGAATCGCATCTGGTTGTTCAAAAGTAATTCGACCTGGGTTACCAATTTTGGCTAATTCTTCGATGAGAATGCGATCGAGAAAACGCTCTTCTTCTGGACTAGAAATGCGACCTTTGAAACCACGACGGTGCATCCTGACATGAAAACTTTTCCCGGCTAAGCTTGGCAGAAAGTACAAAATTGCTTCTTTTGCCTTGGTTTCAAATTCTTCTGGTGATTGAAAGGAAAAAGTGCAGGTAACTGGGACGATGCGCGATATGATTTTCAGTAGACTGGGGTCATCAGCGACCCAAAGGTTGAGGGTTTCTAGAAAGCGAGGAATGTTGCTCACTTCCATAATTAAAACATTCAAAAATTCCGTGCTGTAAACTGCTCCCAACCCTTGAAGTAGCTTAAAAGCTTGTTTGAAACTACCTTGGTGCAGATTAACTATTACATTCCAGTGAACCATCAAGCTCCTCCTCAATATTGACCGATCTTGTGTTCAAGTAGCTGGGTGAGATTATTTCGGCATCGAGACTCGGGCGATCTTGCGACCGCAATTTGGGCAGCATCCTTCTTGAAGATGGTTGAAAATTAAGCCGAAGCAATTGCGCTCGAGGGACAAAGTGCCACAATCTGGACAAAAAGTGTTTTGTTTTTCTGCGCTTGGGAGATTGCCAAGATAAACGTACTTCAGTCCGACAGATTTTCCGATTTCCCAAGCTTTTGCCATTGTCTCTAGCGGAGTAGGTGGTACATCCTTGAGCTGATAATCGGGGAAGAAGCGACTGAGATGCCAAGGGGTATCCGCACCTAATTCTTCGAGGATGAATTGTGCTGCATCTAGTAACTCTGCCGGATCGTCATTGATGCCGGGAATGACTAGAGTAGTTACTTCGAGCCAGATACCGAGTTGTTTGATTAGCTTTAAACTATCCAGCACTGGTTGTAGCAAAGCTCCGACATATTTGCGATAAGTTTGATCCCGAAAAGCTTTTAAGTCGACATTAGCTGCATCTAGATAAGGCTGAAAGGTTTTTAGCATCTCGCCAGTCATATAGCCATTAGTTACGAAGATATTAGCCAAACCAGCCTCGCGAGCTAAACGTGCAATATCATAAGCATACTCAAAGAAGATCGTCGGCTCGGTGTAAGTATAGGCAATGCTACTGCAACCCGATTGCTTTGCTTTTGCGACTATCGCTTTTGGGGTAGCCTCATAACCTGCAATTAAATGCTGTTGTTTAGGCATTTGTGAAATTTCCCAGTTTTGACACCAAGCACATCGAAAATTGCAGCCTGGTGTCGCGATCGAGTAAGTTGTTGAAGCAGGATAAAAGTGAAACAGGGGTTTTTTCTCGATCGGATCGATATTTTGGCTAATAGTTCGTCCATAAACTAAAGTGTAAAGCGTCCCCTCTCGATTCTCTCTGACTTGGCAAATGCCTTTTTTTCGATTGGCGATCGAACATCGATGGGCGCAGAGATGGCAGCGAACCCGATCTTCTGCTTCTTTTGTATAGAACATTGCTTCTTTCATGAAACTTAACCTCACAGCCAATCGAAACGACGCGGCAGAAATTTGGCTGTTTGCCTTGTTTCTTCTATTGTCTCTTTTTTATCGCTGGGCCTGCTAATCTAAGAAGCACTTGAGTCAGAGTTAGTCGGATATATCTTGAAACTCTTGCGCCGATGGAATTTTTGCCAGTTGCTTTAGGGTTAAGGTCTTGTTGCGATCCCATTCGAGGAGAGTGCCTAATCTAACTCCTTCTCGATTTAAGATGTCTCTGAGCCAGAGAAGATCTCTGTTTGAGGCTCTTTGTATTCTCAAACGTTTAATTTGAATTGGGATTGCTTCCAAATTGACGAGTTGACCGGATGCAGAATCGAGGATCGCAAAATACATTAAGCCAAGATCGTTGCGAAAAGCTTCATAACCGTCGATTCCTTCATAATCATCAATTAACTCGCCGCAGCCGTAGATAATCAAGCGATCGCGATAAATTTCCATCCCTTTGATATGGTGGGAAGAATGTCCGTGAATCAGATCGACTCCAGCTCTCTCGATTAGTTGATGGGCGAATTTAATTTGTTCGGCGCGAATCAAATAACCCCAATTGCTACCCCAATGAATCGAAGCAATGACTATATCTCCTGGTTGTTTAATTTTTTTGACTTGTTTCTCTATATAAGCAACTGTTTGTACCGATAAGTTTGGCAAGAGATTGACTCCTGGCCGATCCGATTCAGCCGCCCAACTTGGCGGAATTCCGCTAGAAACTAGACCAAAAGCGAAAACGATCGCTCTACCTTTGCCCTTTACTTCGATAATTGCCGGAGTCTCTGCCGAGCTGAGAAGCCGCCCCGCCCCAGCAGTTTTTATTTGCGCTGTCTCTAAGGTTGAGATGGTTTCTATCAAACCAGAATATCCCCAATCAAGTACGTGGTTGTTTGCCAGGGTACAACAATCGATTTGAGCTGCAGTGAGACAATCAATATTATCGGGATTCATGCGATAGTTAATTCCTTTACCCCACCAATAATCCTTACTTTTAGTGATACTGGTTTCTAAATTAACTAGTCTTACATCTGGTGCGATTCGTTCCCATTCTTTTAAAGCTTCTCCCCAAATATAACTAAAGTTAACTGGAGTGAGAATCGAGCCATTAGTTGCTTCAGCCAGTTCGACATACTTCCGGGCATCGTTAGCATAAAATTCGGGAATAAAAGGATCGCTCGGATGAGGTAAAATTTGGTCGATTCCCCTTCCGGTCATTACATCTCCACCCAGAAAAATTACGATTTGATTCTCCGCTCGGGATAATTTTTGGTTAAGAGATAGAACTGTTTCCATTGATTTTTTGAAATAAGTAAAAATTTAAATCGGCTTAAATGAGAGGCGCAACCGAGCGAGTTCTAAATTCAATCCCCTTTTAAACTAATCTCGCTTGTTATTTCAACGGATCGACTCGCAACAAATTACACTCAATTCCTTGCTCTTTATCCAATTTTTTCTCTGAGTAAATCTCGCAGAGGATCGCTAAACGAAAAATTATTTAGCTCCAGCTCTTTTTCTACTTCTTGCCAATGAATCATCGGAATATATTCAAAAAGACTATCAATTGTTTGTTCGTGACTAAGAACCCCTTTTTCAACTAATCCTCTTGCTTGTTCTCTAATTATTGCTATTGAATAATGGATTGAGGTAGTCATAATTAACTCCTCCCTTTGCAGCGTTCGCTCTAGATTTTGAGAAACAAATCTTTTTGTTCTCACTTTTACTATACAATCAAAACTAAATCGCTTAAAGAAAAGATTTCCAGCTCTAAACCAAATTTGGGTAGAGATTTTATGAACAATAAGCTCGGATATGATTTTGACGAAATTGGCGGTAATCTTGAAATTGTAATCGTAAAGCACGATTGCACGACTTTAAATAATTCGAGTTTCCTAAAATCACTGGCATAAGTTCGGAAGATTCCAACAATTACCTGGTCAAAGCTGGAGTTTTTTAGATCGACCCGAACAGGTCGAAATCGTCGCTAACAAGGCCTCACAAGAGCTTTCAACCAAAGCTATCTCTTTTTTCTTTGGAGATGCTTCCGAATGGATCGCTTATAAGTTATTCGTCAATGGAGTATTAACTGAAGAGTATAGTTTTGGCCCGGATTACGATGCAGAAATGATTGAGATGGGTCACGATCCCGCTAGCAGCAGAAAAGATGGCACAGTTATGACTACAAATACTGCAGCTCAGCAATTTCTGTTCTGGAGTCAAATTCGCTCTCAATCTGAAGCTGAAATTTGTGGTGGAGAAAAATTTATTGATGAATTCCTTCGCTCTCAAGGAGCATATCTTGGTTGGGAACTTTTTAGTCAGTGAGAATTAGAGTCAGATGAGTAAAGCAAGATAAGCTTTTCAAGAGTTTTCGCTCAAAAAAGTGCAACGTTTTTAACTTTATAGCCTCAAAAATCTTACACTTGATCACGAACCCCTGATTGAATTTTGAAACCATTAGATAGACCTTATATTTTTCAAGTTCTGTGGCGGCTATACTCGCAATCGCTTCTTTTTCAGCAAGCTCTAATTATCTTGATTTTGTTTACCATTGTTTGAAAATCTGGAAATAGACCACTGTTTTTACATTACTTAACATCGTGTCTTGTTTGACACGCATGTCGGCTCTCCCCCAGATTTGGATTTAATCCCAAATCTGAGGTTAATATTCCCTTTTTAAAGAAAGGAGGGAGTAGACGGTAGACAGCTTTAATAATTAAGTTATCCTTTTTATACCATCAGATTTTAAGGTGAACGAACTCTGTCTACCGCAACCGGAAGCTTTACAGTCCAGTGTTTGTCAGAGCAGTAGCGAGTTATACCACGACTCTTCCTCTGTCAGTAGCAGATAAACCCAATGCTTTCTCGGCATCTACAGCGTAGTAAACGTTATTGCTGAATTCACCTACTACTTTCTCAACAAACTCCCTTACTGCATCTAGTGTGGCGGCTTCCCATAAGCACACCGTTTTCGTTCCCGCTTCGTTGGGGAGTGACTGGTGCAGCTTCAGATGGGATGGAATCTCTGTCTTCTCTACCGCTTCCCAAAATGTCGGATTGGTGATTTCGTGTTGGATAATAATGTACATGACTCCTCCGGGTTGAGGTTTTGGGATAGATAAAAACGATCTATGTTATTCGACTAGAAATTTTCGTCTCTTGATTTTAATAGAGGATGATATCACGACTGTTTCTGTCTATTAAGCTCATTCAGAATAATATTAAGAGTCATTCTGACTATCGTTGCTGATTGAAACGATATCTAGAATATTTTTAAATATCACCCTGTACTATTACTTCTAAGGATAATCAAAATTAAATCTTGAAGGATCAATTTAGTCATATTTCTTGAAATTAGAGACTGGAATTATTCTAGTTGTGGGGGTAAAAAATTGAACCTTGCAATGAGCGCACATATCCAGGCACTCGGCAGCACCGAGATTATTCTCGAATCAATAAATAGAATATTAGCTACATGAAAATGAACAAACTAATTCTCTAAAATTTCAGTTGTTAAACGTACGGTCGGAAGTGGGATTAAAGCAGGAATTTCACTGTGATTTGAATATATTTCTTGAGAACCCGTTTCCCAATCATCCAGAACAAGATGCTCTAAATCCAAACCTTCTAGCTCTTTTTTCCAAGCCTTACAAGTAGAAAATAAAAATAATAAAGCTGAATTTTCTAAATCTAATTCTAAAGGAATAGATTTGTCAAATCTTTCAATATTGTGAATGACAATTCTAGGATTATGTTTTTTTGAAGTCGGGTCAATCAGGATAACATTGTATAATATGATGCCAGGTTTCATAGCAAAATAATCTTTTCTTGATTCTCAACCGCAGGATATCTATATATTGATTCTTCAGCAATTTAAAACGCTATATTTTTAATATAGGATGATTTTTCTCCATGAAATCCTGAAAGAATTTAAAAGAAATCGATTTTAAATTTTTACTAAATGCAATCTCATTTACACTGAACTATTGACAACGCCTAAAAAACATTCAGCTCAAGCTCAAACTGCGGCTTCAATTTAGAATGTTTTTGGTTAGTGCGGCGGTGAATTGTTCGTACTTGACTAGTTTTAATCGCTCAATGTAGACTTAGTTTATGGGCTAAGTTAATAAGTGGCAAAATGGTACAGGTTAATATTCATGAAGCTAAAACCAACTTCTCTAAATTACTGACGAGAGTCTCGATGGGAGAAGAGATAGTTATTGCCAATCGCGGTGTTCCGATCGCCAAACTAGTGCCATTAGAGCAGCCGAGCAACGATCGCTCGCCAACAATGGGAATCGATCGCGGCAAAGTAGTAATTCCTGAAGATTTTGACGAACCCATTGATGAGATTATTGCGGCATTTTACAGAGATTAGTTGTCAGCACCCCGCAATAAATTGACGGGGCTTCATGCCGCTCAGTTTATTTAGCTGACCAGCTTAAGACGCAAAGTCTACGTTATTAGCAAGAGTTAAAGTCCTACCTTGAGATGCTTGCCAGTTCCAAGCTCTAGAACTTAAGAATTAAACACTTTTACGAGGGGTGAGGTTATCGTGAATTTACTCCTCGATACCAGTTGTTGGTTGTGGTGGTTCGCTAGCCCAGAAAAATTAAATGCCGAAGCGATCGCTATTATCTGCGATCTCAATAATAAATTATTTTTTTCCGCAGCTAGTATTTGGGAAATTAGCATTAAAGTTAGCGTGGGTAAATTAAAGCTACCAACTGCTGCATCAGATTATATTCCACAACGAATGAATGCTTTAGGGATGACCTCTTTAGACATAAAAGGGCATCATGCCATCACCGCAGCTTCTTTGCCACAACATCATAAAGATCCCTTCGACCGTATGATAATTGCTCAATCTAATTTAGAGAATTTCCCCGTCCTTACTTCAGATTTAACTTTTAAAAAATACGATGTTAAATTTATTTGGGCCGCCAAATAATAGATAGGTTTATTTTCCAAAAGGTTGACCGTAAAACTGCCAACTTTCTTTATTGAAAGGGGATCTCCATTTTACGATCAGTTCTTTTTCCCAGTTTAAGAGCATTTTTTTATTCGGTGGGATTTTATGCCAAAATGCCGAAACTACTGCTACATCTAATTTAGATTTTCTATGCAGTTCAATATAGTTCAAGATGTACTGTTTGGCATAATGAGTGCCTTTCCATCTCTTTGTTGCAGTTAGTTTTGTTTCGCCAACATAAAGTAAAACTGGTAAAGTATGATCGATAATAAAATAAATGCAGCCCGTATCAATGCCCTCTACTAAACTCTGTGGTTCTGGCATTCGATAAAACAAAGAAGTATGCAGTTTCAAAGAGAACGGATCGATATCATCGGAGCTGCCATAAGCAGCATTGAGGCTAAATAATTGATTTTGCTGCGGGATAGGTTTATTTCTGACGTGCTGCTGGTATTTAAAAATACGTTCTTTCCATGCAAGCAAAGCTTTTTTATCCAAACCAAATTCTTTGGTGGACGGTCGGATCGGATCTTTAGAATCAAAGAGGTTGAGTTGTTTTGACATTTGGAAAGAGCGAATTTTTTCGGGACTACTTAAAATAATTCTTTTTTACTCGCGAACGTCAAAGACATAAAGCATTGCTTCAAGATCGCTCACTATATAAAGCTGTTTTGAGTCGCGAGCGATTGTAACTCCTTCTGCTTTTTTGATTTTACGATACTCACCTTTTTGTGAATATCCAAGTTTAAAACTCTGAATCACATTTTTAATTTCCCAGTTATATAAAAATAAACGTTTCGCTCTATCGCTCACCAACCAAAAGCAATTACGCAGCAGGTCGTAGCAAATTCCTGAAAAGTCAATTTCTTCGCTCGATAGTTTATTATCATAAAAGCCATTCTGTTCGTTTAGTAATTCGTAACTGATAATAGAATTCAAATCGGCTGAAATTTCAATTAGCAGACCTGGATTGCCTTCCTTAACTACAAAAATCGTCCCTGTTTTTTGATTCCAAGCTATACCTTCTAGACCTTTATTTACTTGAGTTTCAGTAAAAAAATGGGCAATTTCATTATAATTTTCCATTGACTCGAGCTTATTTGAGTCGGTAATTTTTTCGCTGTCAATGTTGATTCTGATAATTAGATTATTTTCTTCTTTGATGGCTAGTAAGAACTTACCGTTTGGTTCTAAAACAATCCCTTCGAGGCCCTTTTCTGGAATCTTAAATGACTTATCTTTAACTAACTTTCCTTCACTCGTCAATTTAAAAACTTTTTTTGTATCGTCACTGACAATCCATAGCTCGTTCTTTGCTTGTGACATTGCCACACCTGAAGGCTCGCACAAACCTAAAGATTCGTTCTTGATTTTCTGGCGTTCTAAATAAGTCAAACTCAGGGGGATCTTACCTATCATCCTTCATAACCGATCACATCACCATCGGCATTAATTTTAGCAATCTTACCATCTTGGTTAATTAAAATCTCGTTGCCATCTCGATCTCGCTCGACTCTGAGGATAACGACATTGCCAGGACTTTCCCACTCTTGAACGGTAAAACCCAATTCAGTCTCTTGAGGATATCTTTTAGCCATCTCTTGCCAAGCAGCTTCTGCACAATTAGCCATAATATAATGACCTTGGCGTGCAGTTATATCGTCATGACCGATACAGTCGTGTTTGTAAGGTTCGTTGCGAGTACATCTATATTCTTTCATCTAATCTCTCTTGACGCTAATTATTAAAGGATAAAGTCATTATTTTCAACAATACTGGTGATAACAATTCTAATTCAACAGGAACGCCACTATAGATAACATTTGGAAAATCATTGGGCTGAAATATGCCATGAGGAATGCGCGCTCGCCTTGGCGAGATCCCTGCGGGATCGCTCTTTCCAAGCCACATCCTCGCTCGATAATCAATCCGTTCTCCCGATGATAAGTCAATCCAGAAATGAGGTTCGACCTCCTGTTTATCTTTAATCAAAACACCCATCATTGGCTGATGTTCAATTCCCTCGGATGTAAGAACTGTATGACAAATGCGAATCATGCCATCGCATTCAGTTTGAGAAGAATCGTAAGGATCGAGGAGATGTTTAATTTTTTGTTGTATGTTCATAGGATTGCAATCGTCAAAAGAGACTATGATTAAGGATATTAAATACTATCGTTGCAAATTTTTACCCAAATCTAAATCAAACAAGATTGGTTTAAATGTTAGTCGTTCGGCTGGACTTGCACCTAACAAGCCCGTGCTATTACTATCGGTAATCGAGCTAATCGAGCGAGGTCAAATTCAAAGAAATCGCATCTATCTTTCTCCCGAACTAATTGCTACCTTTCTCAAATTTTGGCACGATCTAGAAATCCAAAGAAATCCCGATATCGGCTTGCCTTTTTTTCATTTAAGAAGTGATGGTTTTTGGCATTTTAAAGCTAATCCAGGTTTTGATTATCTCGAATCACCTCAATCTAAAATTAAAGTAAGAACGGTCGGTTCACTTTCTCAAGCAGTTGAATACGTTTATCTCGATACAGAATTATTTTGTCTATTAACCGACCCTATCTCTCGCAATGAATTAACTTTAGTTCTAATTGACTCTTGGTTTGCCAATAAGACCGAACAACTAGAGCGATCGCTTTCAGTAGATGCCTTTGGCAATATCTCCGAAGAGCTACTAAAAATGGGTGGTAAAGTTTACCAACCAGAAGAAGTTAAGACTACTGATTCTCAAACTAGGATTGTTAGAGACGGAGCATTTAGAAGGATGATAACTTCCATTTACGGTTATCGTTGTGCTTTTTGCGGCTTGAAAGTTCTTAACAATCTAGAAAATATAGTCGATGGAGCGCACATCAAACCTTTCTCTAAATTTTATGACAATCGCATTTCAAACGGTTTATCTCTTTGTAAGAACCATCATTGGGCATTCGATCGCTTATGGTTTTCTCTCAATGATGACTACACGATCGTAGTATCCGATAGTTTGTTTGAAGATTCCCCTTCTGCTACTCCAATGAAAGCTTTTCATGGCAAACGCCTTTTCTTACCTAAATCTCCGCACTATCATCCCCGTCTAGATGCAATTGCTTGGCATCGTCAGGCTTTTTTGAATAAGGCATCTTAAAGTATTAACTGTACCAAATAGTTGTTAACTGTTTATTTGATAACTAATTTCAAATTAAATCAACAAAATAAACCAAATAAAAATGTCAGACAATTATCGCGATATTAAAAAAAAATGGGACAAGAAAAATCAAGACAAAGTTAAAGAATCGAAGGCTAAGTACGATGCTAATAATCCTGTATGGTCTTTTCGTCCCAGTTCAGAATTAATCGAATGGTTAGAAGAAGAAAGATGGGATGACAAAGATGATAAACCTGAAACTAATGCAGCTTTACTGACTCGTAAATTAAACAAATTAATGAATTTAGAAAGGCAAGGTTACTAGCATGAAAGCTACTATTTATATCTCAACCAATAATAAACCTATAACAATCATTACAGAATTAGGAAATATCTTAGCATCCGAAGTCAAATTCACATCGACAGAAATGATTCTCAAAAAAAGTGATGAAGGTGGTGCTGTTATAGAAGTAGAAGATTTTTATTCATTGATTATTGATGGACAAACTGCCGATACTTTAAATTTTAAGCCAAGCAAAGTAAGTAAAAAAGATTTAAAAACAGGACAAAAAGTATCTATGACTAACGGTTGTACCGCAACTATTAATTATATCGGTCATAAACCTAAAGACAGGCATAGAAATAAACTAACTTACATCGAATTGGTAGATTTTAATCCGACGTTGGCTTTATTTCCAGAGAATAAACTGTGGCTATCTATTGATGAGGCTGTAGATACCCATATTAAAGCAATCATTGATTAGAAAAAATGAGCAAAGATTTAGATTCAATTAGAAACCCAATAAGAACGACTAAAGCATATAAAGCAATCGCTAAGAATATTAATTATCGTTCCCCGAAACAATACGAAACAACTCAAAATATAGCTGTTAATTTAGCTTCTGCAATAGTTTTAGCCGAACATTCAAAAATCCAAGGATTACCTAAAAGTTTAGCAGAAAAAATTAATACTCCGGCTTCTTATGTTTTTATTGATGTAGCTAGAAACGTCCAAAAACGGCTTACACCTTGTTATTGGTTAGCTTCCGTTCTGGCAGAATCGTTAAAAATCACTGACATACCTGAAGATTGGTCGGGGCTAAAACCTTTTATCGATCGAGGTATTATTTTGTTTCCTAAAAATACTATCGAATATTCAGGGACGGTAGGGAGCGAAAGTATAGATTGGGTTTATTTTGAAGTTATGACAATTCCTGAAAAACTTAACGCTCATCCTAATATCGTTAAGGATAAAGAACCTGTAATTCTTTGGACTTCGAGTAGTAATCGCTTGAGTATATTTTACGGCACGATTAATCTAAAAAATAATATCTCAAACGACCCTTCCGCACCAGTTCAAGCTAGAATTTTAGTCGAGCAAGTTAATAAGCTTTTACTTAATACTATGCTAGTTCTTAACTCTAAACCAGATCTATTAGAAGCACAAGAAAGCAAATTAAAAGGAGTTGGATTCGGTAAAGCTGGTAAATTACCATCAACTTTAGCTAGAAATCCAGTATGGATAGGTAAATCTTATTCTGGTGTTAGAGAATATATAAAGCACAGTAATAGATTAATTAGAGAACCTAGAGAACATTATCGGCGCGGACATTGGGCTAGAAGAAGGCACGGAACTAGAGAAAAATGGCAATATAAATGGCATTGGATCGAACCTACTTTAGTCAATCAAAATAAATAGATTCTCTCTTTAAAAACTAATATCAAATTTAAAATGCTCAGAAATTATCTTGAAAACAAAGCGGATTTAATGAGAAAAATAAATCCACCATCTAAAGACTGGAAATATGGTGGTTTTGAAGAGTTAGTTTTAGATCTTGGTGTATCTTCAGAAGCGATCCCATTACCAAATGATATCGAACTCGGTCAACCTAAAAATTGTTACTTTAACTGTCGCGAAATAATTAAAGAACGTTCCGACCTAATCTATTGTGAAGGCTTTGCACTGGTACAGGATTTACCTCTTGCTTTTTCTCATGCTTGGTTATTAGATTCTCAAGGAAAAGCTATCGATCCGACTTGGGAGACACCTGGAATTGAATATATGGGAGTACCTTTTAATAACCAGTGGGCGATCGATTTTATCGAACAAAGAAAATATCCAGAAGAATATTTAAGTGTATTTGAGGGGAATTTTTTAGAGAAATACAGTTTACTCAAAGAAGGATTGTCCGAATCAGCTCATAAGATAAAGGAGTGAGAATGTCAGTTTACGTCGTTGAAGCTTATAGAAATGGACATTTATGCGGTCGTCTCGGTAGGAAAAAAGACTTTGGCTTTACCCGTTTAACAGTTTTTGCTCTTTCTGCCGACGGTTATTGTACTTGGAAAACCGAAGCCGGAGCAAAACGAGCAATCGAAAAGAAAAAAGAATACAATGTCAATCATTATTATTGCGCCAAAGATTCTTTAGAGGCAGAAGGCTA
>JASJCW010000118.1 GCA_030065265.1 Prochloraceae cyanobacterium
GGGGCTTGCATCCTTGTAACAATTCTCCAATTCTGCTCGAAATTAGTAATTTTGAATTTTGCATTTTGAATTTTGAATTCAAAAAGTGGTCAGGTAGATTCAATAAACTAATTTGTTTGTTTTGTCTTATCGCTAAAAAATAGCTTTACTTATTGAAGTTTTGACAATCTTAACTACATAAAAGTTAACATCGATAAAAGTTTAATTTTTATGTATATTATTTAAAGAATAATAAATTAGTAATTCATTTAAATTTTATTCATGTCGACTAATCAAATTTGTTTAGAAAACAACAACATCAAGATAAAAAATCGAATCAAACAAATAGTTAGAGCCGAACTTAACGACTATATTTCATTACTATTTCATAATTTAGAAAGACAAGATCCAAGACTTAAAAAACTAATATCTCCATATCTCTATTTTCAAGAAAAGCGGCTCAACATGGAGATAAAAAAGGTAACTAAATCTATTCACGATCCAATTGCTTTAAAAGAATCATTTAAATCGCTCGGAGCAAAGTACCTCAAATCATCAATGAATTTAGATGCCTTAAATTCTTTATGCAGTTTGTTTTTAGAGTCTTTAGAAATCTATCTACTGTTTAAGAAAAAGAAATTTATCAAGCAAGAATTATTAGATTTCTATCAAGTAGCTATCGGAGCAATTTTAGATGGCGCAAAAGAAGAGTATTCTCTTTGGCATAAAAATCATGAAGATACTTTTACTTGCGTTAACAGAATGAAAATTGAAGTCATCATTCAGAGAACTTTAGTTCTCAGTTATTATGAAGAGAATATAGTAGCTCAAAGGCTGCTGCAAAAAAATGTTTATTTTCAAAAAGCAGTCGAGAAAATAGGCAAACCAAAAACTAAAGAATTAATAGCATCGGCGATCGATATAGTGCAGAAAAAATATATATAAATTAGGAGTTAATTGAAATTTTCAACTAACTCCTCAAGGTTTTATTTATTTTGTTTGCGAGTAAGGAATCGACTTTAATTACTTTAAAATTTAATTAATACCGATTTCCTTGCACTGTTTGGGTCTTTAATAATAATCAGTTTGAGTTTCCATTTGTGTTTGTGGCATTGCTAGCTCAAAATTAGAAGGATCTCGCAAAAAACGATATGTTTCTTCTTCTAAACGATGAGTTTTATAAGCCTCTAATGCATTGCTGTGACGAAGAGAAGCGATATAGCCTTCCATATACATTTGAATTTCATCATAGCGGCGGCCTCTATGCCATAAATCTACCATGGCATCGGTAAGTCTTTGATAGTATCGGATAGTTAAGGAGTCGGTTAGCACGATATTAAACTGAGCGCGTCGGGAGTTTACGGGTTGTTTTTTAGTCGATCGCGGAGATCGATTCAAAGAAAATTAGCTTTTGTTAAGTTTATTGTAGCCATCAATTAGCCTGATTAAAGGCAAAAGCAGATTTTTTATAACTTTTTACTGTAAAATTTATCAAATCTCCGTAACGATAGTTACAAAAGCTTGACATCGGCTTTGTTAGCCTGTTAAGCACAACTTTTTTTATAGGAATACAGCTAAGGTAGGAAAGAGTGTATATTGCAATTGTGGAGGGGAATCCTCACCTGAGATCTTTATTAGGGTGGCATTTACAACAAGCGGGTTACGGCACTCAAACAGCGGCAACGATCGAACAGGCTAGAAAAATTTTTTATCATCAACAAATATCCTTAGCGATCGTGGACTCCGATCTACCAGACGGAGATGGCATAGAATTGTGCCGCTGGCTTTATCAGCAGAAACAATCCTTAATACTCATTTTATCAGCTCGCAACACCGAAAAAGATATTGTTAGCGGTTTCAAAGCTGGAGCTGACGACTATCTCACCAAGCCTTTTGGGATGCAAGAGTTTCTAGCGCGATCGGAAGCTTTACTCAGACGCAACAGATTAGCCTTAGCACCAGTTTATTTAGACTATGGGGATCTTAAAATCGATTTAGTCCATCGACGAGTTCAATTTAGAGGCGATTTTATCGATCTAACCCCTCAAGAATTTAGTTTACTATACGTTCTCACCCAAGCAGAAGGAGAGGCCCTCAGTCGCAGCGAATTATTACGTCGAGCTTGGCCAGACGCGATCGACAATCCCCGTACTATTGATACTCACGTTCTTTCTTTACGAAAAAAAATAGAAATAGATCCCAGACAACCAAGTTTAATTCAAACAGTTAGAAACGTCGGTTATCGATTTAATTCAGAATCTTCAAAAAAAGATCGCAGGAATAGTTTATCGAGAATCGAATCTAGAAATTAAACGATTGAGAAAATGTTTTTAGCAAAATTTAAAAAGCAAAAATTTAATCTAGAGTTAAAATATTCAAGAATATAACTTTAAATCGTCAAGACCATTCTCGATCTAATTTAGTCTCAGCAGCAAGCAAATTTTTTCGCAATTCCTGCCAATCTAAATCCTTTGCCAAAACATCTTTAAGCAATCTTCCTTGCTCTAAATATAAAACTCGCTCGGCAAATTCGATCGCCGCTTCTAATTGATGGTTGACCATAATTACGCTCGTTTTATTATTAGCCGTTAAATCGATTAAAATTTTAATCAAGTTGGCAGTTCGACCCGCATCTAATGCTGAAGTAGGTTCGTCTAATAATAAAATTTCTGGTTGCATCACTAAACCGCGAGCGATCGCCACCAATTGACGTTGTCCTAATGATAATTGAACTTCATTGCGATCGAACCAATCTTCAGGAATACGCAATAATTCCGTCCAAGTAATTATTCTCTGTTGAATTTCCCTTTGGGGTAACTGCTGCAAAAATAAAGGATAGACGATCGCTTCTTTAACCGACATTCCCAATAACTTCGGTTCTTGAGGGACTAAAACGATTTTTTGACGCAATTCGATCGGCGAAGTTGTTTTAATCGACTGGGAATGAAAATAAATTTCACCCCGACTAAAATTGCTCAAGCGATTTAAAAGCTTTAATAAAGAAGTTTTTCCCGCACCAGTCGGGCCGATTATAGTCAAGCGATCGCCCCTAAAAAGATCGAAAGATATATCTTGTAAAATATTTTCGGCAGCTAGTGGCGTTTCGAGAACTACTCCTTCTAGCTTTAAGATGGGATTTTTTTTGTTAAGGCGATCGTTCATACCTTTTACAAAGAAATTTGTTAATTTTTTCTGCTTTTGAGACTGTTTTTTAACTTTCTGGTTAATCTTTGCGTTAGATCTAAAGTAGATAATAAATAAAATAACAATTGGAGGCGTTTTATGTTCTTACAACACAAAATTAGCCGCGATTTAGTAGAAATATTAAACCTACAACAACTGTACGATCCTTGTCAAAATAAGATTGTTGGTAGATCCCATTCTGGCGAAGAAATGCAAGATCCGCAAAGCTTTATTAAATCGGAAATGATTTTTCCTTCAGGAGAATGCTTACCTCTTTGCTGGTTAGATCCGAATTATCGCTTTAAAACAACTTAAGGATCGGACTAGAAGCTTAAGAAATAAAATTATCGGCACTTAAAATAACAGCCAGAGCGTTAACATAACTTTCGTTGTTGTATGGCACTGGCTATTTTCTAACCAGATTGTTTCGGCCCCCAAACTATGCGATCGCCTTGTCCCCAAAAGCCATCGTACTTAGCAACGCTAATATCCCCTATAACCTTAGTTTGGCAAGCCAAACGGCGGTTTTTAGTCGGATCGTGGGGTGGGAAAGATCTCCTAGCTCGATCCTTCCAATTTGGTGGATTTATTTCGCCATCAATTGCAACGGCGCAAGTTCCACAACTGCCAATACCCATACAGTTAATGATTTTTGCATTGCCATTGTACAAGTCAATTTCGTTTTTTAATAAAACTTTACGTAAATTAGCACCGCGATCGCAGATAATAGTCTTTCCTTGAACTGTTATTTTTGGCATAGCCGAGATTTTGAATTCTTAAATTTAGTTTAAACAAATTGCTTCAAACTGTTTCCCAAAAAGTATGAATAGTACCGATCGGATTTGGATTTACGATACCACCCTCAGAGACGGAGCGCAAAGAGAAGGCATTTCTCTATCCCTCGAAGATAAACTAAAAATCGCCCGCACTTTAGATGCAATGGGGATACCTTTTATCGAAGGAGGTTGGCCCGGAGCAAATCCTAAAGACGTACAATTCTTTTGGAAACTAGCAGAAGAACCTTTACAACAAGCCGAAATAGTCGCATTTTGTTCGACGCGCCGACCCCATAGAGTCGCAGCAGAAGATAAAATGCTACAAGCAATTTTAGCCGCCGGAACCAAATGGGTGACAATATTTGGTAAGTCCTGGGATCTCCACGTCAGCGAAGGGATCGAGACAACTCTACCGGAAAACCTGGCCATGATCCGAGATACGATCGAGTATTTAGTAAGTCAGGGCAGAAAAGTGATTTACGATGCCGAACATTGGTTCGACGGCTATAAAAATAATCCCGAATATGCCCTATCTACTTTAAAAACCGCGATCGCCGCAGGAGCAGAATGGGTAGTGCTGTGCGATACCAATGGCGGCAGCCTTCCTGAAGAAATTACCCAGATACTTCGAGAAGTAAAACAGGAAATAGACAGCGAGATAAAAATAGGCATTCACACCCACAACGACTGCGATCTAGCCGTAGCCAACGCGATCGCCGCAGTTAGAGAAGGGGCGACCATGGTTCAAGGCACGATCGAAGGATACGGCGAACGTTGCGGTAACGCCAATCTTTGCAGTTTAATCCCTAACTTACAGTTAAAAATGGATTACAACTGTCTACCAGCCGAGAAACTAACCCAATTAACCACAGCCAGCCGCAAAATTAGCGAAATAGTTAACCTCGCACCCAACGAACACGCCCCCTTTGTCGGCCGATCTGCCTTCGCTCATAAAGGAGGAATACACGTCAGTGCCGTCGAGAAGAATCCCCTGACTTACGAGCATATTAAACCAGAAGCAGTGGGCAATCAAAGAAGGGTTGTAATTTCCGAACAATCGGGAATTAGCAATATCTTATCAAAAGCTCGCTGCTTCGGTGTCGAACTCACCAAGCAAGATCCCCAAACCAGAAAAATATTAGAGCAAATCAAACATTTAGAAAGCCAAGGCTATCAATTTGAAGCAGCAGAAGCAAGCATCGAATTATTAATGCTATCGATGTTAGACAAGCGTCAAGAAATGTTTCAGATTAAAGGATTTCAAGTTCACTGCGATCTTCGCGGAGAAAGCGATCGCCACTATACCACTGCCACTGCAACCATTAAAGTAAGCGTCAAAGGAGAAGACATTCTCGAAGTAGCAGAAGGCAACGGCCCCGTTTCCGCCCTCGATAGTGCCCTCCGCAAAGCATTAGTAAAATTTTATCCCCGAATAGCAGCCTTCGGACTCACAGACTACAAAGTCAGAATTCTCGACAGTGCAGCAGGTACGGAGGCTAAAACCAGAGTGTTAGTAGAATCGAGCAACGGGGCAGAAAGATGGACGACTTTAGGAGTATCCCACAACATTTTAGAAGCCTCCTATCAAGCAGTAGTTGAAGGCATAGAATACGGATTGACCCTAAAATCTTCAACCCAGCAAGCAATTACCCATAGCTGAGATTAACCATCTCGCAGCCGTAATCTTGAATACCTTTCATGCTAAGATCTACTCGATAATATCTAAGTTTAATCATTCAAACTGGCTCCGCGCTGCATCAAATTCGATCGCAGAAATTGACAACAATTTTAAAATTATCGCCGACTGAAATTATGAATATTGTCAGTCAAATCTAGTTAAGAAAATAAATCTCATGAATGCTCTCCCTCAGACGACCAAGCGCAGACTCCAGAAAATCCCCCAAATTCCCACCGTCTGGGAAGGCGATCGCCGGCCTTTATCGAAAATAGAATCCAACCTAGAATCGGGAACAGAGGGCAAAGGAGAATGCATTATCTGGGTAGATGGTTCTGAAGGTTTAGTGCGCGCAATGGACGTAGTTCCACCAGCAATGGGGCCAGAAGCAGTAGTTCGCACCCTATTGCGGGCGATCGAAAATCCCCACAGTCCCGCCACACCAGCCCGACCTCAGAAAATAGTCGTCAGAGATCGAGAAATTCAATTTTTTTTACGAGGGGCTTTACAGAATTTAGATATTGCGATCGAATACGTCAAAGAATTACCCTTAATCGACGAACTATTTCGCGGTTTTGAAGAAATTAATCACAGTAATAGAAATAAAATTGCTCCAGTTTACGAAAAATTGCTCGCTACAGTCGCCCGCGAAATTTGGGAAGAAGCAATTTGGGAAACCATCGTCGACCGCAATATTATCGCGATCGAGATCGATCGCCCCGGGATAGATACTTTATATGCCTGCGTCATGGGCATGCTAGGACGAGAATACGGGATTATTTTATACCGATCGCTCGATTCGATGAAAAGATTTAGATCTGCAGCCCTATCAGAAAGCAATTTTGAAGAATTAGAAACCGCTTTTTTATCCCAAGACTGTTGGTTTTTAAATTTTGAAGCCAAAACAGAGATTGCCGGATTAGACGATGAAGACGAAGAGTTCGATCTAGCAGAATTACCAACTTCAGAAATTCGCCCCGTCTTCGGTAGCATTCACCCGTTAGAAGGTATGCGACCCTTCCTAGACGAAGAAGAAGCGATCGCCGTTTACATCGCTTTAAAAGGATTATTATCTTTCTTCCGTCAAGAAATATGGGCTTTAAATTCAAAAGAAATCAAACCAATCACAGGAAACTACAATCTTAAAATTCCTTCAGAAATATCTGGGGAAAAAGAGTTATCGGTTCGAGTTTCTACCATGCCAAAAGTAGCAGCAGAACTAGAACAAATGTTAGATCGGGCTGAAGAGGAAATTGAAATAGAAGAAGATATTGAAATTCCAATTAGAGAAGACTTAGTTCCTCGAGGTTCTTACTGTCAAATGAAAATAGTTCCTTGGGAATTAATCAAGTCTTTGCGCGATCGGCCGAAAATCTATTATAAATCTCAATCTATTTCCTGTACGGGAGAAGGACTACCGGCGATTATAATTCAAACAACTCGCGGTAAAGCAAAAATATTAATTGAAAATATTGAAAAAGCAGGCGGAATAGAAGCAATTTGCTTTAATCCGGGAGAAGATCCCCTCACCGGGACTAACTACGATATCGGAATTATTAAAACAGGAAACGGCGATTTATATCTCTTTGAAGAATTTGAAAAACAAGATCCAACTTATCTAAAAGCCTCGCAAAAATGGCATCAAAGCACAGAACAAAATCAAGGTTACTGCGGCATAATTGTCGCCATGGGAGTAACAGGAAATTCAAAAGGAAATCCGAAAATAAAAGATATGATTGGTTTATTAGAAGCAAAAGTAATTTCCTCCCAACAATTAGGCATGGGGATACTGCAATTAATGCCAGAATATTATTAATAGAAATAAAGATTATCAACATAGGCAAGAGGCAAAAGGCAAGAGGCAAAAGTTTTTAATAATTCAATTTTTTAATAAGAGCTGCAATCATCCGAGTTTTGGACAAATTGCAAGTAAATAATCAATTCAATATCCTTGTTTTCACAAAGTTCTACTCTTTGGCATAAAATTAAGATCGGTTTGAAAGTCATTAATCAGATTTAAAGCTAAATATTCCGAACCAATTTTTTAGTTGCTTGATTCAACTAGATAAAATAAAGCTAAACATGAAAATATACTGCTCTCTAGAAGGGCAAAGTGGAAATAAAACAAACAAAAATCTTGATAGGATAATTTCTGGAAGCTAAAAAAATAGATATGAGTACAAATACAGATGCCATTGCAGCTCATGGCGGGAAATTAATTAATCGAATTGCTAGCCCAGAACAACGTCAAGAATTTATTGCCGCAGGCGATCGCCTTCCCAGAATTCAACTCGACGATCGAACCACTTGCGATTTAATTACGATCGCGATCGGAGCTTTGAGTCCTTTAGAAGGCTTTATGGGGCAAGCAGACTACAACAGAGTCGTTGAAGAAATGCGCCTAGCTAATGGTCTTCCTTGGTCGATCCCCGTCACCCTATCCGTCAGCGAAGAAACAGCTCAAAGCCTTAAAGAAGGAAGTCAAGTCCGTCTCGACGATCCTCAAGGTAAATTTATCGGCATCTTAGAACTGACTCAAAAATATACCTACGATAAAGCCCGCGAATCAGTTCAAGTTTACCGTACCGAGGAAACCAAACACCCGGGAGTTAAAGCAGTTTACGACCAAGGAGCGGTTAATTTAGCCGGGCCAGTTTGGTTGCTCGATCGCGAAGATCATGCCCTCTTCCCCAAATATCAAATCGATCCAGCCGAATCTCGAGCCATGTTCCGCGAAAAAGGCTGGCAAACCATCGTCGGCTTCCAAACCCGCAATCCAATCCATCGCGCCCACGAATACATTCAGAAATGCGCCCTAGAGGTCGTAGACGGCTTATTTTTGCATCCCTTGGTTGGAACGACTAAAAGCGACGACATTCCTGCCGAAGTGCGAATGCGTTGCTACGAAATCATGCTAGAAAACTATTTTCCCCAAGATAGAGTAATTTTAGCGATCAATCCTTCTGCAATGCGATACGCGGGCCCCAGAGAAGCAATATTCCACGCTTTAGTCCGCAAAAACTACGGTTGCACTCATTTTATCGTCGGCCGCGATCATGCTGGAGTTGGCGACTATTACGGCACTTACGACGCGCAAAAAATCTTTGAAGAATTTAAAGATGGCGAATTGGGCATTGTCCCGATGAAATTCGAGCACGCTTTCTACTGCAAAAAAACCGATCAAATGGCAACCAGCAAAACTAGCCCCAGTAAGAAAGAAGATCGCATTCACTTATCGGGAACTAAAGTTAGAGAAATGCTCCGTCGAGGCGAATCTCCACCACCACAATTTTCCCGTCCCGAAGTAGCCGCCGAATTAGTCAAAGCAATGCAAGTCAAATCTTAATCAAACTCAACTTAAGTCGGAGAAGGCTCGATCTCAAACAGATTACCTCGAGATTTTGAGCTTTCTTAGTAAAATAGTTGACAATGAATCTAATTGCAACTAGTTTTCTAGGGCCGCAGACCATTAATTTTCTTTTTTTTGAATAAAAAACGGAGATATTCTAGTAATATTTGTTCTTGCTTCGATTAGAGATCGCCATTCCTGGTAGGCTGAAAGCTGATGTCTGAAAGCTAATAGCTGATACAGTATGATGCGGCGGAGTTTTTTGCAACAGACTGGGTTAGCTCTACTAACCCTACTAGCAAGCGAAATAGGATTATTGCAACGGGGTAAAGGCCCTCTCTCACCTTCAGTCAAAAATTATCTTGATGCTCTAGCAGAGCCAACTAATCGTAAGTTAGCTTTGCTGGTAGGAATTAACGAATATTCTCGCAATCTGGGATTAACAGGTTGCCTCACCGATGTAGAATTACAAAAAGAACTTCTCATCCACCGTTTTGGGTTTCAACCGAGCGATATTATTACTCTCACCAATAAAGAAGCCACCAGAGAAAACATCGAAACTGCTTTTATCGAACATTTAACTCAACAAGCAAAATCAAACGATGTAGTCGTATTTCACTTTAGCGGTTATGGAATGGGAGTTAATATTCCCGAGCCGATCGCAGCCGATTTAAAAATGGCTGACGCAACCGAAGCAGGTTCTAATAATTTGATGAACGGTTTAGTAACTTCCGATGGGACTTCGTTAGTGAAAAATACGTCCGCAGTCAACGGAATATTAGAAGAAACCTTAATTCTCCTGGCTAATTCCCTAGCAACAGATCGAGTTACTTTAGTTCTCGATACCAGTTATAAAATTACTGAAAATTCTCTAGTTGGAGGACTGCGGGCCCGATCTTTACCGGTTATTTCGCAACAACCCAGTCCGGAAGAACTATCTTTTCAACAAGGATTGAAACAAAAATATCCTCAAGCAATCGATCGGCCTCTATCGGGAACTATCTTACAAGCAACTCGAGCCGATGGTATTGCTACCGAAACCGTTTGGGATGGTTTTAGTGCTGGTTTATTTACCCATGCTTTAACCCAATTTCTTTGGCAAGTTACCCCAGCTAGCACGATCCAATTTTCCCTGGCTCGAACAAACGAAGCGATCGCATCTATGGGCAGTATCTACCAACAACCTAGAGCGGATTTTAAGGACAAGAAACCCTTATTGATGTATTATTGTCAGCCCGAGTCTTTGGTTGGTGCTGAAGGCTTTATTAAGGCAATTGACGACACTGGAGGTGTGGCGATCGATCTTGGGGGTATTCCAGCCAAGATTTTAAACAACTATGGAATTGGTTCTTGTTTTACTGTTGTCTCCAATAGATCCCAACAAGAATCTTTACCTACCGAGGATCTTCAATCTGCACCCCAACAAACCGAGCCGATTTTACTGCAAATTCGCTCCCGAGAAGGTTTGAGTGCTAAAGCAAAATTAATTTCCCAATCGAGCGATAATAAGCCAGAAGTGGGGCAACTCGTCAGAGAATCGATTCGCATTCTCCCCCGCAATTTAGGCACGATCGTCGCTTTAGATGCCCAACTTGAAAGGATCGAACGGGTAGATGGAACGTCGGCTTTTGCTAATATTAATTCAGTTTCTGAGGTTGTTATTGCCGGAGACGAAATTGCTGATTGTTTGTTTGGTAGGGTTAAACCAGCTCAAATTGAAGATATTCAAGCACAAACAGATCCAGATACTGAACAAAAAGCAACTGAAGATAAAAGTAATTCTTTAGGGGGCTACGGACTTTTTACTATTGATGGAGTTTTGATTCCCAATACTGTAGGAATTGCCACTGAAGCTGTTAAATCAGCCGTTCGTCGCTTAATACCTCAATTGGAAACTCTTTTGGCAGCCAAGTTATGGGGTTTAACCGTCAATCAAGGGTCTTCTAATTTAGCTGTTGAAGTAACTTTGGCTCTTGTTGAGCCAGAAAATAAAATCTTACTTAAACAACAAACTTTACGCTCTCTAAATTCCGGCGAAAAACAATTTGATAATATATCGGTTCGAGATTTATCAAATTTCACCGAACAAGATTCTACTGTGACGATCGCCAGAGGCAGTAAGATTCAATACCAAATTGAAAATCAAAGCGATCGCCCGATCTATCCCCTTATTTTAGGCTTAGATTCGGAAAGTTCTCCAATCGCTTTATATTCACCGGAACTGAACGGTAACTCTACTCAATTAAAAAATACTGCCATTCTTCCGAGAGAAACTATCATCGTTCCCCAACCTTCAGCATCTCTTAATTGGATTGTTTCTGGAGCTAAAGGAATTAGTAAAGTACATGTTATTTGTTCGATCGCACCTTTCGAGCAAACTCTCAAAGCTCTTTTAGCCATGCAACATCTTAAAGGAGATAAAGAAAGAATCCTCGATTTACCTAACCCCCTCGAAACAGCACGGGCTTTACTCTTCGATCTTCATTCAGCGAGTGGAGCTAGTCCCAATATTACAGGTAGTTCGGGCGATGTTTGGGCTTTAGATGTTAGTGCTTGGGCTAATCTCAGCTTTGTTTATCGCGTAGTTTAATTAAATAATCGAGCGATCGGTTCGTTTGCTAGCTCCCCGATCGCCCTTTTTTCATGCGGATGGCGAGACTCGAACTCGCAAGGTCAGACCACACGCACCTCAAGCGTGCGCGTATACCAATTCCGCCACATCCGCTTATTACACCAGGAAATTATAACACATCGATCTGGATTGATAGTTTGTTTTTTCTTAAAAAAAGATAAACTCCAGTGGAGCTGGGATCATCTCTCCTCTAGAATCGAGCAATATTACTAAAATTAAATAAATTGCTGCTAAGAATATTGAAATAGCTCCAGTGATAATTGCGACTATTTTTCCCCTTTGCATTAAATTTCTCTTATTTATTTGACTTAAATTGATTTAATATTTTGTTTTAAAATTTTTAGCTTTTAATATTTCTAAGATCTTCAATCCCTGCGATCGAGATTGAGGATCTTAGAATAACTTTCATTTAATGAAGCTTTAACTTCATTAACTCGTTAACTAAATTGATTCTTACCAGCCAGTTTGTGCTTTTTCTTCTACGTAAGCAGCAATGTCATTGATTTGCTCTTCTTTTAGACGACCAAAAGCAGGCATTGAACCTTTGCCGTGAGCAATTTGATAGGCGATCGAGCCTTCGTGATCTTCACTATAGCCAACTAGATATTTTTCCATAGCATCAGCACTCAAATTTTTGACTGATAAAACTACGTTGCCACCACCAGCATGACAAGCACCACAGTTAGATGCGAATAATTTAGCTCCGTTAGCAGTGTCTGCTGCAAAAGCAGGACTAACGAATGAAAATGCTGCCGTTACTGCGATCGAAACTACAAATAAAAGTACTTTTTTCAAAGACATTCTTACTCTCCTGTGTGGTAACTAGACCAACCACAATAAATATCACAATTTGGGATCGTCGAGTCAAATTATAAGGGTATCCGATGCGATCGCGCAACAGGCTAAATGGGTATTTACGGCCTTAGCGATAAAAATTAAGCTAAATCGGGAAAAATAAAAATAAAGTTGAAAATTTTCATCGAGCGAGGAAACATTCTGTGGTAGCCGAAGAGATGGCAGTGGTAGAAACCTGGAATTTAACTAAAGTTTATCGAACGGGCTTTTGGCTCGATAAAACCATCGCTTCTTTAAATAATTGCTCTTTAAGGATAAATAAAGGCGAGACTTTTGGCTTGCTCGGGCCTAATGGAGCTGGAAAAACAACCCTGTTGAAAACACTTTTAGGTATTATTCGTCCGACATCGGGAAAAGGCACTCTTTTAGGAAAACCTCTCGGCGATCGCTCGGTAAAAAATAGGATCGGCTATTTACCTGAAAATGCTTACTTATATGAGTATCTGACTGGTTGGGAGTTTTTAGAATTTAGTGCCGATCTCTTTCAAATTCCTAAATCTGCACAAAAAAAACGCATTCGAGAATTGCTGAATTTAGTGGGTTTAGCCGAATCCGCTGCTCGCAAAAAACAAATACGCAAGTATTCCAAGGGGATGCAGCAAAGGGTGGCTATGGCTCAAGCTTTAATTAACAATCCAGAAGTGGTTTTTCTTGACGAACCGATGTCTGGTTTAGATCCCCTCGGACGCTATCAAGTCAGGGAAATTGTTTTATCTCTCAAAGAACAGGGCAAAACGATTTTTTTTAATTCCCATATTTTAGCCGACGTAGAGCAAATTTGCGATCGCATTGCTTTGTT